>NZ_VCCF02000001.1:5297005-5604162 GCF_005938045.2 Pseudomonas sp. KBS0710 | reverse complement strand
AAGGTTTGCTGGGCACGCCGCGCACCCTAGGCGTGACGGGGCGCTACGACTTCTGAGTGGGTGCGGTAGGTGGCCGGGCTGAACACCCGCGTCACCACTAGCATCGCCAGCACCGTGACGGTCAGCACCACCCAGGCGCTGACGAAGTTGCCGGTAAGTTCGCGCAGCCAGCCGGTCAGCCAGGGTGAGACCGCGTTGATCAAAAAGCCCACGCCCTGCACGAAGGCCGCCAGTTGCCCGGCCTGACGTGGGTCGCGGTGGTGGTCGAGGGTCAGCAGCAGGCTCAGGGCGAAACACGCGCCCAGGCCAAAACCACACAAGGCGACCCACAGGTGGGGGTACTCGAGCGGTGCGAGGATCAGGCCGAGGTAGCCGATGGTCTGTGCCAACAGGCTTATGCCGAGCAGCGGGCGACGGTCGATACCGCGCTGGGCCAACACCGGCATCAGCAGCGCGGCGATCACCTGGAAAATGGTCATGAACGCCAACAACGAACCGCTCGGCAACACGCCCCAACCCAGTTGCTGGTAGTAGGCCGGCAGCCACGCCACCATGCTCATGTAGCCGCAATTCACCAGCCCGAAATACAACGCCAGCAGCCACGCCCGACGATTGCGCAGCCCTTTGAAGGCAGGCGCGATTGGCGGGTTTCTCGCCGCGCCCAACGGCAGCCAGGCCCACAACAATAACGCCCCAAGCGCCGGTAATAGCCACACGCCGAGCCCCGCCTGCCATTGCTGAAAATGCGTGGCCACCAGCGGGCTGAGCAACGCCGCCAGCCCGCCACCAGCCATCAATGAGGCCGAGTACACACCCATCGCCACCGGCACGCGGTGATGAAATTCGCGCTTGATCATCGCCGGCACCAGCGCCTGGATCAGCGCCACACCGGCGCCGCCCAGTAACGCCGTAACCAGCAGCGCCGACGCCTGGCCCATCAACCAGCGCGTCAGGCAGGCCAGCAGAATCATCATCAGGCCCAGCGCGATGCCACGTCGCTCGCCCAGGCGCGCTTCCACGCGCACACCCACCAGCGCCACCAGGCCCATGCACACCACCGGCAGGCTGGTGAGCAGGGCGCTGCTTTGGAAGCTCAGGCCGGTGGCTTGGCGGATCTCGCCGAGCAAGGGGCTGATGGAGCTGAGGATGGGGCGCAGGTTGAGGCCCAGTACGACCAAAAGGCCCCAGCCGGCTAGTTTTCCCGCGAATGAATGGTTGAGCGTCATGCACGGCCTGTCGTTTGCGCAAAAGAGACGTGAAGTATGTCCAGCCGCCAGAGTATTCTGAAATTAAATATAACCATGCCAATCAGTGGCAAACGCAATGGTGACAAGCATGTTCGATCCCGTGTTATTGCGCAGTTTTGTCGCCGTGGTGGATTGCGGCAATTTCACCCGCGCTGCCGAGCGTCTGCATTTGACCCAATCCACCGTGAGCCAGCAGATCCGCCGCCTGGAAGACGCCGTGGCGTGCCAGTTGCTCGACCGTGACCAGCGCCGCGTGGTGGCCACCGCCGAGGGCGAACGCTTGCTGGCCTACGCGCGGCGCATCCTCGCGCTGCATGAAGAAGCCGCCGATGTATTGATCAACCAGCAAAGCGACGGCGTATTGCGCCTGGGTGTGCCGGAGGACTTTGCCGCCGAACGCCTGATGCCGTTGCTGTCGGCCTTTGTGGTGGCCTACCCGCGCGTGCGGCTGGAAGTTACCAGTGGTCTCGGCCCGGAGTTGCAGCGCCAATACCGCGCCGGTGAGTTCGACGTGTTGCTGGTCAAGCAGATGGGTGACAGCGAGGACTGTGTGGCCTCTTGGCCGGAACCGCTGTGTTGGGTAGACAGCCGCAGCATGCCGTCGATTGGACGCGACCCGCTGCCCCTGGTGGCGTTTCCGGTAGGCGGTTTGTACCGCAATGAAATGCTGCACCACCTGGAAGTCGGTGGCTGGCGTTGGCGCATCGGTTATTCCAGCGCCAGCCTCGCCAGTGTGTGTTCGGCGGTGGCGGCAGGTTTGGGTATCAGCTTGTTGCCGCAACGGGTGGTGCAGCCTGGGCATGTGGTGCTCGGCGATGACAGTGGCTTGCCCATGGTCCAGGGCGTGCGCCTTGCGCTGTATGGCCGCAGTGGTTTAGGCGCGGCCGGGCAGACGCTGCAACGCCAATTGCTCGATTTATGTACAAATAGCTCCCGTTGAGCCATGCCTTTTCTGAATATTTCGTATGCCTGATAAGCATCGAAAAATAGCGCCTCGCCGCCAGGCCACGGAAGACGTGGGCTTGGCGTTTCAGGATGTTTCGTTTATTCAGTTTTGATCTATCTATAACTTCAAAGATTACTTTAAGAGATAAGCGTCTAGCCCCGATGATTCAGCCCTCGACGGCCGCTTTGGCAGGCCTGTCGGTTTTTTTGTGTGAAAACCGTAGGGAGTGAATCAATGGGCAATGTCCAGACCGCCGCCAGTGCACCCGAGGCGCAGTGGCGCCAGGCACCGGGTGGTGAGTTGGTCGACCTTGGCCGGCCGCACCGCGCGCCGTTGGGGCAATTGCGTTTGCAGAAAACCCCGAAACGTTTTTCGAGCCGTCGCGAAGGGATTCTGCTCGGGTTACTGGTGCTGGCCCTGCACGGTGCGGTGATCTATTGGGTGAGCCAGAAGCCCACGCCGGTGCTGCCGATTGTGCCGCCGGAAATCCCGCCGATGACCATTGAATTTTCCCAACCGGCGCCGCCAGTGGTGGAGCCGCCTCCGCCTGTACCGCCACCACCGCCGCCACCTGTGGTTGAGCCACCGCCGCCGGTTGTCGATGAGTTGGCGGCCAAGCCTGCGCCGCCAAAACCTGTTCCCAAGCCCAAACCAAAGCCGGTGCCGAAGCCTGAACCCAAGCCCGCACCGAAAGCGGTAGAGCAACCGCCTGCACCACCGACGCCTGCGCCTCCTGCTCCGCCAGCACCGGCTGCTCCACCGTCACCCGCACCGGTGACACCCGCTTCAGCCAACGCCGCGTACTTGAAGAACCCGGCGCCGGAGTACCCGTCACTGGCCCAGCGCCGTGGCTGGGAAGGCACGGTGTTGTTGCGCGTGCATGTGTTGGCCAGCGGCAAGCCGGGTGAGATCCAGATTCAGAAAAGCAGCGGTCGCCAGCAACTCGACGACGCCGCATTGACCGCCGTAAAGCGTTGGAGCTTCGTGCCGGCCAAGCAGGGCGATGTGGCGCAGGACGGCTGGGTCAGTGTCCCGATCGATTTCAAGATTCACTAACTATTCGGCAGCGGTGTGTTGGACACGCCGCCACCTGCACAGAGGGAAAACATCATGGCATTAGCATCTCCACTTGAATCCATCGAAAGCGCGGTGATCTGGCTGCTGGTGGTCTTTTCGGTCGCCACTTGGGGCCTGGCGTTATTGAAGGGCGTGCAGTTCGGGCGCCTCAAAGCGCAGGATCGCAAGTTCCACAAACAGTTCTGGGCGGCGTCGAGTCTCGATTCCGCCGCTGAATTGGCCGAAACCCAGCCCGGCGCTGCTGCCCGTGTGGCCCAGGCCGGTTATGCCGCGATCCAGGTCGGTGATGCACCGCACGCGGCAGACCTGAGCCAGGCCATCAATCACCAGGACCGCCTTGAACGCGCCCTGCGCCAGCAAATTGTGCGTGAGCGCCGCTCTCTGGAAACCGGCCTGGCCGTGGTCGCCAGTATCGGCAGCACCTCGCCGTTTATCGGCCTGTTCGGCACCGTGTGGGGCATCATGGAAGCCCTCAAAGGCATCAGCGCCGCCGGCTCGGCCAGCCTGGAAACCGTGGCAGGCCCAATTGGTGCGGCACTGGTGGCCACCGGTGTGGGTATCGCCGTCGCCGTGCCGGCGGTGCTGGTCTACAACTACTTCCTGCGTCGCCTCAAGCTCACGGCGGCCGACCTGGATGACTTCGCCCACGATTTCTACAGCCTGGCGCAGAAGAATTCCTTCCGCGTGCTGCTGCACCCTGCGCTGACCAAAAGCGCGGCCGGCACCGCGCAAAAAGTGAAGGAGGCGTCCTGAAATGGCCTTCTCCACGCAAGACAGTGATGAGGTGCTGAGCGAGATCAACGTCACGCCGCTGGTGGACGTGATGCTGGTGCTGCTGGTGGTGTTTATCGTCACCGCACCGTTGTTGACCAACTCGATCCCGATCAATCTGCCCAAGACTCAAGCAGTCGCCCCGGTGGAGCAGAAAGACCCGCTGGTGGTAAGCATCGACGGCGCCGGCAAATTGTTTATCAACAAGGACGAAATCCAGCCCGACCTGCTTGAGTTCAACCTGCAGGCGGCCAAGGCCAAGGATCCGGAGGTGCGGGTACAACTGCAGGCCGATGATGGTGTGAATTACGGCGAAGTGGCGCGAGCCATGGCGTCTATCGAGCGCGCGGGCATCACCAAGCTGTCGGTGATTACTGCACGTTAGTGTTAAAAGCCTCGACAATTTTTTGGCCGTCTCCTTGGCAGGGTGCGGCCTTTTTTTTGCCTGCAATTTAGGCTCAGACACGAATCTCGATGTGCATAAGGGTTCAGTGTGGGAGCTGGCTTGCCTGCGATAGCGGTCTCTCAGTTACAGATGCATCGACTGACCCATCGCATCGCAGGCAAGCCAGCTCCCACATTTTAAGTATCTGTGCGATTGAGATTTTGGTTATTAATAAATAGCTTCTTATTCCTTAACGAATATAACCCTCGTCCCTATACTGACCAGCAACGTTAAACGCTGCAGGAGGGCACACCCATGCACAGCGAGTCGATTCGTTATCTGATCGTGCCGGGCTGGCAAGGATCGCCAGAAGATCATTGGCAAAGTCATTGGCAGAACAGCCTGCCCAACAGCGCACGCGTGGAGCAGGCCGATTGGCTTACCCCGCGTCGCGAAGACTGGGTGGCCGCACTGGCCGAGGCCATCGCCGCCGACAGCACGCCGGTGATTCTCATCGCGCATAGCCTGGGTTGCATCACCGTGGCCCACTGGGCCGCGACGGCACCGGTGCATTTTCTGCGGCAGGTGCGCGGCGCCTTGCTGGTGGCCCCGGCGGATGTCGAACGCCCGGCCTGCGCCCCCGCTTTGCGCAACTTTGCACCGATTCCCACCGACTTGTTGCCGTTTCCCAGCCAAGTGGTCAGCTCCGACAACGACAGTGCCGTCAGCGCCACCCGCGCCTTGGAACTGGCACGCAACTGGGGCGCTGAAGCCGGCATTTTGTCCGGTGCCGGGCATATCAATGTGAAGTCCGGCCACCAACGCTGGGAACAGGGTTTCGCCTACCTCTATCGCCTGCAAAATCGTCTGGAACATCACGCCCGGCGCAGTGCATAAATTTTTTCAACGCCCCGTCCCTGAGTGGATTTGGGGCGGGAGCCTGCCATGAGTCATGACACCTTTGGCCAGCCGTTGCTGACCTTTCCCGATGCCGAAAAAAGCCCGCTGAGCATCCGCGCCAAGGCGCTGGTGTTTGTCGACCCCCGCTCACGCCAACTGCGTGAAGAGCTGGAAAGTCTTGCGCCACGTGCGTTGCCGGTATTGATTCGCGGCGAGACCGGCAGCGGTAAAGAGCTGCTCGCACGGCATATTCACCGTGGCAGCGACCGCACGGGTTTGTTTGTCTCAGTCAACTGCGGTGCCATTAGCCCCACCTACGCCGACGCCGAATTGTTCGGCTATGCCGCCGGCAGCCACAGCGGCGCAGCCAGCAGCCGGGCCGGCTGGTTTGGCTCGGCCAATGGCGGCACCTTGTACCTGGATGAAATCGGCGACTTACCGCTGCCGATTCAAGTGAAATTGCTCGCCGCCCTGGAAAACCACGAAGTCACCCGTGTCGGCGCTCATCAGCCAAGCCCGGTGGATGTGCGGCTGGTTGCGGCCACCAGCATCGACCTGGCCCAGGCTGTAGCCGCCGGCAAGTTTCATGAGCGCCTGTTCCATTACTTGAGCGAAGGCCAGTTGGACCTGCCGGCCCTGCGCGAGCGGGTTGGCGACATCCTGTCGCTGGCTGAGTATTTCCTTGGCATCTACAGCCAACGCCTGGACCTGCCGGTGCCGCTGATCAGTGACGCCGCCCAGCGTGTGCTGGAGCATCACAGTTGGCCGGGCAATACCCGCGAGCTGGAAAACGTTATTCACTTTGCGTTGTTGGTAAGCAGTGGCGATGAGATTTTGCCCGAGCATTTGAACCTGCCCGCCGCAGGCTCGCCGCTGGAACAACTGCAGCGGATCTTCGCGAGTGCCAGCACCGCCGAGCAGCACGCCTTGCTCAGCTTTCTAAATGAACAGCGGCTACATGAATAAAATGGAATATCAACTTGAATAAAAGATATTGTTCGGGAATAAAAAAACTAGGTATTGTCCATTCCACGCCGCGATAGCACTTCGCTGGCACACCATAAAAAACGGTCGTCAGAGACGCCCCGGAATTTCGATAAGGACACTGCATGAAAAAGGTTCTGTTGTTTACCGCACTGGCGGCTGCCCTGACTGCAAGCTTCGCCCAGGCCAACGAGAAACTGGTGGTAGCGGCTACCCCGATCCCGCACGCGGAGATCCTTGAGCTGGTTAAGCCGACCCTGGCTAAAGAAGGCGTGGACCTGCAAATCAAAGTCTTCACTGACTATGTGCAACCCAACACCCAGGTCGCCGAAAAGCGTCTGGACGCCAACTACTTCCAGACCCTGCCGTACCTGGAAAACTTCAACAAGGGCAAGGGCACTAACCTGGTCACCGTGATTGGTGTGCACGTTGAGCCGATCGGTGGTTACTCGAAAAAGATCAAGAACATCTCTGAACTTAAAGATGGCGCCACCGTAGCTATCCCGAACGAAGGCTCCAACGCCGGCCGTGCCCTGTTGCTGCTGCAAAAGAACGGTCTGATTACGCTGAAAGACCCGACCAATGCACTGGCTACGCCGAAAGACATCGCCAGCAACCCGAAAAACCTGAAATTCAAAGAGCTGGAATCGGCGCTGCTGCCACGTGTGCTGGACCAGGTTGACCTGGACGTGATCAACACCAACTACGCCCTCGAAGCCGGCCTGAACCCAGCCAAAGACGCGCTGATCATCGAAGACGCCAAGTCGCCGTACGTGAACTTCCTGGTGGCCCGCCCGGACAACAAGGACAGCGATGCTATCCAGAAACTGGCCAAAGCCCTGACCAGCCCGGAAGTCAAAGCCTTCATCGAGAAGAAGTACAACGGCGCGGTAGTGCCTGCGTTCTGATGTAGACCAAACCCCCTTCAAGGTTTGAACGCCGACGGCTACTACAGCGTCGGCGTTTTTTTATGGCCGGAACCTGGAATGCGGTTAAAACTGTGGGAGCGGGCTTGCTCGCGAATGCGGTGTAACAGTCAATTAATTTGTTACTGAAAGACCGCATTCGCGAGCAAGCCCGCTCCCACATTTGGATCTTCAGTGGCTCAGATATCGCGGCTATTGATCGCGCGACGCAGCGCCACCAACCACTTCACCAGCTCCTGCGGATCAATCGGTTTCGCTTCGTTCATCAGTCATTCCCTCGAAACACAGACCCAGCAACCATAGCCGTCACCCGCCAAAGCCGCGAATCCGTCGGTTATCTTTTTGGGTGATATCAATATGCTATTTTGGTATTTAAATTTTACTTTTTATACCTTTAAAGTTCGCGCTACCCGGCGTTACCCTCGTCGGAACGGACAGCGCCCGCCGCATTACCCCTGCGGCGTCATGGACTCAAGATGACCTTCGATTTTGCTTTTATCCTCAGCACCTTGCCGGCGTTTCTAAAGGCCGTGGGGGTGACGCTGCAAGTGGGCTTGATCGCCATTGCCACCTCCCTGCTGGTGGCGCTGATCAACGCCGCATTGCTGGTGTTTCGCACGCCCTACCTGTCACGCCTGGTGGCGCTGTATGTGGAACTGGCGCGTAACACACCGCTGCTGATCCAACTGTTTTTTGTGTACTTCGCACTGCCGGCCCTGGGTTTCAATATCTCCGGGTTCTGGGCGGCGATCATCACCATGACCTTCCTCGGCGGTGCCTACCTCACTGAAGTGCTGCGCGCCGGGGTGGAAGCGGTGCCGCTGGCGCAGATCGAGTCGGGCAAGTCCATCGGCCTGTCCGACTGGCAACTGCTGCGCCATGTGATCCTGCCCCAGGCCGGTATCCTCAGCCTGCCAGCGCTGTTCGCCAATTTCATCTTTTTGCTCAAAGAGACCACCGTAGTGTCCGCCGTGGCGGTGCCGGAGATTCTCTACACCACCAAGAGCTACATCGCGCTCTACTACAAGACCTACGAAATGCTCGCCGTGCTGACGCTGATTTGCGTGTTGCTGTTCTTGCCGCTGTCGCTGTTGCTCAGCCGCCTGGAAAGGAGGCTCCAGCATGGCCAGTTCGGGTCTTGAGTTGTTGTGGGTGTCGTTGCCGCAATTGGGCAAGGGCGCTGCACAAACCCTGTCGATCTCGTTTTTGAGCATCGCCTTCAGCACCGTCGGCGGTGTGTTGTATGGCGTGTTGCGCACCTTGAATAACCGGCTGATCAACGCGGTGCTGCGGGTTTACCTGGAACTGTTCCGGGCGATCCCGGTGCTGGTGTGGTTGTACCTGTTGTTTTTCGGGCTGCCGATTTTCTTTGGCCTGAGCATTCCCAGTTTCTGGTGCGCGGTGCTGGTGCTGTCGCTCTGGGGCGCCAGCGAGGTGGGCGAAGTGGTGCGTGGCGCGCTGCATTCGCTGCCACGTGGCCAGCGCGAGGCGGGGCTGTCGATTGGTTTATCCGACCCGCAACTGTACGGCTACGTATTGCTGCCCCAAGCCCTCAAACGCATGACGCCGCCGACCATCAACGTCTACACACGCATCATCAAGACCAGCTCGCTGGCGGTGCTGATTGGCGTGGTGGATGTGATCAAGGTCGGCCAGCAAATCATCGAGCGCACCTACGAGTCGGTACTGATCTACGGCGTGCTGTTCCTGTTTTTCTTTTTCATCTGCTACCCGTTGTCGGCCGCCTCCAAGGTGCTGGAACGGCGCTGGGGCCAGGCATGAGCGCATTGATCGAGTTCCAGGGTTTCAACAAATTCTTCGGCGAGGCGCAGGTGCTCAAGGGCATCGACCTGAGCGTGCAGAGCGGCGAAGTGGTGGTGATCCTCGGCCCCAGCGGCTGCGGCAAAAGCACCTTGCTGCGCTGCCTCAATGGGCTGGAAGTCGCCCACAGCGGCAGCCTGCGGTTTGCCGGCAAGGAGCTGCTGGACAAAAATACCGACTGGCGCCAGGTGCGCCAGGACGTGGGCATGGTGTTCCAGAGCTACCACCTGTTCCCGCATATGAGCGTGCTCGACAACATTTTGCTCGGCCCGTTGAAAGTGCAAAAACGCGACCCACGCGAAGCCCGTGAGCAAGCAGAGAAACTGCTGGCGCGCGTAGGTCTCGCCGACAAGCGCGATGCCTTCCCACGCCAGCTGTCCGGCGGCCAGCAGCAACGCATCGCCATCGTTCGTTCGCTGTGCATGAACCCGCAGGTCATGCTGTTTGATGAAGTCACCGCCGCCCTCGACCCGGAGATGGTCAAGGAAGTGCTGGAAGTGATTCAAGGCCTGGCCCGCGACGGCATGACCCTGTTGATCGTCACCCATGAAATGGCTTTCGCCCGCGCCGTCGCTGACCGCGTGGTGTTTATGGAGGCCGGTCGCATTCTCGAACACAACACCCCCGAGGCATTCTTTACGAACCCGCAAACCGCACGCGCGCAGCAGTTTCTGGAGAAGTTCTCCTTTGTTTCAACACTGCCCAAAAAGACCAAGGAATTGGAGCTGATATGAAAAAACTACTGCTGCCACTGTTTGCCGTTGCCTTACTGGCCGGCTGCGATAAAAAGGCCGAAGAGCCTGCAAAACCCGTCGCTGCTGCCAGCTACATCGACAAGATCAAAGCACGTGACAAGCTGATCGTCGGCGTGTTTACCGACAAACCCCCGTTTGGTTTCGTCAACGAAGCGGGCCGCTATGTGGGGTTTGATACCGACATCGGCCGCCAATTCGCCAAGGACCTGCTGGGCGATGAAAACAAGGTCGAGTTCGTAGCCGTCGAGCCGGCCAGCCGTATTCCGTTCCTGCAAAGCGACAAGGTCGACCTGATCCTCGCCAACATGACCGTGACGCCGGAGCGCAAGGAAGCGGTGGACTTCACCAACCCCAACCTGAAAGTTGCGGTACAGGCACTGGTGCCGAATGACAGCGCGGTGAAAAGCCTGGATGACCTGGCCACCCGCACCACTATCGTCACCACCGGCACCACCGCCGATATCTGGCTGACCAAGAACCACCCGGACTGGAAACTGCTCAAGTTCGAGAAAAACTCCGAGTCACTGCAAGCCCTCTCGGCCGGGCGTGGCGATGCCTACGCGCAAGATAACCTGGTGCTGTTCAGCTGGGCCAAGCAGAACCCTGGCTACCGCGTGCTGGAAGAGAAACTCGGGGATGAAGCGCCGATTGCTCCGGCGGTGAAGAAGGGCAATATCGAACTGCGCGACTGGGTGAACGCGGAGCTGGCGAAGTTGGGTGAGGAGAAGTTTTTGCTCAAGCTGTATGACCAGTACGTGCGAAAAGAACTGAGCGATGACACCAAGCCTGAGAGTGTGATTGTTGAAGGCGGGAAGTGGCAGGGCTGATCCGTTGCTTTTGTGGTGACTGATCTACCGCTTTCGCGAGCAAGCCCGCTCCCACATTTTGATTTGTGAATACCTTCAAGTGTGGGAGCGGGCTTGCTCGCGAAGAGGCCCTTCCAGGCACCGATTATTCCGGCCAATGCCAGGCCGGTGCATCCAGAATCCCCTGGCCGACAATCTGAGTCTGCCCCATCACCTTCTCCAGCACGATCGAATTGCATTGTTCATCCTGCTGCAACGCTGCAATCAAGCGGCTGGCATGCGACACCACCCACACCTGGCACTGCGTCGAGGCCTGGATAATCAAACGCGCCAACGCCGGCAATAAGTCCGGGTGCAGGCTGGTTTCCGGTTCGTTGAGTACCATCATGGTCGGCGGCCGTGGCGTCAGCAGTGCCGCGATCAGCAGCAGGTAGCGCAAGGTGCCGTCTGACAATTCCGCTGCCGATAACGGTCGCAGCAAACCTTCCTGATAAAACTCAATCGCAAAACGCCCGCCCTGCAACGGCTCGATATTCAACCGCGCGCCGGGGAAGGCATCGCTGACTGCGCGTTGCAACGCCTCGGGGTCGCCGATTTCGCGGATGGTCTGCAATGCCGCAGCCAAGTCGCGCCCATCGTGATGCAGCACCGGCGTGCGCGTGCCCAGTTGCGGCTGGCGCACGGGTGCATCCACATCACTGCGAAAATGATCATAAAAACGCCAGCCACGAATGCTTTCGCGCAGCAGCAACACTTCCGGCGAGCCACGCAGGCTGCCGACCTGATCGAACAGGCTGTGGTAGTTGGGCGTGTGCTGGGCCAGTACATCCCAGGCGCGGCCATCACGGGCGCGCACCATCGGCCCGGAGCGCTGCACCAGCAGGCTGGCCGGGCGGTAGATGTGACCGGCCCAGATGCATTCTTTCTTTACCTCCGGGTCCAGTTGGAACGCGGAAAGGGTCTTTTCCGGCAAGCCAAGGGAGATTGCGTAGCTGAAGTCCTCAGCGGCAAACCCCAGGCGCAGGCGTTTGACGCCCTGGCGCACGGTCGGCTCAACGGCCACCTCGCCATTGCGCATGCGTCGGCTGATGTTCTCGGGCCCGGCCCAAAAGGTCGAATCCAGCCCGCCTTCACGCGCCAATGCATTGATCACCCCGCCTTGGGCGGTTTCGGCCAGCAAGCGTAAAGCGCGGTACAGGTTGGACTTGCCGCTGCCATTGGGGCCGGTGACCAGGTTCAACCGTTCCAGCGGCACCACCAATTTATTGATCGAGCGGTAGTTGGCCACCGCGAGGGTTTTGAGCATGTGTATTTAGTCGGCGTGGGAACCCTTGGAGTATGGGATGCTCCATGCAGATAAGGAACCCTGATCTAAGCTCACAGTCGCATACTCACTGTCACATCGCGTCACGCAAAAGGAGCCTGCATGGGCGGTCGTATTTACACCTGTATTTTCGGACTTGGCCTACTGACGCTGTTGAGCGGCTGCGGCCAGGAAAAGACCGAACCCAAGGAACATTCGCGGGTGTTTGTGCAGACCGTGCAGCCCGCGGATTTTGCCGCCGCCGTGACCCTGACCGGCGATATCCAGGCCCGCGTGCAAACTGACTTGTCCTTTCGCGTGGGCGGCAAGATCATCCAGCGCATGGTCGACGTGGGCGACCGCGTGACCGCCAAGCAAGTGCTGGCCAAGCTCGACCCCAAGGATTTGCAGACCAACGTCGATTCCGCCCAGGCCCAGGTCGTGGCCGAGCAGGCGCGGGTCAAGCAAACCGCTGCCGCCTTCGTGCGCCAGGAAAAGCTCCTGCCCAAGGGCTACACCAGCCGCAGCGAATACGACGCCGCCCAGGCCGCGTTGCGCAGCAGCCAAAGTGCCCTGGCTGCCGCCCAAGCCCAATTGGCCAATGCCCGCGAACAACTCGGCTACACCGCGCTGATCGCCGATGCGCCGGGCGTGATAACGGCGCGCCAGGCCGAAGTCGGCCAGGTGGTGCAGGCCACCGTGCCGATTTTCAGCCTGGCCACCGATGGCGAGCGCGATGCGGTGTTCAATGTCTATGAATCCTTGCTGGTGGAGCCGCCGCCCGATGCGCCCATTACCGTGAGCCTGCTGGACAACCCGAGCATCAAGGCTGTGGGTAAAGTGCGCGAAGTCACGCCCGCCGTGGCCGCCAATACCGGCACCGTGCAAGTGAAAATCGCCCTGCAATCGCTGCCCAAAGGCATGCAGTTGGGTTCAGTGGTCAGCGCCACGGCCAGCGGCCCGGCCAAAGCCAGTATCGAGCTGCCATGGTCGGCGCTGACCAAAGACCTCAACGAACCCGCCGTGTGGCTGATTGACGGCGACGGCAAGGCGCAACTGCACAAAGTGACGGTAGCGCGCTACCTGACCGGCAAAGTGATCATTGGCGATGGCCTCAAAGGCGGCGAAAAAGTCGTGGTGGCCGGCGGGCAATTGCTGCACCCCGGCATGATCGTCGAGATCGCCCAACAAGGAGTCCAGCCATGAAGCGCCTGACGGCATTGCTTGCCGCCAGCCTGTTGTTGGCCGCCTGCTCCAAAGAGGAAGCGCCGCCCGAGCCCGTGCGCCCGGTGCTGTCCATGGAAGTGAAGTCCGAAGACCAGGAAACCCTCGGCCGCTTCGCCGGCACCATCCAGGCCCGCTACGAAAGCAACCTGGGTTTCCGCGTGCCCGGCCGTATCGCCCGCCGTGCCGTGGATGTTGGCGCCGAAGTGGAGAAGGGCGCCTTGCTGGCGGTGCTCGACCCCACCGACCAGCAAAACCAGCTGCGCGCCGCCCAGGGCGACCTTGCCCGCGTGCAGGCGCAATTCATCAACGCCCAGGCTAACGCCCGGCGCCAGCAGGAACTGTTCAATCGCGGCGTCGGTGCCCAGGCCCAGCTGGATGTGGCCCAGACCGACCTGAAAACCACCCAGGCGACCCTTGATCAAGCCAAAGCCTCGGTCAACCAGGCTAAAGACCAACTCAACTACGCCGAATTGCGCACCGACCACGCCGGTATCGTTACCGCCTGGAATGCCGAGGCCGGCCAAGTGGTCAGCGCCGGCCAGCAAGTGGTAACGCTGGCGCGTCCGGATATCAAGGAAGCGGTGATCGATCTGCCCGCCGGGCTCGCCGAGCGCCTGCCGCCGGACGTGGTGTTTCTGGTCGCCGGGCAGCTCGACCCCAGCGTCAATACCACCGCCATCGTGCGCGAAATCGAACCCCAGGCCCAGAGCGCCACGCGCACCCGCCGCGCGCGCCTGACCCTGGCCGACACGCCACCTGCGTTTCGCCTTGGCACGGCCATCAGCGTGACCTTGAGCAGCGCCATCGCTCCGCGTATCGAACTGCCATTGACTGCCTTGCAGGAAGTCGACGGCAAGACCCGCATCTGGCTGCTCGACACCCAAAGCCAGACCGTGCAGCCGCGTGACGTCACGGTGATCAGCCGCGATGCCAACAGCGCCCTGCTTAACGGCGGCGTCAAACCCGGCGAACGCATCGTCACCGCTGGCGTGAACAGCCTGAAAGCCGGGCAAAAAGTCAAAATCGACGAGGACAGCCCGCGATGAAAGGGAGCTTCAACTTATCCGACTGGGCCCTCAAGCATCAGTCCTTCGTCTGGTACTTGATGTTCGTCGCGCTGCTGATGGGCGTGTTCTCCTACATGAACCTGGGCCGCGAGGAAGACCCGTCGTTCACCATCAAGACCATGGTGATCCAGACCCGCTGGCCGGGCGCGACCCAGGAAGAAACCCTCAAGCAGGTCACCGACCGCATCGAGAAAAAACTCGAAGAACTCGACTCCCTCGACTACGTGAAAAGCTACACGCGGCCGGGTGAGTCCACCGTGTTTGTGTTCCTCAAGGACACCACCAGCGCCAAGGCCATCCCGGACATCTGGTACCAGGTGCGCAAGAAAATCGATGATATTCGCGGCACCTTCCCCCAGGGTTTGCAGGGGCCGTCGTTCAACGATGAGTTTGGTGATGTGTTCGGCTCGGTGTATGCCTTTACCGGCGACGGCCTGTCGATGCGCCAGCTGCGCGACTACGTAGAACAGGTGCGCGCCGAGATCCGTTCGGTGCCGGGGCTGGGCAAGGTCGAGATGATCGGCCAGCAGGACGAAGTGATTTACCTGAACTTCTCCACGCGCAAACTGGCGGCGCTGGGCATTGATCAGCGCCAAGTGGTGCAAAGCCTGCAATCACAGAACGCCGTGACCCCCGCCGGGGTGATCGAGGCCGGGCCGGAGCGGATTTCCGTGCGCACGTCCGGGCAATTCGCCTCGGAAAAAGACCTGGCCAACGTCAACCTGCGGCTCAATGACCGCTTCTATCGGTTGGCGGACATTGCCGATATCAGCCGTGGCTACGTCGACCCAGCGCGGCCGATGTTCCGCTTCAATGGCAAACAGGCGATTGGCTTGGCCATCGCCATGCAGAAGGGCGGCAATATCCAGTCGTTCGGCAAGGCGCTGCACACGCGCATGGACGAACTGACCGCCGACCTGCCGGTGGGCGTTGGCGTGCATAAGGTTTCCGACCAGGCCGAAGTGGTGGAAGAAGCCGTCGGCGGCTTTACCAGCGCCTTGTTTGAAGCGGTGATCATCGTACTGGTGGTGAGTTTTATCAGCCTCGGCATGCGTGCTGGCCTGGTGGTGGCGTGCTCGATTCCACTGGTGCTGGCGCTGGTGTTTGTGTTCATGGAATACAGCGGCATCACCATGCAGCGGGTGTCGTTGGGCGCCTTGATCATTGCCCTCGGCCTGTTGGTGGACGACGCGATGATCACCGTGGAGATGATGATCACGCGCCTGGAAAAAGGCGAAACCAAGGAGCAGGCGGCGACTTACGCCTACACCTCCACAGCCTTCCCGATGCTTACCGGTACGCTGGTGACCGTCGCCGGTTTTGTGCCGATTGGCCTCAACGCCAGTTCGGCGGGCGAGTACACCTTCACCCTGTTCGCGGTGATTGCCGTGGCCATGTTGGTGTCGTGGGTGGTGGCGGTGCTGTTTGCGCCGGTGATCGGCGTGCATATCCTCAGCGCCAACGTAAAACCGCATAACGCCGAGCCGGGGCGTATCGGCCGCGCCTTCAATGGCGGCATGCTCTGGGCCATGCGCAACCGCTGGTGGGCCATCGGCATTACCGTGGGCCTGTTTGTGGCCTCGGTGTTTTCGATGCAATTTGTACAGAACCAGTTTTTCCCGTCTTCGGACCGCCCGGAAATTCTGGTCGACCTCAACTTGCCGCAAAACGCCTCGATCAACGAGACGCGCAAGGCCGTCGATCGACTCGAAGCGATCATCAAGGACGATCCGGATATCGCCCGCTGGAGTACCTATATCGGCCAGGGCGCGATTCGTTTCTACCTGCCGTTGGACCAGCAACTGGAAAACCCCTACTACGCGCAGCTGGTCATTGTGAGCAAAGGCCTGGAGGAGCGCGGCGCCTTGATTGCGCGCCTGCAAAAGCGCCTGCGTGATGATTTTGTCGGCATCGGCAGTTATGTGCAGCCGCTGGAAATGGGCCCGCCGGTGGGGCGGCCGATTCAGTATCGCGTGTCGGGTAAAGACATCGATCAGGTGCGCAAACACGCTATCGAACTGGCAACGTTGCTGGATCAAAACACCCACCTGGGCGAGATCATCTACGACTGGAACGAACCGGGCAAAGTGCTGCGCGTGGACATCGCCCAGGACAAGGCGCGGCAACTGGGGCTGTCGTCGGAAGACGTGGCGCAGTTGATGAACAGCGTGGTCAGCGGCGCCTCGGTGACCCAGGTACATGACGATATCTACCTGATCAACGTGGTCGGCCGCGCCGAAGATGCCGAGCGCGGCACCCCGGAAACCTTGCAGAACCTGCAGATCGTCACGCCCAATGGCACCTCGATTCCGCTGCTGGCCTTCGCCACCGTGCGTTATGAGCTGGAGCAGCCGCTGGTATGGCGTCGCGACCGCAAGCCGACGATCACCATCAAGGCCTCGGTGCGCGACGAGATGCAACCCACGGACCTGGTGAAACAGCTGGCGCCGACCATCGAGAAATTCAGCGCCGAGCTGCCGGTGGGTTACAAGGTGGCCACCGGCGGCACCGTCGAAGAAAGCGGCAAAGCCCAAGGCCCGATTGCCAAGGTGGTGCCGCTGATGCTGTTCCTGATGGCGACCTTCCTGATGATCCAGCTGCACAGCGTGCAGAAGATGTTCCTGGTGGCCAGTGTCGCGCCGCTGGGCCTTATCGGTGTGGTGCTGGCGCTGATTCCCACCGGCACGCCCATGGGCTTTGTGGCGATCCTCGGCATTCTGGCGCTGATCGGCATCATCATCCGCAACTCGGTGATTCTGGTGACGCAGATCCACGAATATGAAGTGGCCGGTTACACAGCGTGGGACGCGGTGGTGGAAGCCACCGAGCACCGGCGCCGGCCGATCCTGCTCACTGCAGCGGCGGCCAGCCTGGGCATGATCCCGATTGCGCGGGAGGTGTTCTGGGGGCCGATGGCCTACGCGATGATTGGCGGGATCATCATTGCCACCTTGCTGACGCTGCTGTTTTTGCCGGCGTTGTATGTGGCTTGGTACAAGATTCGCGAGCCGAAAAAAGAACAGGCCTGACCATCGGAGCCTTCCTGAAAGGATGTGGGAAGGTTCTTTGAAACACTTTTCGAACATTTTCTGAGGGTTATGTGCATTACCCTCCGGGCCTGATCTTGTCTGGAAGGCCCGTGCCATGCGTCATTTTTTGCTGGTTGTCTGCCTGTTTTTGTCTCCACTGGCATTAGCCGGCACCGTGTTGGAAAACGCCCTGTGGCGTGTCGAACTCGACCCCGCCACGCTGGCGCTGAGTGTCACGCCCGCAGGCGAGGCCGCTGTGCAAGCGTCCAGCGGGGTGGCTGCCCATGCTGTCAGTGATATGCAGGCGGGTGCCGAGCAGGCTGCGTGGCAGTGGGACAACGGCGCTTATCGCCTGACGGCTCGCCTTGAGCAACGCGACCTGGCCCTGACCCTCAGCGCCCGCGAGCCGGGTGAGTTGCCGTTGCTGCGCCAACCCGCGGCGGCCATAGGCAAGGGCTTGATCTGGCCCTTGGCCGAAGGGCATTACATACCGGCCGGTAACGCCGTATGGAAAACGTTTCTGCTGGAGCAGGGCGAACTCAATACCACCCAAGACCTCAGCCTGCCGCTGTGGGGCATGGATCACGGCCGCTTCACATTGAACTGGTTGCTGACCAACCCCTACAACAACCACTTGCAATGGCAGGCCGACGGCCAGGGCCTGGCACTCTCGGTGGCTCACGAATTTACCCGTCTTGACCCCACGGCGCCGATGACTTTGCGCTTGCACCTGGGCGACGCCGACCCCTTGGCCGGCGCCAAGCGCTATCGCCAATGGCTGGTGGAGCAAGGCCGCTATGAGCCGCTGGCCGACAAGCTGCGGCAAACGCCGGAGGCCGAAAAACTGCTGGGCGCCAGCCATATCTACCTGTGGGGTAACAGCCTGCTGGCACGGGCCGATGTGCGGGATTGGCCACTGCTGGTCAAGCGCTTGCGCGGCCATGTACTCAAAGGGTTATTGGACAAAGGGGCGGCTCAGGTTCTGGCCCAGGCCACCGCCTTGAATCGCTATGAGCAAGGTGTCTTGCTGCGCGGCCTCAATGCGGCGATCAACCAGCGCGCGCGGCAGGCATGGCAAGTCGAAGACCCGGACATGACCCGACTCGCCGCCCGCTATGGTGAACTGCGCAGCGAGCTGGCCAAGGACTTTGCCGGGGCCTTGACCGGCACCCCCGAGGCCTGGGGCAACCAGACGATTCAATCCCTGCGTGACGCCGGGCTGCCGCGCCTGTTACTGACCCTGGGCGAAGGCTGGGAAGGCGGCCTGTGGCACCCCGAAGCGATTCGCGCCGGTGTCGAGGCTGGTTACCTGGTAGCGCCTTACGATTCCTACGAAACCGCCTTGTCCGCCAGCGAAAACCCGGACTGGACCACCGCGCACCTGGGCGCCAGGGCCTACCGCGATTGCGCGATTGTGCTCAAGGACGGCAAGTTGAAGACGGGCTTCCAGCAATCGGGCCACTACATCGACCCACGCTGTATACGGCCTTCACTGGAAGCGCGGGTGAAGGCCGTGCAGGCCAAAGCCGGTTTCAACGCCTGGTTCCTGGATGCCTACGCCACCGGCATGGTGTTCGACAGCTACCGTGACAGTGCGCCAATGACTCAGGCGCAGAACGCTGAAGGCAATATCGACGCCTCCCGCTGGATCAGCACAGTACTCAAGCTGCCGGCGGGCTCCGAAGATGGCAATGCCAGCACTGCTCAAGGCACTCTGTTTGCCCACGGCATGCAGACGCCGGTGATCGGTTGGGGCGATCGGCAGATGACCCAGGACAAGCAGTCGCCCTATTACGTCGGCAACTGGTACCCGCCGGAACAGCCGGCGGTGTTCTTCAAGCCTGTACCGTTGAAAGAGCCGTTGCGCACGCTGTACTTCGACCCGACGACGCGCCTGCCGCTGTACCAGGCGGTGTTTCACGGCTCGGTGATTACCACCCACCATTGGCTGTTCGACAGCCTGAAGCTGAGCAATGTGCGGGCCGAGAACGAGCTGACCCAGTTGCTCTACAACGTGCCGCCGCTGTATCACCTGACGGATGCGACCTTTGCGCAGCGGCTGCCAGTGATCCAGCGTCAGGACCGCTTTTTCAGGCCGTTGCATCAGCGTTTGGCGGCTCAGGCGATGACCGATTTCCGTTGGCTGACAGCGGATAAAAAGGTGCAACAGACTACCTTTGCCGATGGCACAAGGTTGGTGGCGAATTTTTCTGTGCAGGAGCAAGCAGGGTATGCGGAGCGCAGTGTGACGGCGTTGGTGGTGGGTGAAAAACCGGTGGTGTATCAGGTCCAATGACCGCGCCGCAAAGACCTTCGCGAGCAAGCCCGCTCCCACATTTGATCGCATTCCAATATTGGAACTCGGTCAAATGTGGGAGCGGGCTTGCTCGCGAAAGCGTCTGACCAGGCAACCGAGTTCTAAAGCTTGCGCCACACACTCGCCAACCAAGGCTGCTGCTCCCGCGGCAACCCGGCCGGTCGGTAGTAATGCTCCAACTCCACAAACCCCGCCGCCGTCAGCAAACCCCGCCACGCCTCCAGGTCGTGATAAGACCCGTACCGAGGCCCGTTCCAGCCTTCCTGATTCTCACCTCGAGGGTTGGAACTGAACAACACACCACCCGGCTTCAGCGCCCCATGCAGCTGCTTGAGCACCCGTGGCAGTTCCTGCTTGGGAATATGAAACAGCACCGCATTGGCAAACACCCCATCAAAGCGCGCGGCGGGTAAATCCAGCTTCAGGAAATCCTGCTGCAACACCTCACAACCACTGTCTTCACGCGCCATCTGCGCAAAGCGCTCAGAGCCGTCCAGCCCCACGGCGATATGCCCCATGCGCGTAAACGTGCGCAAATCCCGCCCAGGGCCGCAGCCGAAATCCAGCACGGTAAACGGCGCCGAGCCGTCGATATGCCGCAGCAGGGCGTCGATGTTCTGGCTCACATCGTGATCGCGTGTGCCTTCGCGGAAGTCTTCGGCGACTTTGTTGTAGTGGCCGAGGGTGGTGGTGGTGATCTGGTTGAGGTCTTCGGGGGCGAGTTTCATGGTGGGTGCTTCAGGGTTGGGAGATCAGGGGACTATACCCCTTACTTTCTTTTCAGCATAAAAGACGAAGGGGATGAGTGCTGCACTCATCCCCTTCGATGTTTCTTAACCTGCGGTTTGATCCGCTAGGCTCGCACCAGTGTCATACCGCGGAAATTGTGATTGTTTTCACCGCCCAAGAAAATGCCACGATTTTGAAAGTGGTAAAAATAACCGCGACCAGGATCGGCATATCCTAACCAATAAAAGAAATCCACTGGCAGTGCGGCCCCATATACACGTTGTAAATCGCCAATACCGTCAAAGCCTACGGCGCGGTGGCCTGTATTTATCCACGCCACCATTGGGGCCAAAAGAGCCAGTGAGTTGTTAACCACCAAGTTGTAGACGTTGCTGGCGTTAACCTGGCACGTTGCTACATTGCCTGCCTGGTCTTTCGCAGTGATAGTCACTGTTCCCCAGCTATTGGCTTTTATAAACCCGTGGGGCGTCACGGATACCACACCAGGACTGCTCGAGGACCATGTAACTCCCCCTGAACCGCCGGTGGCGACCAGTTGTGCGGTGTTACCAATTGATTCCAACCCCGTTCTTGGCCAGTTGACTCTTACAGAAAGTCCATTCAAGTTAATCACGGAGGCACTTAGCTTTAGCTTGGCAATTACTTTATACGTCGTTGATCGAAGAGCTGTTGCATGGTCTGTATTGTTACTGAAATCGAGGATGACACTCGCGTCCACAATGATCTGCGTCCCAGGCGGCACACTGTCCAGCCAACTTTGCGGCACTTCCAGATCCTTTATGCCACTCACTGCCTGTTCTAAACTGATCGGCCCCCAGGGGAACAGGTCTAGCGTTTTTATTCCGGTGGCTCGTAGTTGGATCAACGCATATTGCCCTTTTGCAGCCAATGGCCATGGCACCATACTCGCTAGGAATTTACCCGTGGATTTATTGATGTCCAACGTTCCGCCGTCAGGCGTATTGTTGATGAGTACTTGCGGTTTGTCAGCCTCACGCAGAGGTTGCACTGTGACTTCCTGAACCTTAGATGTAATTAGTTTGGCGCCTGACGTCAGAACGGTATACCGCATGGTCATGACCTTGTTGACCATTTTCGCCAACGTTGCGTCGTCGATAGCAAAGTCGATGCGCCCTGTGGCCACACCCTCCTGAGTTTTCAGCGTAGTGACCGTTCCATCCGGGAAAATCAGTTCCGGGCTGATTTTTTGCGCGGGCCTCATTCCAGGAAACGCCACGGTCAAAAAGGCTTTTTTCGCGTAGTCAGGTGCGTAAACGGAGATCTTGGCTCCGGGTATATTGGCAAAGGCTGGCGCCGCCTGGACGGACGAGAGAGCTTCAATAACGTAGGTGTTCTCCTCGAACAGCAGCCTCGCGCTCTCGTCCCCGGTGCGCGTAAGGTCCACCGAACATTGAATGTTAAGGCGGGAGCGGTCCTGGAGGCGGAGCATATTTGCTACTGGCGTAGTCGAGGAGAATCCATTCAAGACGTGGTCCGTAGTGACTTTTTCGTCGTTGAATGTCTCGGTGTATGGCGTGCCATCTACAAAAACACCGGAATAAGTTATACGCACAAGTTGGTCAGGGCGAATCAGGTTCCACTGTTTGACTCGGGTTATGGCGCTAGCTGTCAGCTCATAAAGGCGCAGAATCGTCTCACTGGCACCTGCATCCACAATGGTCGGCGCTGGCCGATATTCAAGCGGCTTGAGCAGAAACTTTTTGGGCGAGGACGTGTGTGTTGACCGCCCGCGGGTAAACTCGTACCACACAGTGATTTCGTTTCCATCCTTGCGAACGCCCCTGGAAATGACGTCTGGGTCGATACGAGCAATGAACCTCTTGGCCTTAGGATCCCACACTGCCAGCACTTGGGCGCTGCTGAGGTTAAACGAACCTTCCCAATAGACAGTCACCACATCAGTGGAGCGAGCGCCTGTGAAATTCGCCGCTACGGTGGCTCCTGTAATGACGTTTTTCGGGAAAATTTCGTATTGAAGTGTGCCAGCCTCTACCACTTCAGCCGGGTCAAGCACCGGCTTCTTGCCGATCGTGATGTAGGCCACTTCGGAGCGAAAGATCTGTTTTGTACTTGGGCGAGTCACCGTGTATCTGAAGCTGATTTGGGCTTCCCGACTGTTGTCCAGCAACCGGCGTTCCAGCGGGAAGAAGAGGTTTGCAAAGACTTGACCTTCGGTATCCTCCGTGATGGTAAAAGTGCCGTTGACCGAGCCCATTGAATTGTTGCCTGTCCAGCTATAGGCAACGACATCACCATTAAGTGTTTCCTCATAGGGGAACTTCACCAGAAACTCTTCGTACGGCACGTTCTCAACGTCGAGGTATCCGTCTTCGGCAAGTTGAGCAATAGGCGCTCGTAGCTCGCCAACCCAAGCCCCGATCAGTGCCTCAACTTTTGCTGATGTGAGGGTGAGCACAGAGCCATCTTCACGCTTGCCGATGGTGTAGTAAAATTCGACCCGTTTGCCTTCGAACGTTTTCAAGGTTGCCTTCGACAGGTGGCGCGTTCCACCTTCACCTCCTGCCACTTGAGCTTCTTCGTAAATACCGCTGCTACCAATGGCTTTTACCCAGAAGGTTTCCACCCAGCTTGCAGAATAGGGGCGGTATTTGGGGATGGTAACGATGGCGTCTTTGTCGCTGGCAAGCAGCCCCGCCAGTAAACCCTGCACAGTCACCGGCGGCAACGACACCGGCAGGCCCATTAGCGTGACTAATGAGCTGCTCGAAGTCCCCAACGTCACTCCAGTGGAAGTATGCGACTCGTAGGTCAGCCGGAACTTGTCGGCTGCCACATCTGTGAACAGGGCGTAGTCGAGTGCAATTGTCACGGTGGCGCCACGACCGTTGTCTTGAACAGCCGGTAGGCGCACAGTCTTGAGTTCCTTGTCGCCGTCCAGAAACGTCACTATGCCCGTGATCTGATTCAGAGGCCTAGGGATGGGTTTTGTGGCGTTTGGTGTGACTTCCATTTCCAGCGTGGCCTGGCTGTCGGCACTCAGGTCAAGTTCATCGGAGGGCTCGCCATCTTTTAGAAAGTATGGAGGGGTACGCAAGTTGGGTTCCAGTTCTGAAACCAATTTGTAGCTTTCGGAAAACCGGTAGTCCCCGCCTGGACGGCTCTTAACCACATTTTCGACCGTGTAGACGACTTCTATCTCTCCACTCTTGGCGATATTTTTGAGGGTCTCCGGTGTGATTTGCACCCGATATGGCCCAGGTCCTTTGGCATCCTGCTCACTCAATGTATAAGGGGTATCCTTACCGCCGCAGCGGACAATCAGTACGTCATTTTTGCGAGCGTAGAGATGCTTGTTGATCACGCACCAGAATCCGGTTTTCAGGGTATCTGCAGTGATGGACGAGCCTCTGGGCATGCCTTCGATCGACATCTTTAACCCACTGTGCCATGGCTTATTGCTCTCTTGGTCAAACCCGGCGGGGTGAGTGGGTATGACCAGCACTTTTTCAACTGGCGAGTAACTTCTGTTCCCAGCGTGAGCGCGTATCACTAGGCCGCGTACCTCGACAACGCCTGGTGGCATTTGTGGGACTGTAACGTAGTAGGCTTTGGGTTTAGCCGTTATATCTGTTTCTGTGACGAAACCTGACGCAACATTCTCGCCATTGATGACGATAATGTATTCGTCGTTGACCGTAAGTGTCGTCCATGGGAAAAAACCGAATATGGCGGGCCGCAGGTGACGGACGCCCATCCCCCAATCGGCGTCTTCTGGGTAGGTAGGTTGAGTGTCCGGGCCGAATGGCTTCTTGAGTCGTACACCTGGGACAAACGAAAACGGGTTATTGAGATCTTCTTTAGAATCTGGAGGTAAGCCGGACATAGTCATCCCCTTGCTCGTTTATCGCGTGCCACATTAGCTCGCTGGGTAAACGAAATAAGGCGCCTGAGAACTTCACGGCGTCTAGCTGTGAGAATTGACAGTATCGACAAACGGCGCACTGTTGTAGGGGCTTTCTTAGAGAGCCCGCGACTATCTTTCAGCGTTTGTTAAGCCCCCGCGCCAACCGATCCCCACCCAACTGAATCACCGCCACCAACACCACCAGCAGCACAATCACCGTCAACATGATCTGCGTATCAAACCGCTGATACCCATACCGATACGCAATGTCCCCCAAGCCTCCAGCCCCAATCGCCCCAGCCATGGCCGACGAGTTGATCATGGTCACCAGGGTAATCGTAAAACCACCCACAATCCCCGGCAGTGCTTCTGGCAGCAACACATGCCAGATAATGTGCCAGCGGCGGCAGCCCATGGCCTGCGCTGCCTCGATCAAACCATGATCGACCTCACGCAAACTCACCTCGGCGATGCGCGCAAAGAACGGCGTGGCGGCGATGGTCAGCGGTACAACGGCGGCCCACACGCCGTAGGTAGTGCCGACGATCAGCCGGGTGAACGGGATCAGTGCGACCATCAGGATCAAAAACGGAATCGAGCGGAACAAATTGACGAACGCTCCCAGCACGCGGTTCAGCGCCGGAGCCTGGTAGATGCCGCCCTTGTCGCTGGTGACCAGGAACACCGCCAGCGGTATCCCCACCAGCAATGCGATCAGCGATGACACGCCAACCATCAACAAGGTGTCGATGGCGCCCTGTAATAAACGATCAAACCACATAGCCCAGCACCTCCACCTGTTGTGCCCAATGCCCGGCACGGTTGCGCAGTTCTTCGGCGTTGTGTGGCGAGCCATTTACCGCCAACAACAATTGCCCCAAGGCATGCCCCTGAATCCGTTCCACACCGCCTTGCAGCAAGCGCACGCGCCCGCCGAGGGCGCTGAACAGCGCGGCCAGGTCCGGTTCGTCTGCGGCGCTGCCGGTGAACTGCAACCGCAACACCACCGCCGCCGTCGACGAAGGTTCAGCCTGCAAGCGACTTTGCAGTTCGTCCGGCAGCCCGTGTTGCAACGGCGCCAGCAGGGTTTTGCTGACCTCGTGCTGCGGGTTGCCGAACACTTGCCACACCGGGCCTTGTTCGACGATGCGCCCGTGTTCCAATACCACCACGCGGTCGCAGATATCGCGAATCACCGCCATCTCGTGGGTGATCAACACGATGGTCAGGCCCAGGCGCTGGTTGATCTCGCGCAACAGGCCGAGGATCGACTGGGTGGTTTCCGGGTCGAGGGCCGAAGTGGCTTCGTCGCACAGTAAAATCTGCGGGTCGTGCACCAGCGAGCGGGCAATGCCCACGCGCTGTTTCTGCCCGCCGGAGAGTTGCGCCGGGTAGGCTTTGTGCTTGTCCTTGAGGCCGACCAACTCCAGCAACTCGCGCACCTTTTGCTCACGCTGCGGCTTGGGCACGCCGGCGACTTTCAGCGGCAGTTCGACGTTCTGCCACACGGTCTTGGCCGACATCAGGTTGAAGTGCTGGAAGATCATGCCGATGCGCCGCCGCAGCGCCACCAGGCGGTCTTCGTCGAACTCACCAATGTCCACCTGATCAATCAACACGCGGCCGCTGCTCGGTTGCTCCAGGCGGTTGATGGTGCGGATCAGCGAGGATTTACCGGCGCCGCTGCGGCCGATAATGCCGAACACTTCACCGTGCTGGATCGCCAGATCAATGCCTTGCAGGGCATGCACGGCGCCGTCATAGGTTTTGCCCAGGTTGATAAAACGCACATGGGCGCGGTTCAGGTCCGGGTGCAGCTCTGTCTGCTCGGCGTCTCTGGGCGGTGTGCTCAGGTCGCGCAGTTGGGCGTTGGCGGCGGTCATTTTTTAGCTTCCCAGCCGACTTGGTAGAGCTTACCGAGGGATTTATCCAGCGCAGCACGTACTACCGGCGAGTGTTGGTAGATGTCGACGAACTTGATCACCCGAGGGTCGGTTTTACTCTTGGGCTGGATCACAAACTGGATCACGTACTCCAGGTGATCGAGGCCGTCGAACAGCAGCGCCGACTCGGCATCGAAGGTCTTGGACAGGCGGATGTAGGCCGGGTAGCCCTGCACCAGATCGGCGTCGTCGTAGGCGCGCACTAGTTGCACGGCCTCGACTTGCAGGATCTTTATCTTTTTCGGGTTGGCGATGATGTCTTCTTCGGTGGCCTTGTAGCCCACGCCCGGCTTGAGGCTGATCAGCCCGGCCTTGGCCAGCAATTGCAGGCCGCGACCGCTGTTGATCGGGTCGTTGGCAATCGCCACGCTGGCGCCTTGGGGCAGGTCGTTGATGGTTTTGTACTTCTTGGAGTACAGCCCGACGTTATTGATGATGCCCGGCGCGTATGGCACCAGGTCAAAGCCGGCGGCGGCCTTGGCGTTTTCCAGAAACGGAATGTGCTGGAAGTAGTTCACGTCGATATCGCCGGCAGCCAGGCTGACGTTGGGCGCGATCCAGTCGGTGAACTCCACCAGCTCGACTTTCAGGCCTTGCTTGTCGGCCTCGGCCACGGCGGCTTCGAGGGGAATCGCGAAGGCGGCGGTGGTGCCGATTTTCAGCGGTGCGTCAGCGGCGAAAACGCTGGCGCTGAATAAGCCGAAGGCCAGGGCCAGTGCTTTGACTGGGTGGGAGAGCCGTGTTTTTTTCATAATCGATTTCCAGTCATAAGGTATGGATAAGAACAATGCGGTCAACTGTGGGAGCTGGCTTGCCTGCGATGGCGGTGGGTCAGCCACATATTTTTTGCTGACCCACCGCCATCGCAGGCAAGCCAGCTCCCACAGTTTTGGTTCAGTGTCGGTAGGTGGAGCCGGTGTGTTGTTCGGGCAGTCGGGCAGTGCCCTGGAAGACCTTTTCGCGCAAGGTGCCGGTCTCATAAGCCGTCTTGTACGACCCACGCTTCTGCAACTCCGGCACCACCAAATCGATAAAGTCGACGTAGCTTTCCGGCGTCACGATGCGCGTCAAATTGAAGCCATCCAGCCCCGTCTCGCTGATCCAGGATTCCAGCTCATCCGCCACCTGTTCGGGCGAGCCAACCAAAGTGATGTAGCGCCCACCCAAGGCGTGCTGCTCCAGCAATTTGCGCCGGGTCCAGTCGTTGTTCTGCAGGTTCTTGGTGGCCGACTGAATCGCGTTGCTCTTCACGTACTGGATCGGTTCGTCGATTTCGTATTGAGAAAAATCAATCGCGGTGGACGCCGAAAAATGCGCCACGCCGGCCTCCGGGCTGGCGTAGCTCAAGTACTCGGCGTGTTTGGCCCAGGCCAGTTCTTCGGTGGCGCCAACAATCACGTTAAGCCCCATGAACACCTTGATGTCCTCCGGGTTGCGCCCGGCCGCGACGGCACTGGCGCGCACCTTGTCCACCTGGGCTTTGGTCGCGGCCTTGTTTTGGCCGCTGATGAACACGCACTCGGCATGTTGCCCGGCAAACAGCAGGCCACGGTCTGAACTGCCCGCCTGGAACAGCACCGGCGTGCGCTGCGGTGAGGGTTCGCACAGGTGATAACCCTCCACCTGATAAAACTCGCCGTGGTGCTCGACCTTGTGCACCTTGCCCGGCTGCGCGTAGACCCGTTGCTTGGGGTCGTTGAGTACCGCGTCGTCTTCCCAACTGCCTTCCCAGAGTTTGTACAGCACCTGCAGGTACTCATCGGCCTGGTCATAGCGGCGGTCATGCTCGACCTGCTCGGTCAGGCCCATGGCCTTGGCCGCGCTGTCGAGGTAGCCGGTGACGATGTTCCAGCCGACCCGGCCACGGCTCAGGTGATCGAGCGTGGACATGCGCCGGGCGAACAGGTACGGCGGCTCGTAGGTGAGGTTGGCGGTGAGGCCGAAACCGAGGTTTTTGGTCACGGCGGCCATGGCCGATACCAACAGCAACGGGTCATTGACCGGCAGTTGGATCGACTCTTTGAGCGGCACGTCGATAGCGTTCTGGTACACGTCGTACACGCCGACGATATCCGCGATGAACAGGCCGTCGAACAGCCCGCGCTCCAGGGTTTGCGCCAGGTCGGTCCAGTATTCGACGGTTTTGTAGTGCGTCGAGGTGTCCCGTGGGTGAGTCCACAGGCCGTGGTTGATATGCCCGATGCAGTTCATGTTGAAGGCATTGAGCAGGATTTTTTTCTTGGCCATTCAGATGGTCCCCCGCAGTGGTGGGTTTTCATCGTTGAGGTAGTAATTGCCCACTGCGTGATATTTCCAGCGCACCGGGTCGTGCAGGGTATGTACGCGGGCGTTGCGCCAGTGGCGGTCGAGGCCATGTTCGGCCAGGGTCGCTTGGCTGCCCGCCAACTCGAACAAGGTGCTGCCGGCGGCCAGGGAGATTTCAGTGCTCAATGCGCGCACTTCGGCGACAGCAATCGAGGCTGCTGCGACGGTCTGGGCATTGCTGTCGGCCTGGGCGCGGTCGAGGTACTCACCCGAGCGTTCCAGCAAGGCTTCGGCAGCGTGCAGGCGGACGCTCAAGTGGCCGAAGCTCTTGAGCGTCAGCGGGTCTTCGCTGGCCTTGTCGTTGCCGGCGTCGATCCACGGGCGAGTTTTGGTGCGCACAAAGTGCAGCGCGTCTTCGAAGGCGGCACGGGCGATGCCGGTGTCGATGGCGGCGTGAAGAATCTGCGCGAGCGGGCCGACGGTGGTCGGGCGCTCGAAGGCGCTCTGGAACGGGATTACGTCCTCGGCTGCCACCCAGACGTTTTCGAATACCACCGAACCGCTGCCAGTGGTGCGCTGACCGAAGCCACTCCAGTCGTCGATCACGCTCAAGCCCTCGCTGTTACGGGGCACAAACGCCAGTTGCTGTACGCCGTGTTCATCCACCACCGAGGTGGGGATGCGCTGGGCGTAGATCGCGCCGGTGGAGTAGAACTTGCGGCCGGTGATGCGAAAACCATCGCCGTCGCGGGTGATGGAGGTGACGCGGTCGTGGGCGGTTTTGGTACCCAGTTCCGCCAGCGCATTGCCGAAGCGCTGGCCGGCGAGCACCTCGGCGTACAGGCGTTGTTGCTGGGCAGGGCTGCCGTTTACGCGCAGGACCTCCAGCGCATAAAAGTGGTTTTGCGGGATCTGGCCCAGCGAGGCGTCGGCCTGGGCGATCAGGGCGATGACTTTGGCCAGGGTGACGTTGGACACGCCGGCGCCGCCATACTCCTTGGGCACGCTGATGCCCCACAGGCCGGAGCGCGAAAACACGTCCAGTTCGGGCAAGGGCAGGCGGCGTTCGCGGTCGCGCTGGGCGCTGTCACGGCGAAAGTCTTCGGCCAGGTCGCTGGCGACAACAAGGGCTTGTTCGTCGCTGGTGATGACCGCGACGTTAGGGGAAAAAGTCATGGGTTTCTCCAGATGTCTGGTCGGTCAGATCCAGGAATGTCGAGCAGGCAAAGTGCCGTTCAGTCGATAGGCGCCGATGGCGTGATACTTCCAGCGCACCGGGTCGTGCAGGGTGTGTACGCGGGCATTGCGCCAGTGGCGGTCGAGGTTGAATTCGGCAAGGGTGGCGCGGCTGCCGGCGAGTTCGAAGAGCTTTTCGCTGACCAGCAACGACACTTCGGTAGTCAGCACTTTGGCTTCGGCCACGGCAATCGAGGCACGGGCGGCCGAGTGCGCGGTGATCGGCGCGGCGCTGATGTCGTCCAGTACCTGGCCGGCTTTGCGCAGCAGGGCTTCGGCGGCGTGCAGTTCGATTTTAAGTTTGCCGATATCGGCGATCACGTACAGGTCATCGCTGGCGCGTTCGACCTTGGCGTCGATCCACGGGCGCGAGCGTTCGCGCACGAAAGCGATGGTGTCATCCAGCGCACCACGGGCGATGCCGGCGTCGATGGCGGCCTGGATCAGTTGCGAGACGGCGCCCTGGATATTCGGGCTGTCGGCGAGGCGCCAGTTGTCGACGACCAACTCTGCGTCCACCGGCACCTGGTCGAGCAGTACCGTGCCACTGGCGGTGGTGCGCTGGCCAAAGCCCGACCAGTCATCGACGATGCGCAGCCCTGGCGTGCCACGGCGTACAAACGCCATGACTTGCTTGCCGTCATCGTTCAGTGCTTTAACCGCGACCCAATGCGCGAACAAGGCGCCGGTGGAGTAGAACTTCTGGCCGCTGATCACATAGCCGTCATCCTTGGCAGTGAGGCGCGCCTTGAGTTCCAGGGTGTTTTTGGTGCCGCGTTCGGGGCCGCCATTGCCGATACGCCAGCCGTCGAGCACGCTCTGGAACAGCTGCTTTTTCTGGCGCTCGGTGGCGGTGCTTTGCAGCAGGTGCAGAATGCCGAAATGGTTCTGCGGGATTTGCCCGAGGGCCGGGTCCGCTGCGCTGATGATCGCGAACACTTCGGCCAGGGTCACGAATGACACTTGCGGGCCGCCGTATTCACGGGGAATGGAAATACTGCCCAGCCCGCTGCGGGTGAACTGCTCAAGCTGCGCCCAGGGCAGTTGGCGCTGCTGGTCGCGTTTGGCCGCTTGCAGGCGTGCGGTCTGGGCCAGCTCATGGGCCGCGCTCAACGCCTGGGCGTCGTTGCGCAGCACCGTGGCCGGCAACAGCAGTGGGGCTACGTCCAGATCACTCTGGGGGGGTGTTAGAGCCAAGTTAGACATCAGCGCCGCTCCTTGGCTGCACGTAATGCCCTGGCGTTATGCACCGGGGTAATTCTGACCATACCGACCTCGCATTCAATGAAATAGAAACAAAAAAATCAGAGATGTCCGGTGGTCCGGTGCATATACCCTAAGCGTGTTAAATTTTTAAATAAACTAACTTTTAGGAATATGCATAGAAGGGCTGTCACCCAGGTTCGCAGGGTGAACCGGGCTGACGCGGTTGATAGATTGTCGTGGCGCTGGCGGGCCGGGCTGACGGCTGTGGCGCGCAGGTGGCTATGTTCAAGGTGCGCACCGGCGCCCAGCGCGAATTATTGCCGACGCGATCGAGAATGCAGTACGTGACGTCCAGGCGGCTGTCGTCGCCTGCTTCGATAATAATGGCCGACGGCACCCACACCTGCACCGGCAGGCCCACGCCTTTGGCCTGGATTCTCGGCAGGTCCAGGCGCACGTCGCCCCAGCGCAGGGTAATGGCGTCGCCCGTGGCCATGTTCAGGTAGGGCTGAATGGTCAGCGGGATACCGCGCCGTACCTGGCTGCCGTTGACACCGTAGCGCCGGATGGTTTCGGGCAGGCCTACGGGGGCGAGGTTCTGGTTTTCACCGTCCAGCAGCGCAGAAGGGTGGCCACCGGGGTAGCAGGTCTTCACGGGCACCTGGGTGAGTTCTGAACGTGCCGGGCCGTGGCCGACTTGCATGACCTGATAGTGAACCCGTGCCGTGCCATCCTGAATAAAACTTTCGGGTACACGCAGGCGAGTCAGCGTGCCGACCTTGCACGCGGTAATCCGACGTGAGTCGGCAAAGCAGTTGTTCCAGAACAACTCGATCAGGTCGCCCTCGTCCATGCCAGGGTAAGGCGCGATATCCACCTGCAATTGGGTGGCGGCAAGGGCATTGATGCCGTGTCGATTCGCTTGGGGCAGGGTCGGGGCGGTGAGCGTGGCCTGGGGTGCGGTGCGCGTCATAAGTAATCTCCTTGATGCAGCCAGCAGCAATCGTTCCGGCGCCCGTGGCGCGATTGCGCGCGGGGTGCCGAAAGGAACGATTCAGTGAGTAGCCGGGATAGGATCCAATCCTCTGGGCGCTAGATAAGAGGGTTGGCTGGCAGTCGTCAATGGCGGCAAAAGGCTAAACGGTGGGTTGGAGCAGATTCAGAAAAGGCTGACGGGGCGGGGGATTTTAAGGTGGGTGTCGCGGGGAGCTTTACTGATGAGAACGAGGATTTTGTGTAGGAACGCTGTTAGGTGGGAGCTGGCAAGCCAGCTCCCACAAAAACTGTCAGTGGGCTAAAAACTTGCTCAAAAACTGCTTGGTCCGCTCTTCCTTGGGGTTGGCAAACAGCGCCTTGGCTTCGCCCTGTTCCACGATCACGCCTTTGTCGAAAAAGATCACCCGGTTGGCCACATCCCGGGCGAAGCTCATTTCGTGGGTGACGATGACCATGGTGCGGTTTTCTTCGGCCAGGCTGCGAATGGTCGCCAGCACTTCGCCGACCAGCTCCGGGTCGAGCGCCGAGGTGGGTTCGTCAAACAGAATCACCTCCGGCTCCATGGCCAAGGCACGGGCAATCGCCACGCGCTGTTGCTGGCCGCCGGACAAGCGCCGCGGGTACGCGTCTTCCTTGCCTGCCAGGCCGACTCTGGCCAAGAGCTTGCGACCGAGTGCGGTCGCCGCCTCGCGCGGCATCTTCTTGACCACGATCGGGCCTTCGATGACGTTTTCCAGTGCGGTGCGATGGGGGAACAGGTTGAAATTCTGGAACACAAAACCCACGTGCTGGCGCAAGCGCCGCACCAGGCCTTGTTGCTGGTTGAGCGGCTTGCTGCTGTCGATCTCGATATCACCGACCTTGATGCGACCGCTGGTGGGTTCTTCGAGGAAGTTCAGGCAGCGCAGCAAGGTGGTCTTGCCGGAACCGCTGGGGCCAATGATGGCGACGACTTCGCCTTCCTTGACCTCAAGGTCGATGCCGTTGAGTACCACCTGACCTTTGAATTGTTTGGTCAGTTTTTCAACCACGATCATGCTCAGGACTCCAGGTCATGCCGGTTGACCCGGTCTTCCAGGCGATTTTGAAAGTGCGCCAGGATGCTCGCCAGGATCCAGTAGATCAGGGCGGCGGACAGGTACATGGTGAAGATTTCGAAGGTACGCGCTGACACCAGCTGTGCCTGGCGGAACAACTCCGGCACCTGAATGGTGGCGGCCAGCGCCGTGTCCTTGACCAGCGAAATAAAGCTGTTGCCCAACGGCGGCAAGGCCGTGCGCATCGCCTGCGGCAGGATGGCCCGGCGCAGAGTCTGCGCGCGCGTCATGCCGATACTGGCGGCAGCTTCCCATTGGCCGCGCTCGATGGAACTGATCGCGGCGCGCAGGATTTCACAGGCGTAAGCGGCCATGTTCAGCGAAAAGCCGATCATGGCCGCCGGGATCGGGTCCAGCTCGATGCCCACTTGCGGCAAGCCGTAGTAGATCAAAAACAGCTGCACCAGCAAGGGCGTGCCGCGAAAGAACGACACGTAGACTCGGGCGGTCCAGCTTAGAAGCTTGAAGCGCGACAAACGCATCAAGGCCAGGCCGAAGCCCAGCAACAAGCCGAAAAACATCCCGCCGAGGCTAAGAATCACCGTGTAGTACGCGCCCTTGAGCAGAAAGGGCGCGGAGTCCAGCGCGAGTTGGAAACCTGCTTCCATTATTCAGTGACGTCAGCGTTGAAGTACTTCTCGGACAGCTTCTTCAAGGTGCCATCGGCGCGCAGCTTGTCGAGGGCCTTGTTCACCGCGTCGAGCAGTTCTGGCTCGCCTTTGCGCAGGGCAATACCGGCTTCCTGACGGGAGAAGGCATCACCGGCAGCAGCAGTGTCCGGGGCTTTCTTGGCGTATTCCAGCGCGGCCAGGCGGTCGATCAGGATGGCGTCGATACGGCCAATGCGCAGGTCCTGGAACTTGGTTGGGTCATCGTTGTAGGTCTTGATGATGGCTTTAGGCTGGTTGTCCTTGAGCCATTGCTCGTAGTTGGTGCCCAGGCCCACACCGACTTTCTTGCCGGCCAGGTCGTTGGCAGTCTTGATGGCGTCGACGTTTTTCTTCAGCACCAGTGCCTGGATACCCGACACGGTGTACGGCTTGGAGAAGTCATACTTCTTCTTGCGTTCTTCGGAGATGGTCACTTGGTTGACCACTGCGTCCAGGCGCTTGGATTCCAGGGCGGCGAGGATACCGTCCCACGGCGTGGCTTGCAGCTTGACCTTGACGCCCAGCTCCTTGGCCAGCGCTTCGGACAGCTCGACTTCGAAGCCGCTGAGCTTGCCGCTTTCATCGACAAAGCTGAACGGCGGGTAGGTGCCTTCCAGGCCGATCTTGATTTCGCCGGCTTTCTTGATGTTGTCCAACTGCTCGCCGGCGATGGCCTGGCCCATCAGACCAGCCCCGAGTGCCAACCCCAAAGTGCCAACCAGCAACGTGCGACGGAATACAGAAATAGTCATGAAGAGCCCCTGTGTTTTTATGTTGAGCGAAGCAGGTGACGCAGTATTCGTATCCTGCCTTAAAGCGCGGTGCGCGTCTTCGCCTGCGGCGCGACTATAAAGCCAGTTTTTAAGACTTGAAAATAATATAAATTCTATTTGATATTCTATTTTTGAATATTAGCGTGATCAAATGTGGGAGCGGGCTTGCTCGCGAAAGCGGTGTATCAGTCACACCTGTATGGGCTGACACACCGCTTTCGCGAGCAAGCCCGCTCCCACAATGGGTCCGTGTTCAGTCCGTTAGAATAGCGTCATACGCAAACAACGCCGGTGCCCCGCCGGTGTGCAGGAAAATGATCGGGCCGTCCTCAAACCGCTGACGCCCGATGCCATCAAGCAAACCGGCCATGGCTTTGCCGGTGTAGACCGGGTCCAGCAGCAAACCTTCCTGGCTGGCTAATAGCTTGACCGCAGCCAGGGTGCCAGCGTTCGGTTCGCCGTAGCGCGGGCCGAAATATTCGTCCCACAGGATCACTTTGAAGGCTTCGGGAATGTCCACGCCCAGCAATTCGGCGGTGCGTTCGGCCAGACCCTGGACCTTCGGGAACTGCGCTTCTTCGGTGCGCGATACGGTAATGCCCACCACCGGTAGATTCGGCAGCACTTCACTCAACGCCAGCGCGAGGCCGCTGTGGGTGCCCGCGCTGCCCGAGGCCAGCACCACGGCGGCGAACTCAATGCCGCTGTCTTCGATCTGCCCGGCCAGCTCCAGCCCGGCGCGCACATAACCCAAGGCACCCAAGGCATTGGAACCACCGATGGGGACGAGGTACGGTTTTTTGCCGTTGCTGCGCAGGCGATCGGCGAGGGCGTTGAGTTGGTCGTCGACGTTATCGAGGTTCTCGACCAATTCGACTTTGGCGTCGAACAACTCCAGCAGCAGGCGGTTGCCGTTGCCGAGGTAGTTGGGGTCTTCGGTGCCGGTGGGGTTTTCCAGCAGCGCGACGCAGCCCAGGCCAAGCTTGGCGGCCAGCGCGGCGGTCTGGCGCACATGGTTGGATTGGATGGCGCCGGCGGTCACCAGGGTGTCGGCGCCCTGGGCAATGGCATCGGCGCCCAGGTATTCAAGTTTGCGCAGCTTGTTACCGCCCATGGCCAGCGGCGTGGTGTCGTCGCGCTTGACGTAAATGTCCCTGCCCAGCCAGGCCGACAGCCGCTCGAGTTTTTCCAGGGCAGTGGCGCCGCCCAGCAGTTCCAGGCGGTTAAAACGGTCGAGCTGTTGTTTGATCATGGCGACATACAGTGGCTAAGTGATGGGGCGACTATAGGCAGGCACTTTTCAACCGGCAACCGCCAATCGCTTATGTCGGATAGTTCTTAGCATCACACCATTGGTTCTTAAGGGCGGCCAGGGTGCATACCGTAAAGTGATGGCCATATCGTCAGGAGTGAATACCGTGAGTGAGCGTTCCAGCCATTGGCAATTGCAGACCATCGTCAGCCAGCTGCGCAGCGCCCGGGATCAGTGGCGCACGCGCAATGGCCGCCTGAGTGGCGAACACGGAGGCCGTGAGTTGCCGTCCCGCGAGGCGGTGGCACAGATTCTTGAAGCGTTGTGCGGCGCGCTGTTCCCGATGCGCCTGGGGCCAGTGGACCTGCGTGAAGAAAGTGAAGATTTTTACGTCGGCCATACCCTCGACGTCGCCCTCAATGCCTTGCTCGCTCAGGCCCGCCTGGAGCTGCGCTATGCCGCGCGCCAGGGCGCAAAGGATGACAGCGAGGTCGATGCCCTGGCCATCCGGCTGATCCAGGACTTCGCTCTGGCCTTGCCCTCACTGCGCAGCCTGTTGGACACCGACGTGCTCGCCGCCTACCACGGCGACCCGGCCGCGCGCAGTGTGGATGAAGTGCTGCTGTGCTATCCGGGAATCCTGGCGGTGATTCACCACCGCCTGGCCCACCATCTGTACCGTGCCGGGCTGCCGTTGCTGGCGCGGATCAGCGCAGAGATTGCCCACTCGGCCACCGGCATCGACATTCACCCGGGCGCGCAGATCGGCCCGAGTTTCTTTATCGACCATGGGACCGGTGTGGTGATCGGCGAGACCGCGATCATCGGCGAGCGCGTGCGCATCTACCAGGCCGTGACGTTGGGCGCCAAGCGCTTCCCGGCGGATGAAGACGGGCAGTTGCAGAAAGGCCATCCGCGCCATCCGATCGTTGAGGATGACGTGGTGATCTACGCCGGGGCGACGATCCTGGGGCGCATCACCATCGGCAAGGGCTCGACCATTGGCGGCAATGTGTGGCTGACCCGCAGCGTGCCGGCGGGGGCGAACATCACGCAGGCGAATTTGCAGCATGACGATGGTGCGCAGAAATAGTATTTGAGCCAAACACCGATCAACTGTAGGAGCTGGCTTGCCTGCGATAGCGGAGGACCAGTTGGCACATTTGTAGCTGACAGACCGCTATCGCAGGCAAGCCAGCTCCCACAGTAGTGTCCGCATTTCAATTCCGAGCCACTGAACGATTTGCCATCCCCGCCCGTCATACCAATCCTTGAGCTAGTGTAGGAATTGTCTACCACTCAGCCCTGCGATTAGTCCCAAACCGCCTACCTATGTTTAACTTGAATGCTCGTTCAAGTTAAACCCGGTGGTTCGCTGCCCGCTCACAACAGGAGGCTTACCTTTGCTGAGTCCGTTATTTACAGCCACATCACACACCTTCGGGGTGCATCGTTCATGAGTGCATCGTCCACCCCATCCAGCGGCCTGGTGCGCATGAATGCGCCGGTTTTCTACTTTGCCGCAAGCTTTATCCTGCTGTTTGGCATCACTGTCATCGCGATTCCGCAACAGGCTGGAGCCTGGCTGCTGGCCGCACAAAACTGGGCGGCCAACACGGTCGGCTGGTACTACATGCTCGCGATGACGCTGTATCTGGTCTTCGTGGTGGTCACCGCGCTATCGGGCTACGGCAAGATAAAACTCGGTGCCGACCACGACGAGCCCGAATTCAGTTACCTGTCCTGGGCCGGCATGCTGTTCGCCGCCGGGATCAGCATCACGCTGTTTTTCTTCTGTGTCTCCGAGCCGTTGACGCATTTGGTGCAGCCGCCTCAGGGCGCGCCGATGAACGCCGATGCGGCTCGCCAGGCCATGCAGATTCTGTTCCTGCACTGGGGCCTGCACGGCTGGGGCGTGTTTGCCTTTGTCGGCATGGCCCTGGCGTACTTCGCCTACCGGCATAACCTGCCGCTGGCGCTGCGTTCGGCGCTGTACCCGCTGATCGGCAAGCGTATCAACGGGCCTATTGGCTATGCCGTCGATGGCTTCGGCATCATCGCGACGGTGTTCGGCCTGGGCGCCGACATGGGTTTTGGCGTGTTGCACCTCAACTCCGGTCTCGACTACCTGTTTGGCATCGCGCATACCCAGTGGATCCAGGTCGGCCTGATCACGCTGATGATGGGCGCCGCGATCCTTGTTGCCGTCGCCGGCGTCGACAAGGGCGTGCGAGTGATGTCCGACATCAACATGCTGCTGGCCTGTGCGCTGTTGCTGTTTGTGTTGTTTGCAGGCCCCACCCAGCACCTGCTCAACACCCTGATCCAGAACATCGGTGACTACCTCGGCGCCTTGCCGACCAAGAGCTTCGATGTATACGCCTACGACAAACCCAGCGACTGGCTGGGCGGTTGGACGGTGTTCTACTGGGCCTGGTGGATCGCATGGTCGCCGTTCGTGGGCCTGTTTATCGCGCGTATTTCCCGTGGCCGTACCATCCGCGAGTTCGTCTTCGGCGTGCTGTTGATTCCGCTGGGTTTCACCCTGGCGTGGATGTCGATCTTCGGCAACAGCGCCATTGACCAAGTGCTCAACCATGGCATGACCGCGCTGGGCCAGTCGGCCATCGATGACCCGTCGATGAGCCTCTACCTGCTGCTGGAAACCTACCCATGGAGCAAGACGGTAATCGCCGTCACGGTGTTTATCAGCTTCGTGTTCTTCGTCACCTCGGCCGACTCCGGCACCGTGGTGCTGTCGACCTTGTCGTCCAAAGGCGGCAACGCCGATGAAGACGGGCCGAAATGGCTGCGGGTGTTCTGGGGTGCGATGACGGCGCTGGTCACCAGTGCCCTGCTGTTTGCCGGCAGTATCGACTCGCTCAAATCGGCGGTGGTGCTCACGTCGTTGCCGTTCTCGCTGATCCTGTTGTTGATGATGTGGGGGCTGCACAAGGCGTTCTACCTTGAATCGCAGAAGCAGATTGCCCAGCTGCATTCGCTGGCGCCGGTGTCGGCGGCGCGCAAAGGCCGAGGCGGTTGGCGTCAGCGCTTGAGCCAGGCCGTGCACTTCCCGTCACGGGATGAGGTGTACCGCTTCCTCGAAGCGACGGTGCGCCCGGCGATCGAAGAGGTGACGGCGGTGTTCGTCGAGAAAGGCCTGAATGTGGTGACTCAGCCGGACCCGTCCAACGACAGCGTCAGCCTGGAAATCGGGCATGGCGAGGAGCATCCGTTCGTTTACCAGGTGCAGATGCGCGGCTACTTCACGCCGTCGTTTGCCCGGGGTGGCATGGGCTCCAAAGAGATCAACAACCGCCGTTACTACCGTGCGGAAGTGCACTTGAGTGAGGGCAGTCAGGACTACGACCTGGTCGGCTACACCAAGGAGCAGATCATCAACGACATCCTCGACCAGTACGAGCGCCACCTGCAGTTTCTGCACCTGGTGCGCTGACCCTGAACCTGCGCAAAGCCCCGTTCTACGGGGCTTTCTTAAACTTAATTTCATTCGTGAACTAAGTGTTTTGACTCCGAACTGTCATCTGGCCACTGCGTAATTGTGTGAAGCGTTTGACGCTTTCATTTCAGAACAGTGACGGAGACCGGTAACAATGAAGACGTTAATAAGCCCCATGGTGGGTGCCGCCATGGCGAGCTTTATGCTGTCCGCCCATGCCGATTTTATCGACGACAGCCACGCCGACGTGACCCTGCTCAACCGCTATCTCAACCAGCAAGGTCGTGATGTGGTGGGCAGCAACGCCAAGGCGCATAGCGTGCGGGATTGGGGCCAGGGTTTCGAGTTCAACTTCAAGTCTGGCTACACCGAAGGCCCGGTAGGTTTTGGCCTGGATATGCAGGCGTTTTACGGTTTGAAACTCGATTCCGGCGGCGACCTCAACGACAAGGATCATCAGGGCCGTTACCCCGGCAGCATGTTCCCGTTGGACAACGGCAAATCCGCCGACCAATTCGGCGTGCTCAGCCCTACGTTCAAGATGCGCTTCGCCAAGGATGAGCTGCGCGTCGGCACCTTGTTCGGCAACAACCCGGTGCTGGCCAACACCGACGGCCGCCTATACCAGCAGACCAACACCGGCGTGCAACTGGTCTCCAAAGACCTCAGCGACTTCACCTTCACCGGCGGCGATATCTTCAAGACCAAGATCCGCAACGAAACCGGCGACCAAGGCATGATCACTGCCGGCGGCACCAAAGAGAGCGATCGCTTCCTGTTCGGCGGTGCGGATTACACCGGGATCCAGAACACCACCGTGAGCCTGTGGTACTCCAACCTTGAGGATTACTACCAGCAGTTCTTCCTCGGCGCCAAGCGCCATGACGCGTTGTCCGTGGGCGCCATCGACACCGACGTGCGCGTGTTCCGCAGCCTTGGTGTCGGCGCCAACGCCGATGGGGACAAAGACTTTACCGGCGCCGGTCTTTATGCTGACGGCGCCAGCAAAGGCCGCATCAACCAGACTACCGCCAGCTTGCTGGAGAGCTACAGCCTGGATGGTCACACCGTCGGCCTGGGCATCCAGAAAAACAGTGGCGACAGCGACTTTCCGTACCTTGATTCCGGCCTCAACAGTGGCGACAACCGCCAAGGCCCAGGCTCAGGCGCCGACACCCCGGCGCTCACCAACATGCAGTTGAATAAATTTCAACACGCCGGTGAGCGCACATGGCTTGCGCAGTACAAGTATGACTTCGGTAAGCTGGGCCTCAACGGCCTGACGTTCTCGGCCGCCTATGCTCACGGTGATGATATCCGCACCGTGCAAGGCACCACCAGCGAGTGGGAACGCAACATTGCCGTGGCTTACCAAGTACCGACCGGCACCCTCAAGGGCCTGGGCGTGACCTGGAAAAATGCCCACGCCAGCCCGGACATTACCGGTGCCACCGTCCAAGATGAAAATCGCTTTTATGTCAGCTATGTCGTTCCACTCTGGTAGGAAATTGCTGTAGAACGGAACAGCAGGCTTAAGCGATTCAGCTGGTTAAAAGGCCTGGGAATACCCTTATTCCCAGGCCTTATTTGCCTACGTCCAAGAGAGGATTCGATGACTTACATTGCTGCCGAAAACCGCTATGAATCTATCCCGTACCGCCGCGTAGGTCGCAGTGGGTTGGTGCTGCCGGCACTGTCCCTGGGGCTGTGGCACAACTTTGGCGACAGCACCCCGATCGACACCCAGCGCGCCCTGCTGCGCACTGCATTTGACCTGGGGATTAACCACTTCGACCTGGCCAACAACTATGGCCCGCCGTACGGCAGCGCCGAGATCAACTTTGGCCGTTTGCTGCGCGAAGACTTCAAGCACTACCGCGACGAACTGATCATCTCCAGCAAAGCCGGTTGGGACATGTGGCCCGGCCCTTACGGCCAGGGTGGTGGTTCGCGTAAATACGTACTGGCGAGCCTGGACCAGAGCCTGCAACGCCTGGGCGTCGACTACGTGGATATTTTCTACTCCCACCGTTTTGACGCCGACACCCCACTGGAAGAAACCGCCAGCGCCCTCGCCACTGCCGTACAACAGGGCAAGGCGTTGTACATCGGTATCTCGTCTTATTCCGGGGTAAAAACCCGTGAAATGGCCGCTCTGCTCAAGGAGTGGAAAGTGCCGTTGCTGATCCACCAGCCGGCCTACAACCTGCTCAACCGCTGGATTGAAAAAGACCTGCTGGACACCACCGATGAGCTGGGTGCCGGGGTGATTGCCTTTACGCCATTGGCCCAGGGTTTACTCACTGACAAGTACCTCAACGGTGTGCCGGCTGATGCGCGCGTTAATCGCCCAGGTGGTGGCTCGCTTCAGGCCAAACACTTGTCCGAGGCCAACATCGCCCATGTGCGCGGGTTGAATGAAATCGCCAAGCGTCGTGGCCAGAGCCTGGCGCAACTGGCCCTGGCCTGGACCCTGCGTGACCCACGGGTAACCAGTGCCTTGATTGGTGCGAGCCGCCCGGAGCAGATCATTGAAAACGTCGGCGCGTTGAAGAACCTGAGCTTCAGTGCAGAAGAACTGGCGGAGATTGATCGGTTTGCGCAGGAAGGCGGGATTAACCTGTGGGAAAAACCGTCCACGGCTGAATAAGCTGGCACAACCCAGTCAAAAATGTGGGAGCCGGGCTTGCTCGCGATGGCGGTGTGACAGTCGATGAATGTGTGGGCTGGTCCACCGCTATCGCAGGCAAGCCAGCTCCCACATTTTGATTTTCATTGATGCAGAGGTTGTGACTGGCTTAGAACGGCACGTCGCCCAGGATCGTGGCGCGATGCATCACCCGCCGCTGCGGCCGGTAGTCATCCACGGCGTAGTGCTGGGTCACGCGGTTGTCCCAGAACGCCACGTCGTTCTCCTGCCAGCGCCAGCGAATGGTGAATTCCGGCCGTGTTGCATGGGCAAACAAAAGCTTCAGTATGGCCTCGCTTTCAGCCGGCTCCAGCTCGTTGATTTTGGTGGTGAAGCCGTCACTGACAAACAACGACCTACGCCCGCTTACCGGATGCGTGCGCACCACTGGGTGTGACAGCGGTGGATTCTTCTTGCGGGTCTCTTCCCAGCGCACCAGGTCTTCGGCGGTGTTGCCGAAGCGCTCCAGGGGGAAGGATTTGGTGAAGTCGTGAGTCGCCGTCAGGCCGTCGAGCAGGCGCTTGAAGGGTTCCGACAAGGCTTCATACGCCGCAATGCCACTGGCCCACAACGTGTCGCCGCCAAAGGCCGGCAGCAGCTTGGCGCTGAGTACTGCACCGAGCGCAGGCGTCGGCAGGAAGGTCACGTCGGTGTGCCATACGGCGTTGTCGCGCACGTCGGTCACGGCGGTGTCGAGGATCAGCACTTCGGGCTGCTCCGGCACGTTGGGGTATATCGGGTGAATATGCAGGTCGCCAAAATTCGCCGCAAACCGCGCCTGTTGCTGCGGCGTGACGGCTTGGCCACGGAAGAACAGCACCGAGTGGCTGAGCAGCGCCTGCTCAATGGCGTCACGTTCCTGGAGGCTCAATGGTTGGGTGATATCGACGCCACTGATCAGGGCGCCCAGGGCGGTGTTGATTGGCGTAACGGTCAGGCTGCTCATGGGGTTCTCACTCAGTGTGCCTGGCCATGCCAAGGCACTAATTTGCGCTGCAGGGCGCGCAGGCCCATTTCCATGGCGAAGGCGATCAGGGCGATCACCAGAATCCCCAGCACCACCACGTCGGTGACCAGGAACTGCGCCGCCGACTGCACCATAAAGCCCAGGCCGCTGGTGGCGGCGATCAGCTCGGCGGCAACCAGGGTCGACCAGCCCACGCCCAAGCCGATGCGCACGCCGGTAAGGATATCGGGCAGGGCGCTCGGCAGGATCACATGGCGGATCAACTGGGCGCGGGTGGCACCCAACGACTGCGCGGCACGCAACTTGGCCGGATCGACCGTGCGCACACCTGTCGCGGTGGCGATGGCGATTGGCGCAAAGATCGCCAGGTAAATCAGCAATACCTTGGACAGCTCACCGATGCCGCACCAGATCACGATCAGCGGCAGGTAAGCCAGAGGCGGAATCGGCCGGTAGAACTCGATCAGTGGGTCGAGGATGCCACGGGCAATGCGGTTGGAACCGATGGCAATCCCCACCGGCACGGCAGTCAGCACCGCAAAGCCCAGGCCCAGGCCGATGCGCGTGAGGCTTGCACCCAGGTGCTGCCACAAGGTGGAGTCCATATAGCCGGTGGTCGCCAGCAGCCAGCCTTTTTGCAGCACGGCGGATGGCGGTGGCAGGAACAAGGGTTCAATCAAGCCAGTGGCGGTGACGACCCACCAGATTGCCAGCAGGGTGACCAGGGTGAGTACGCTGATCCAACGCGTGCTCAGGCTGCGACGTACCGCAATAACCTTGTGCGCTACCGGCTTGGCGGCCGTGGCGGGAAGTTCGTAGCTGCTCATGCGGACACCTGCCGTTGCGAGAACACTTTGCTCAGCACGTGCTCGCGGGTTTCGATAAAGCGCGGGTCGGACTTGATCGCCCGCGCCGACTCACCGGCGGCGTAGCGTTGACCGAAGTCCAGGTTCAGGCGCTCGACGATCTGGCCTGGGTTGGGCGCCAACAGGATCAGGTCGGTGGCGAGAAATACCGCCTCCTCAATGTCATGGGTAATCAGGAACACCGGCTTGGCCGTGCGCCGCCAGACTTGCAGGAGCAGTTCCTGCATCTGTTCGCGGGTGAAGGCATCGAGGGCGCCGAAAGGCTCGTCCATCAGCAGCACACGCGGCTCGGCCGCCAGCGCGCGGGCCAGGCCGACACGTTGCTTCTGGCCACCGGAGAGCTGCCAGATACGGCGGCTGTCGAAACCGGCCAGGTCGACCAGCGCGAGCATTTCCCGGGCGCGTACTTCGCGTTGTGCCTTGGGCACGCCGGCCAGTTCCAGGCCGAAGCCGACATTGGCCAGCACGTCTTGCCAGGGCAGCAGGGCATCGTCCTGGAACACCACGCCGCGTTCGGCGCTCGGGCCTTTGACCGGCACGCCATCGAGAGTGATGCGCCCGGCCGAAGGTTCGACGAAACCGGCAATCAGGTTCAACAGCGAAGTCTTGCCACTGCCGGACGGGCCGAGGGCTACCAGCAATTGCTGAGGCCCAAGGTCGAGTGAAATATCGGACAGTACCGGTTCTGTGGCGCCTGGGTACTGTGCGCTGATGCGCTCCAGTTGTAGCAAGGCCATCGCGATGAACTCCTTGAATCAGTTGGTGATGAACTTGGCGCTGACGTAAGGGGCGTAATCCGGCAGCACGGCGTCGACCTTGCCTTGTTCCTTGAGGAACGCGGCGGTGTCGGTGACAGCCTTGGTGGTCGGTGCGCCCAGCAGGGTCACTTGGTCAGCGGCCAGTGGGTAGACGTTGCCTTGCAGCAGCAGTGGGATATCACTGGCCTTGGCGCCGGAGAGCTTCACCAGTTTGTCGACGTTGCCTTTGTCGGCCAGCCAGGCCTGTGGGTCTTTGCGGTAGGCGGCGTAGGCGTCCAGGGTGACTTTGGCGAAGGCGGTGACGATTTCCGGGTGTTTCTCGGCGAAGTCTTTGCGCACGATCCAGGCATCAAAGGTGGGCGCGCCGAACTTGGCCAGTTCGCCGGAGGTGATCAGCACTTTGCCGTTTTCCTTGGCAACGCCCAGGGCCGGGTCCCACACGTAAGTCGCGTCGATATCGCCGCGCTTCCACGCCGCAATGATTGCCGGCGGTGCGAGGTTGAGGATGGTCACTTTGGAAGGGTCGATGTTCCAGTGTTTCAGCGCGGCCAACAGGCTGTAGTGGCCGGTGGAAACGAAAGGCACGGCAATCTTTTTGCCGACCAGGTCCTGCGGGCTGCTGATCCCCGAACCATTGCGCGCTACCAGCGCTTCGGCGCCGCCGATCTGGGTGGCGACCAGGAAGGTTTCCACGGGCACTTTGCGCGTTACCGCAGCGGTCAGCGGGCTGGAACCGAGGTAGCCGATCTGTACGTCGCCGGAAGCGATGGCGGCAATGATATCGGCGCCATTGTCGAATTTGCGCCAGTCGATCTTGGCGTTGGTGGCTTTTTCATACGCGCCGTCGGCCTGGGCGACTTTCGCCGGGTCCACGGTGGTCTGGTAAGCGATGGTCACATCTGCCGCCTGGGCAAACAGGCTGGCACCGGCCAGGGACAATGCAGCCAAGAGGCGCAATGGGGTAAGCAGTTTCAAGGGGAAGCTCCTCAATCAGGCGGCCGAGGGTCGGCGTGTGAGGAGACTAAATGATCTAAGAACTCGAAAATAAATAACATTTTCGAATTAGCTTATGAGGAGAAGCGTGAACGCAGATCTTCAACACAATGAAGACAAATGTAGGAGCTGGCTTGCCTGCGATAGCATCACCTGGGTATCACTGATACACCGAGGTGTTTGCATCGCAGGCAAGGCAGCTCCCACACAAGCCAGCGTGATGCCTTAGTTACTGATCGCCAGAATGCTCGCCTGGTACGACCCGACAAACACGTCAAAGTCGCCCACTTCGTTCTGCTCCAGCTCCGCCTGTTGTGCCAGCGACTTACGCGCCAGCTCTTCAAAGCGTGCCTGCTCATCGGCCGGCAACGGTTCCTGACGGAAGTGCGCGGCGTGAACCTCGCTCTGATGCAGCGAGAACTGCGCAAAACTCTCTTTGCGCTCGGCCATCGCCGCCAGCACCTGGGCCGATGGCGTCAGGGACGCGTCCTTGACCTTCGCCAACTGAGCGTCCAGCGCCTGGCTGTGTTCGGTAATACCTTGGCTCTCATCCAGCAAGGCTGCCAGCGGGGCGATCTTCTCCAGCAGCTCGGTGGCCCATTCCTTCATGTCCACCGCCTGGCCTTCACGCTGCAATTGCAGGCCTGGGCGACGGCCTTCCTTGACCACGCTGAGGAAGTTGGAGGTGGCATTGCCGCACTCGTTGTTGGCGAACAGCGGGCTGTCGTTCAACGCGCAGTACAGCAGGAACGCATCGAGGAAGCGTGATTCCGGCAGGTCGATGCCCATCGGCAGGAATGGGTTGATATCCAGGCAGCGCACTTCGATGTACTGGATGCCACGGGCCATCAGCGCCTGGATCGGCCGCTCGCCGGTATAGGTCACGCGTTTTGGACGGATGTTGGAGTAGTACTCGTTTTCGATCTGCAGGATATTGGTGTTGAGCTGCACCCACTCACCATCCTTATGGGTGCCGACTTCGACGTAAGGCGCGTAGGGCGTTGCTACCGCTTCACGCAGGCTGTCGGTGTAGCTGCTCAAGTTGTTGTAGCACGGCGTCAGGCCGGCCTGGGCGTTGCTCTGGTAACCCAGGTCGCTCATGCGCAGGCTGGTGGCGTACGGCAGGTACAGCGTGTCGGCGTCCAGCACTTCCAACTGGTGCGAACGACCGCGCAGGAAACCCGCGTCCAGGGCCGGTGAGGCACCAAACAGGTACATCAGCAGCCAGCTGTAGCGGCGGAAGTTACGGATCAGCGCGATATAGGCAGTGGACTGGTAGTCGCGGTCGGTGCCGACAAAACCTTCAGTCTCCTTGAGCAACGGCCACAGCTGTTCCGGCAGGGAAAAGTTGTAGTGGATACCGGCGATGCACTGCATGGTCTTGCCGTAACGCAGGGCCAGGCCCTTGCGGTACACGTACTTGAGCTGGCCGATATTGGAGGTGCCGTAATAGGCGATCGGGATATCTTCTTCGGCCGGCAACGGGCACGGCATCGAAGGGCTCCACAGGTACTCGCTGCCGAGCTTGCTGTAGGCAAACCGGTGGATCTTGTCCAGGCTGCTCAGGGTATCGGCCGGGTTGGGCAGGGCGGGAGTGATGAACTCCAGCAGCGATTCCGAGTAGTCGGTGGTGATCAATTCATTGGTCAACGCGGCGCCCAGGGTTTCGGGGTGCGGCGTTTGCGCCAGGCGACCCTCACCGGTGACGCGTAGGCATTCACGCTCGATGCCGTGCAAGCATTGCTCTAGCAGGGAGAGGTGTTCGCGCTTGCCGAGCAGGGCCAGGCGGCGGTTGAGAAGTTCGCTCAAGTTGGATTCCTTCACGCGTCAGTCGCCCCAATATGGGGGTGGGCAGGACGGTCTACAAGGGTGAAGTTGAAACTGGCGTTATCGCCTGGTTTTGAGTCGATTTGACCCGCTTTGAAAAAGCCTACTTCACTCCATGAATTGGGCTATAGCGCAGCAAGAAAATTCCGACGCTGTTGTCGCAGCGCCGAAATTAACTCAAATCGAGGGCGGGGAGCTAGAGGACAGCGAAGGTGCCTTGTGCTTTTGCGACAAGTCTTTCGCCTTGATACACATCGGCTTCGACCACCAATGTGCGTCTGCCGGCGTGAATCACCCGGCTGGTGCACAGCACATCACCGTCTTCGACGGCGCGGATATAGTTGATCTTGCACTCGATGGTCGCGCTCTGCTGGTCAAAACCATGGGCGCTGGAACAGGCCAGCCCCATGGTGATGTCGACCAGGCTGAAAATCGCCCCGCCATGGAGCTTGCCCGCGCGGTTGCGCAGCTGCGGCTCCAGGGTCAGGGCCACCTCGGCAACGCCCTCGTCCAGGCGCTGCAGGCGGCAGCCGATCAGCTCGCTGAAAGCGCTCTGGGTCAAACCGGCCGGGATCTCCATCAGCGTTTCTTCAACTGCTTGGCGTTGGCAAACAGCGACGCCATCGCATTGTTGCTCGGCGCCGCAGTGGCGGTGGGCTCTTTACGCGGCGCGTTACCCTGGGACTGGCGCGGGGCCGAACCTGGGCGTGCACCACGGGCACCGTCGATTTTCTCGCCGGGGGTGTCGCTCATGCGCATCGACAGGCCCACGCGTTTACGCGGGATATCGACTTCCATGACCTTGACCTTGACCACGTCACCGGCCTTGACCGCTTCGCGTGGATCCTTGATGAACTTCTCCGAAAGCGCAGAGATATGCACCAAACCGTCCTGATGCACGCCGATGTCCACAAAGGCGCCGAAGTTGGTCACGTTGGTGACCACGCCTTCGAGGATCATGCCCGGCTGCAGGTCCTTGAGGTCTTCAACGCCGTCCTGGAACTCGGCGGTCTTGAACTCGGGACGCGGGTCGCGGCCAGGTTTTTCCAGCTCTTGCAGGATATCGGTGATGGTCGGCACACCGAAGGTTTCGTCGGTGTACTTCTTCGGGTCCAGGCGCTTGAGGAACGCGGCGTCACCGATCAAGGAACGGATATCACGGTCGGTCTCGGCGGCAATGCGTTGTACCAGCGGGTAGGCTTCCGGGTGGACAGCAGACGAGTCCAGCGGGTTATCGCCGTTCATGACGCGTAGGAAGCCAGCAGCCTGTTCAAAGGTTTTTTCGCCCAAACGTGCGACTTTTTTCAGCGCGGCGCGGGTTTTGAACGCACCGTTTTCGTCGCGGTGGGTGACGATGTTCTGCGCCAGGGTGGTGTTCAGGCCGGAAATACGCGCCAGCAGCGCCACCGAGGCGGTGTTTACATCCACGCCCACCTTGTTCACGCAGTCTTCCACCACCGCATCCAGGCCGCGCGCCAGTTTCAGCTGCGACACGTCGTGCTGGTACTGGCCGACACCGATGGATTTAGGGTCGATCTTCACCAGCTCGGCCAACGGGTCTTGCAGGCGCCGAGCAATGGAGACGGCGCCACGGATCGACACGTCGAGGTCCGGGAATTCCTTGGACGCCAGTTCCGACGCCGAATACACCGAAGCGCCGGCCTCGGAGACCATGACCTTGGTCATCTTCATGGCGGGGTATTTTTTGATCAGCTCGGCGGCCAGCTTGTCGGTTTCACGGCTGGCGGTGCCGTTGCCGATGGCGATCAGGTCCACGGTGTGCTTGGCGCACAGGGCGGCCAGGATGGCGAGGGTCTGGTCCCACTTGTTGTGTGGCACGTGCGGGTACACGGTGGCGTGGTCCAGCAGCTTGCCGGTGGAGTCGACCACCGCCACCTTGCAGCCGGTGCGCAAGCCTGGGTCGAGGCCCAGGGTGGCACGCGGGCCGGCCGGTGCGGCCAGCAGCAGGTCGTGCAGGTTGTGGGCGAACACGTTGATCGCCTCGGTTTCAGCGCCGTCGCGCAGTTCGCCGAGCAGGTCGGTTTCCAGGTGGGTGTAGAGCTTGACCTTCCAGGTCCAGCGCACAACTTCACCGAGCCACTTGTCCGCCGGACGGTTCTGGTTCTGGATGCCGAATTGTTGACCGATCATGCCTTCGCACGGGTGCATGGTGCCCGGCAGTTCGTCGCCGACTTTGAGCGCGGAGCTGAGAATGCCCTCGTTGCGGCCCCGGAAAATCGCGAGTGCGCGGTGCGACGGCATGCTCTTGAGCGGTTCGTCGTGCTCGAAATAATCGCGGAACTTGGCGCCTTCTTCCTCTTTGCCGGCGATAACGCGAGCGCTGAGAATGGCTTCCTGCTTGAGGTAGGTGCGCAGTTTTTCCAGCAGGCCGGCGTTTTCGGCGAAACGCTCCATGAGGATGTACTTGGCACCTTCGAGGGCGGCCTTGACGTCGGCGACGCCTTTTTCGGCATCGATAAAGCGTGCGGCTTCGGTTTCGGGGGCCAACGAAGGGTCGTTGAACAGGCCGTCGGCCAATTCGCCCAAACCGGCTTCCAGGGCGATCTGGCCCTTGGTGCGGCGCTTCTGTTTGTACGGCAGGTAAAGGTCTTCGAGGCGGGTCTTGGTGTCGGCGAGCTTGATGTCGCGTTCCAGTTGCGGGGTCAACTTGCCCTGTTCCTCGATACTGGCGAGGATGCTGATGCGCCGTTCGTCGAGTTCTCGCAGGTAGCGCAGGCGCTCTTCCAGGTGACGCAATTGGGTGTCGTCGAGGCTGCCGGTCACTTCTTTACGGTAACGGGCGATGAAAGGCACCGTGGAGCCTTCATCCAGTAGCGCGACGGCCGCTTCGACCTGCTGTGGGCGTACACCGAGTTCCTCGGCAATGCGGCTGTTGATGCTGTCCATAAAACCACCTGAAATTCTTGAAAGCAGCTCGCAGGCCCGGAAAACAAGGCGTTGCGAGGCTGGTTGAGCGGCGCCAGCGGCACCGCTGCCTGGGTCAAAAGGCTGCCTATTGACCCTCGAAATCGGGAAATTGCTGCCCAGCGCTGAAAAAACGGCTGAGGCTGCAAACAGTAAAGTCTGACAGTGCCCTGCGTGAAGGCGCCGCATTATAACCAGCGTTCTGCCCTTGGGGGGTACTGCGCCGGTGGTTGTAGGACGCGGGTTCGCTGGCGGTGGAGGAAAAATCTGCTAACAATGCACACGGTGCGTATAACGGCAGCTACGCCATAATGCGCGCCGAGATAAGAGGAGCATCTAATGAGCAGCACTGCACAAACTGCTGAAGGCGAAAAAATTCTCATCGTTGACGACGATCCGGGGCTGAGCAGCCTGCTGGAGCGTTTTTTCAACGCCAAGGGCTACCGTGCCCGCGCGGTGCCGAACACCGAGCAGATGGACCGCCTGTTGGGGCGCGAAGTGTTCAACCTGGTCGTACTCGACCTGATGTTGCCCGGCGAAGACGGCCTTACCGCCTGCAAACGCCTGCGCGGTGTGAACAACCAGATCCCCATTATCATGCTCACCGCCAAAGGTGATGAGCTGAGCCGCATCAAGGGCCTGGAACTGGGCGCTGATGACTACCTGGCCAAGCCGTTCAACCCTGACGAGTTGATGGCCCGGGTCAAAGCTGTATTGCGTCGCCAGGCACTGCCGGTACCGGGCGCGCCGGGCAGCGAAGATGAGAGCGTCACCTTTGGCGAATACGAGCTGTCACTGGCGACCCGCGAGCTTAAGCGTGGCGAAGAAGTGCACATGCTGACCACCGGCGAGTTCGCCGTGCTCAAGGCACTGGTGATGAACGCTCGCCAGCCGCTGACCCGCGACAAGCTGATGAACCTGGCCCGTGGCCGCGAGTGGGACGCCCTGGAGCGCTCCATCGACGTGCAGATCTCCCGTCTGCGCCGGATGATCGAGCCGGACCCGGCCAAGCCGCGGTACATCCAGACGGTGTGGGGCGTGGGTTATGTGTTTGTGCCGGATGGCACTGCAACCAAGTGACCGATGACTTGCAGGGGCGGGCATCCCGGCGTTTGACTCCATGAGGGTCGACGGGATGCCCGGCGTCTGCAATTCTGCGAGCGCCGCTCGTTCCTGCAAGGTGTTTAGCTGTCTCCTATGAAAACCCCGTTGTGGTTCCCGCAAAGTTTCTTCTCTCGCACCCTCTGGCTGGTGCTGATCGTCGTTCTGTTTTCCAAGGCACTCACACTGGTTTATCTGTTGATGAACGAAGACGTGCTGGTAGACCGGCAGTACAGCCACGGCGTGGCGTTGACGTTGCGTGCCTATTGGGCCGTTGACCCTGAAAACCGCGAAAAGGTAGCCAAGGCTTCGACGCTCATTCGCGTCGACGGCGCGGGTGTGCCCGAAGGTGAGCAGCATTGGCCTTACAGCGAGATTTATCAGCGTCAGATGCAGGCTGAGCTGGGAGAGGACACCGAAGTGCGCCTGCGCATGCATGTTTCACCTGCACTCTGGGTCCGGGCCCCGAGTCTGGGAGATGCCTGGATCAAGGTGCCCCTTTACCCTCATCCGCTGCGCGGGCAAAAAATCTGGAACGTGCTGGGCTGGTTCCTGGCCATCGGCTTGCTTTCAACCGCTTCTGCGTGGATTTTCGTCCGGCAACTCAACCAACCGCTTAAACGCCTGGTGTTTGCCGCACGCCAACTGGGGCAGGGGCGCAGTGTGCGCCTGCCGATCAGCGACACGCCCAGTGAGATGACCGAGGTGTACGGTGCCTTCAACCAGATGGCGGAGGATGTCGAACAGGCCGGGCGCGAACGCGAGCTGATGCTGGCGGGCGTTTCACATGACTTGCGCACGCCACTGACGCGTTTGCGGCTGTCCCTGGAGTTGATGGGTAACCATAACGACCTGACCGATGACATGGTGCGCGACATCGAGGACATGGACGCGATTCTCGACCAGTTCCTGGCGTTTATCCGCGATGGCCGTGATGAGGTGGTGGAGGAAGTCGACCTCACGGACCTGGTGCGCGAGGTGGTAGCGCCCTACAACCAGAATGGCGAACAGGTGCGCATGCGCCTGGAGCCGATCCAGCCGTTTGCATTGCGTCGTGTGTCGATGAAGCGCCTGTTGAACAACCTGATCGGCAACGCCTTGCATCACGCGGGTTCGGATGTGGAAGTGGCCGCCTATGTGTCCGGCGACAGCGCGGCACCCTATGTGGTGTTGAGTGTGATGGACCGTGGTACGGGCATTGATCCTGCGGAGCTGGAAGGTATTTTCAACCCATTCACCCGTGGCGACCGTGCGCGGGGCGGCAAGGGTACGGGGTTGGGGCTGGCGATTGTGCGGCGAATTGCTTCGATGCATGGCGGCAATGTTGAACTGCGCAACCGCGAAGAAGGCGGCCTGGAAGCCCGGGTGCGCTTGCCGCTGGGCTTGATGTTGCCAAGGGATGCGGTCTAACAAACAACATAGATCAAATGTGGGAGCGGGCTTGCTCGCGAAGGCGATGTGTCAGTCAACAGGTGTACCGACTGATCCGGCGCTTTCGCGAGCAAGCCCGCTCCCACATTGGTTTTGCAGTGTGCCAAGGCTTGCTGCGTATCAGCCCTTGCCCTTGGTCCGGGTCATATTCGGCCCACCATTCTTCTCCAGATGCTGAATGATGATCCCCGCCACATCCTTGCCGGTGGTGGTCTCTATCCCTTCCAGGCCCGGTGATGAGTTCACCTCCATCACTAACGGACCATGGTTGGAACGCAGGATATCCACACCCGCTACTGCCAGGCCCATCACTTTGGCGGCCCGCAGTGCGGTCATGCGTTCTTCTGGAGTGATCTTGATCAGGCTGGCGCTGCCGCCACGGTGCAGGTTGGAGCGGAATTCCCCAGGTTTGGCCTGGCGCTTCATGGCGGCAATCACTTTGTCGCCGACCACGAAGCAGCGGATATCCGCACCGCCGGCTTCCTTGATGTATTCCTGCACCATGATGTTCTGCTTGAGGCCCATGAACGCCTCGATCACTGACTCTGCTGCTGTCGCCGTCTCACACAGCACCACGCCGATACCTTGGGTGCCTTCGAGCACCTTGATCACCAGCGGTGCGCCGTTGACCATCTCGATCAGGTCGGGGATGTCATCGGGGGAGTGGGCAAAGCCGGTCACCGGCAGGCCGATACCCCGGCGCGACAGCAATTGCAGGGAGCGCAGCTTGTCCCGCGAACGGGCGATGGCCACCGATTCGTTGAGCGGGAACACACCCATCATTTCAAACTGGCGCAACACCGCACAGCCGTAGAACGTCACCGAAGCGCCGATCCGCGGGATCACCGCATCAAAGCCTTCCAGCGGTTTGCCCCGGTAGTGGATCTGCGGCTTGTGGCTGGCAATGTTCATGTAGGCACGCAACGTGTCGATCACCACCATTTCGTGGCCACGTTCGGTGCCGGCCTCGACCAGGCGGCGGGTGGAATACAGACGCGGGTTTCGCGACAGCACAGCAATCTTCATGCAGCACCTGGGGCAGAAATAGTAGAGACCGGGAACACCGGCTTGTCTTGAACGTACTTGACGCCGGGACTGACCACCAACTGGCCGTCAATCAGCGCCTTGGAACCCAGCAACAGGCGATAACGCATGGCTTTGCGACAGGCCAGGGTGAATTCCACCCGCCATACTCGGTCACCCAGTGCCAGGGTGGTGCTGATTACATACCGCACCTGCGCATGGCCGTTGGAGCTCTTGATAGTTTTCATCGTCACCAGGGGCGCTTCGCAGCGACGATGACGCAGTTGCACCACGCTGCCCAGGTGCGCAGTGAAGCGCACCCACTTCTCGCCGTCGCGCTCAAAGGGCTCGATATCGGTAGCGTGCAGGCTCGAGGTGCTGGCGCCGGTGTCGATCTTCGCGCGCAGGCCAGCCACTCCCAGGTCGGGAAGAGCCACCCACTCGCGCAGACCCACAACGGTCAAATGGTCAAATGTCTTCAATATGGGTAACCGGTCAGTTCGCCCAGGCGTGAGGGGAAACCTCGGCCAGGGCTTTGAATGCAGGCCTGGCGAACCAGTAACCTTGCATCAGAAATATTCCGCAGTCGGACAGAAAGTCGCGCTCGCCGGCACTTTCGATACCTTCGGCAATGACAGTAACGCCCAACTGCTCACAGATTGTGACAATCCCCTGGACGATTACCTGACGGACACGATCCTGGTCGACATCGCGAATCAGCGCCATGTCGAGTTTGATCAGGTCAGGTTGGAAATCAGCCAGCAGATTCAGCCCCGAATAGCCCGCCCCGAAATCGTCGATGGCGGTCTTGAAGCCGAATTCGCGGTATTCACGCAGAATATTGGTCAAATGGCGATAGTTATCTACATGCTCGCTTTCCAGCGTTTCGAAAATCAACCGATCCAGCGGGAAATTATGCGCGCGGGCCGCCTCCAGAGTACTGCGAATGCACAACTCCGGCCGGTACACGGCATTGGGCATGAAGTTGATCGAAAGATAGCTTTGCATTCCCAAGGCGGCGGCCCCCTCAATCGCCTGAGTGCGGCAACGTTGGTCAAAGCGATAACGGTTGTTGTCGTTGACCTGGTCCAGCACCGATAACGCCCCTTCACCGTGAGTACCGCGCACCAATGCTTCGTGGGCAAAAATCGACCGGTCGCGAAGGTCTACGATAGGTTGATAGGCGAAGGAAAAATCGAAACCCAAGGCTTCGCTTTGCTGGCAACCTACGCAACGCTGGTTGGGCGAGGTGAGTGAAATGGGAAAGTCGGTCACAGCATATCCTCGCAAAAACAGGGGGTGCCTGGCGTATCTTAGGTGAGCATCGGGGTTTATGCGTTGAAGGGATTCAACGGTAAAGTTGCGACATTTTTCAGCGCGAGGAATTCAAGTGGCTCAAAAGCAGGAAGAGGACGAAAAGGTCCGTTTGGACAAGTGGCTGTGGGCCGCGCGTTTTTACAAAACCCGCGCGCTGGCCAAGGCGGCCATCGAGAGCGGCAAGGTGCACCATCGCGGCGAGCGCTGCAAGCCTGGCAAGGAACCACGCGTCGGCGACGAATTGCAGATTCGTACAGGTTTTGACGAAAAGACGGTTGTCGTTCAGGCGCTTTCCGTCGTGCGCCGTGGCGCCCCAGAAGCGCAGGCGTTGTATGCCGAAACCGAAGCCAGCATCGCCAAGCGCGAAAATGCGGCGGCTATGCGTAAGGCCGGGGCTACGGGTATGACCACCGATGGCAAACCGAGCAAGAAGCAGCGTCGTGATTTGTTCAAGTTTCGCGGCAGTGGCAATGATGATTAACGATGAAAATCTTTGCTCAAAAGGAGATCAAAATGTGGGAGCGGGCTTGCTCGCGAAAGCGGAGTGTCAGCTGACTAATTCATTAACTGACCCATCGCCTTCGCGAGCAAGCCCGCTCCCACATTAGGGCTGCGGTGTTACGCGGCTGTGCGCATGACGCTTAAGCGCCCGATAACTGGCAGCCTCCCGAGCAACCCGAAAACCGGCGCCGTCACCCGCATCAGCAACCCCGACACCTTCGCCGCAAACGGCGTGTAATACCCCCAGCCCAACGCCAACAAGGCCAGCAATACCCCGCCGATGTAGTCGTCCTGACCCCAATGCGCGCCAGCCACCAGCCTTGGCATCATGAACAACAGCGCCAGGCCCCAGATCACCACGACTTGGCTGAAACGCTGGGCAAACACCGTCATGAACATGCCCCAGATCAGCAGCACCGATGCATGATCGCCCGGAAAACTCTGGCTGGAACGGTCCTTCAGCTCCCAGGTTTTCTCCAGCCCCGGGAAATAATCACTCATATGAATCGCGCCGCTGATCACCATTGACGGGCTGTTGTGCTGCCAGCCCATCTGGGCCGTAAGCTTGGAAAACAGCATACGGATAAACAGCAACAGCAGCAGAATGCTCAGAAAGCCGAAAAACGCCTGGCGCACGTGAATGGCCTTGAACACCCAGTCACCGCGAATCAGCAGAGTCAGCAAAATCACCCCGACCACCGCATCAAACGGTCGCAAACTGGCCACCGCCCACACATGCAACCACGTCGAATTGCTCGCCAATGGGTCATTAAGCAGATGAAACAGCCATTCGTCGAAAAGCACACACAGCATCTGTCCCGTGGGCCACAGCCAAAAACACAGCAGCCCGATAGCGACTAGATTGCAAAAGGCCCACCCCCCGAGGTTCCACCTGGCTTGGAACAAACCCGGATTGTTCATAAACTGTCCCTCTTCGCTCTGTAAAAACGCACCAAAAAGGTGCTAAAGCGTTTAATTCTATAAACCTTGTAACCAATTTGTCATCAATTCAGATACCCAGACCTATGACTGATCTACCGGATACCGACTTCACCCAACGCTTCATCTTCGATGAGAACGACGCCCGCGGCGAACTGGTCTCGCTGGAGCGCAGCTATGCCGAAGTCCTCGCCAAGCACCCCTATCCGGAGCCGGTCGCGCAACTGCTCGGTGAGCTGATGGCGGCGGCCTCGCTGCTGGTAGGCACGATGAAATTCGACGGTTTGCTGATCCTGCAGGCCCGCTCCGAAGGCCCGGTGCCGATGTTGATGATCGAGTGCTCCAGTGAGCGCGAAATCCGTGGCCTGGCCCGTTACGAAGCCGACCAGATCGCGCCGGACGCCACCTTGTCTGACCTGATGGCAAACGGCGTGCTGGCGATCACCGTCGACCCGACCGAAGGTCAGCGTTACCAGGGTATCGTCGACCTCGACGGCGAAACCCTCTCGGACTGTTTCACCAACTATTTCGTGATGTCCCAGCAAGTCGGCACCAAGTTCTGGCTCAACGCTGACGGCAAACGCGCCCGTGGCCTGCTGCTGCAGCAACTGCCGGCCGACCGCATCAAGGACGACGATGAGCGCACCGACAGCTGGCGTAAACTGACCGCCCTGGCCGGCACCCTGACAGCTGAAGAACTGCTGGGCCTGGACAACGAAACCATCCTGCATCGCCTCTACCACGAAGAGGCCGTGCGCCTGTTCGACGCCCAGGGCCTGCGCTTCCGTTGCAGCTGCTCGCGTGAGCGCTCAGCCAACGCGCTGGTCAGCCTGGGCCTGGAAGATGCGCAGCAATTGGTGGTGGAACATGGCGGCAATATCGAGATCGACTGCCAGTTCTGTAACCAGCGTTACCTGTTCGATGCGGCCGATGTCGCCCAATTATTCGCCGGCGCAGGCATCGACACCCCTTCCGACACCCGCCACTAAAACGTTTAAGCACAGGTAAATCACCTGACAAACGCCGGATTAGCGCAGTTCTGACGGGAGGGCCCTACTCTTTTTGGGCTTTTCTGGCATAATCCGGCCCACTTTTTTCGCGGTAGTAGTGCGCAACTTTCTACTACAAAACGTTTGGAGCACTCGGCCATAGGCCGACGGGGAACCTCATGACGCAAGCCAATAACGCCGTATACACCGATCTGAGTGTTGACGATCTGGTCAAAGAAGCCCTGCAGCGCGGTGAAGGCGTGCTTGCCGATACTGGCGCGCTGGTCGTAGAAACCGGTCACCGCACCGGTCGTTCACCGGTTGACCGTTTCATCGTTGAAGAGCCTTCCACCCAGGACGCAATCGCCTGGGGCCCGATCAACCGCAAGTTCCCGGCCGACAAGTTCGATGCCCTGTGGGCTCGCGTCGAGGCATTCAACAACGCGCAAGAGCATTTCGTTTCCCATGTTCACGTAGGGGCTGCAGAAGACCACTACCTGGCCGTGAAAATGACCACCCAGACTGCCTGGCAGAACCTGTTCGGTCGTTGCCTGTTCATCAACCCGGCCCAGTACAACCCGGCCGGCCGTGATGAGTGGCAAGTGCTTAACGTGGCCAACTTCGAATGCGTGCCAGAGCGTGACGGCACCAACTCCGACGGTTGCGTGATCCTCAACTTCGCCCAGAAAAAAGTGCTGATCGCCGGCATGCGTTACGCCGGTGAAATGAAAAAAGCCATGTTCTCGGTGCAGAACTTCCTGCTGCCGGCCGCCGACGTGCTGCCAATGCACTGCGCCGCCAACATTGGCGAAGCAGGCGATGTGACCCTGTTCTTCGGCCTGTCGGGCACTGGTAAAACCACCCTGTCGGCCGACGAAAGCCGTTACCTGATCGGTGACGACGAACACGGCTGGGGCGAAGGCGTGGTGTTCAACATCGAAGGCGGTTGCTATGCCAAGTGCATCGACCTCTCCGAGAAGAACGAGCCGGTAATCTGGAAAGCCATCAAGCACGGCACCGTGCTCGAAAACGTGGTGATCGACGATGCCAAGCACGCCGACTACACCAACGTCAGCCTGACCCAGAACAGCCGCGCCGCCTACCCGCTGGAGCACGTTGCCAAGCGTTCCGAGAAGAACCTGGGCGGCGAGCCAAACGCTGTGATCTTCCTGACCTGCGACCTGACCGGCGTACTGCCGCCAGTGTCGATCCTCAGCGAAGAACAAGCTGCCTACCACTTCCTGTCCGGCTACACCGCTCTGGTGGGCTCGACTGAAATGGGTTCGGGCAGCGGCATCAAGTCGACCTTCTCCACCTGCTTCGGCGCGCCGTTTTTCCCACGCCCGGCCGGTGAATACGCAGAACTGCTGATCAAGCGCGTGCGCGGCTTCGGCTCCAAGGTCTACCTGGTCAACACCGGCTGGACCGGCGGCGGCTACGGTGTCGGCAAGCGCTTCAACATCCCGACCACTCGCGGCGTGATCGCAGCGATCCAGAGCGGCGCGTTGATCGGTGCAGAAACCGAGCACCTCGACACCATCAACCTCGACGTGCCTTTGGCCGTACCGGGCGTTGATACCGGCCTGTTGAACCCACGTAACACCTGGGCTGACAAGGCTGCCTACGACGAAGCGGCGAAAGCGCTGGCTGGCCTGTTCATAGAGAACTTCAAGAAGTTTGAAGTGAGCGATGCGATCAAGGCGGCCGGGCCTAAGTTGTAAGGTTCGGTTGTTGTGAAAAAGCCGCCCTCCGGGGCGGCTTTTTTGTGGGCGAAAGGTTAGACGGCGATATGCAAAACCACGGCGCCGACCAGCACCAGTGCGACCCCCGCGACTTGCACCGCCGTCAACCGCTCCTTGAAAAACACATACCCCAAAATCGCCGCAATCCCACCGGACAACGTACTGATCACCGTCACCACCGAAACCGAGCCCGCCATCGCGCCCCACGAAAATGCCGAGAACCCGCCCAGGTTCATCAAGCTCGCACCCGTCAGTGTCGCGCAATTTTTCAGTGGCGGAATCTTCAGGCCGTCCTTGATCTTCAGCACCATCACCACCAGCACGCACAGGCCCACCAGGTAACCCAGCCACAGCATGGTGATCGGCCCCAATGCCGGCAGTGTGTAGCGGCCTTGCAACCAGAAACTGGTGCCGTACAGCAAGGCGGCGAGCATGGCGTAGGCGATGGACTGGCGCGGGTTGTTATGGGGTGTGCCGTTGTCCTTGTGGATGCTGGACAGGATCACACCGATTACGCACAGGCCGATGCAGCTGAGTTGGATCAGGTTAATGTGTTCGCCACTGGCCCAGGACAGCAGGGTGGTGACTACGCCGTAAGAGGTCACCAATGGCGCAACAATAGCGGCTTTGCCCAGGGCGAAGGCCTTGGACAGCGCCAGCGCGCCGGAGACGGTGAGCAGGGCGGCGGTGATGCCCAGGAGCCAGACGCTCAACGGGGCATTCAGGGATTTGAACAGGAAGGCCGGGAAGATCACCAGCAGCAGGGTCATGATCAAAAAGCCAAGGGCTTGGCCGAAATACACCGCGCGTTTAACGCCCACGGCCCGGGCGTTGAGGCCCACGAGAAAGTCCGTGCCGCCCCAGAGTAGGGCGGCCAGCAGGCCCATTATTACGTCCATGTAAGGTCCTTGTTATTGGGTCAAAATGCCAGACTAACGCATAACCCCTGTGGGAGCGGGCTTGCTCGCGAATGCGGTTGATCAGTGAGAAATGCTCTACCTGACACACCGCTTTCGCGAGCAAGCCCGCTCCCACATTTGATCTTTGGTGATCTTGGGATCAGCTCAGGTTTTCCAGGGTTTGCGTATCCCAGCTGTGGGTCTTGATCGCCAGATAGAGCATGCCGATGGTCAATGGCACCTTGTCGCCGCGCCCTTTGGCGCGGCGCTTGAGGAACACATCGAACACCGGCGGTTTGAAGTAACGATAAGCATCGTAGTCGCCCAGGTCGAGGGCAAACTCTTGTTCCAGCGCGTCCATCAACTGCTTGGCCTCGCTGCCATCGCAGCTCAGGTCGAAATTGAGCGAAGTTTCCAGGCGAAGGGTCTTGTGCTTCGGCAGGCCGATTTCTTCGTGCAGCAGTTGCAGAAGCTGCTGCATCACGGGGTCTTCGGGGAAGTTGGGGGCCAGGTTCATGGTCGGGGCACGCAGGAGTGGGTGAAGGGGATGGTTGCGTTGGCGGCGGTATTTGTTGCGGGTGAGCAACAGTCGGATGCCGATGATAAAGGCGAATGTCGGAAGACTGTCGAATTGTAATTCGCTTAGCCAGGAAGTGGCGACGATTAGAAGCGTTGATCCGGTGACGATGAGGGCCAGTCCGAACCATTTTCTGAGGTCGGGATGCTTCAACTTACTATCGAGCAGGACAGTAAGGGCAATAAGAATGAGGAGCGAGCCCCAAGAGCTGTAGTCGACCATCGTTGAGTCCTTTCGATGTTCACGGTTTTTGCCGGGACAGTTGAGAGGTCACTAGTTTCGGTCATGTGAAGGGAGGTTATGTAGAGGGCTGGGCAGGTGTTTTGATCAGTTTGGGAAGAGGACTACATCGGGTTTACCCACTTCCTACAAAGCTTTCCGGTATTTGCGGTTTGACAGTGATTTTTTTGGCAACACCCGCTCCCACAGGTTTAGCTCAGTGGTTGGCTTGGTTGTGGCTGGGTGTCGACTGCTGGTTCCAGATCGTTCCCACGCAGAGCGTGAGGAACGATCAGGTGGGACGGCCATCGCCAAGCCTACAGACGCGAAGCCGCATCCAGGTCCATCAGCCCGCGCCCGTAGGCTTCGCTGTTGGCATAAATACCCGTCCGATTGGCGGTGCTGAGCAAACGATCGCGAACCTGCTGCGGGGTCATTTCGGGAAAGCGGCTTTGTAATGCCGCCAAGGCACCGCTGACCAATGCGGCGGCTGGGGAGGTTCCTGCGGTCGGCCCATAGCTGCCATCTTTCTGTGTCGTCAGCAGGCCCGCTCCGCCATCGCCACCTGGTACGGCAATGCACCAACGCGCGGCAAGCCCGCAGTAGTTGGACTTGAGGTTGATCGCGCTGCCGTCATTCTTGAGGGCCATGACGGCGATCCAGCCTTTTTCCAGCTCTGGCACCAATGCGGGCAGGCCGGGTTCGGCAAGCGGCTCGCGTTTGACCTCGTTGCCGGTGGAGAACACAAAGACCGCGCCTTCAGCCACCAGTTGCTTGGCCGCCTCCAGTGAGTCACCCATCAGGCGTTCATAGATCGGCACTTCATTGGTGTTGGCTTCAATGGGGTTGGCCCATGAATTGTTGAAAAAGCGCGCGCCTTGGGCATGCGCCAAGCGCCAGGCCTGGGCAATTTCGCTGTCGAAGTAGAATGGTTCCTTGTCGTCGCCAAACCGCATGGGGATCAACTGTGCGTTGAAGGCGATCCCGTGCATGCCTTGAGCGTTCTTGTTGGCGGCGAGAATACCGGCCATTTGCGTGCCATGGCCTTTGATGTCGACGGTGCCTGGCTGTTGGCGCACGAAGTCGTAACCGATGTCGGCCAAGCGCCCTTGGAACTCCGGTAACTCGCTGTTAAGGCCCGAGTCGATCAGCGCCACTTTCACGCCTTGGCCAGTGCCGCCACGCGCATAGAGGGTGGAGGCCTTGACGATAGGCAGGGCGTTTGCGGCGAAGTATTCAGGCGTTTCAAAGGCACGCGCGGCCAGTTGCTCGGAAGTGGGTTTTGGCACAGCTGCACAGCCCACCAGCAGCAAGGGCAATGCGAGAAGCAAAGAAAACGATGGCATGCGAGACATTCACGACTCCTTGTCGGGGCTTGTAATCAAGCGTGCTACTGTCTGCATTTTTGCGCGGTCTTGCTGGTTTTCTCTGTATCAGTTTGTAGCGTTTATCCCCGAGCGTTTACCGATCGCTGGTCTATGTTTTTGACTCGTTCAGCGGTCAACGGAGTGACAGCTTATGCACAACACCCTCCAACAGGTCTTTGGTTATCCACAATTTCGTTTGGGCCAGGAGGCCGCGATCAGCGCAGTGCTGGCCGGTCGTTCGGCCGCGGCTATTTTCCCCACCGGTTCCGGCAAGTCTTTGTGTTATCAGCTGTCGGCGGTGCTGTTGCCGCACCTGACGCTGGTAGTGTCGCCGCTGTTGGCGCTGATGCAGGATCAGTTGGGTTTCCTGCAGCGCCATGGCATTTGCGCCGGCAGTATCGATTCGGCGCAGAGCCGCGAAGACGCCAATGAGGTGATGGCGCGTGCGCGTTCGGGTGAGCTGAAAATCCTGATGATTTCCGTGGAGCGCTTGAAGAACGAGCGCTTCCGTAACTTCCTGCAAAGCGTGCAGATTTCCTTGCTGGTGGTGGACGAAGCGCACTGTATTTCCGAGTGGGGTCACAACTTCCGTCCGGACTATCTGAAGCTGCCGGACTACCAGCGCCAGTTCAATATCCCACAAGCGTTGCTGCTGACGGCTACAGCTACGCCCAAGGTGATTGCCGACATGCAGGCCAAGTTCGCCATTGCGTCGGATGATGTGATCACTACGGGCTTCTACCGGCCGAATCTCAACCTGCTGGTAGAGCCGGTGAGCGGCCACGACAAGCGTCGGCGTTTGGTCGAGTGGATGAGCGAAAGGGCCAATCAGCCAAGTATCGTCTACGTCACCCTGCAAAAAACCGCCGAGCAGATTGCCGAACACTTGAACCGCAGTGGCATCCAGGCCGAGGCGTATCACGCCGGGTTGCCCCACGATAAACGCGAGGGTATCCAACAGCGCTTCATGGGCGGGCGCTCCAATTGCATCGTTGCCACCATCGCGTTCGGCATGGGCATCGACAAGAGTGACATCCGCAATGTGGTGCACTTCGACCTGCCCAAGTCCATCGAGAACTACAGCCAGGAAATCGGCCGCGCCGGGCGTGACGGGCAGCCGTCCGACTGCCTGGTGCTGGCCAACCGTGACAGCCTCAATGTGCTGGAAAATTTTGTATATGGCGATACGCCGGAGCAGCAGGGCATTCGCCGTGTGCTGGAAGAGTTGCAGGCAGCGCGAAGCGAGGGCCAGTGGGAGTTCCTGTTGAGGTCGCTGTCGGACCACAGCAACATCCGCGAGCTGCCGCTCAAGACGCTGCTGGTGCAGTTGGAACTCAAAGGTGTGATCGCACCGCGCTATGCGTTTTACGCCGAATACCGCTTTAAGTACCTGATCGAACCCGAGGCGCTGCTGGCGCGTTTTTCCGGCGAGCGGCAGCAGTTTGTCGCGGCGATCATCCAGGTGTGTAAACGCGCCAAAGCCTGGGCGACGGTGGATTTCGATGCGCTGTACCAACAGCACAATGCCGAGCGCAGCCGGGTGGTGAAGGCGCTGGATTACTTCCAGGAACAGGGCCTGATCGAGCTGGAAAGCAAGCAGATGACCGAGGTCTACAGCCTGCTCGATACCGACTTTGATCCTCAAGCACTCAGTGAGGAGTTATACACAGGCTTCAAGCAACATGAAGTGACGGAAGTGGCGCGGATCCACGCCATGCTCGATCTGTTTGCCACCGAGCATTGCCTGGGGCAACGTCTGGCCAAGTACTTTGGCGATGAAAACGCCCCTCTGCGCTGCGGGCATTGTTCGGTATGCCACGGCCACGTCGCACATTTGCCGCCGCCGCCGAGTTTGCCGCCACTTGTGGATAAAAATTTCATGGGGCTGTGCGGTGATTTTATCCACAGGCATCATGAGCACACCATGAACCTGCCAGAAGCGGAACGGCTGACACGGTTTCTCGGCGGTATCAGCGTGCCGCTGTTTACCAAGCTGAAGACGCGAGGCATACCGGGGTTTGCTGCGCTGGAGGATTACCCGTACGCCGAAGTGCGTGAGTGGGCGCAAGCCCATCTGAATGACCTGTAAACCCACTTTCCAGAGAACCGCCCATGCCCGACTCAATGCCGCAACGCGCCGATTACCGCCACTTCCAGCCGATCATCACGCGTTGGCACGACAACGATGTGTATGGCCATGTGAACAACGTCACCTACTACAGCTTTTTCGACACGGCGGTGAATACCTACCTGATTGAAGAAGGTGGGCTGGATATTCATGACGGTGAGGTGGTGGGGTTTGTGGTGAGTTCAGCGTGCGACTATTTCGCCTCGATCGCGTTTCCGGATCGGCTGGATATCGGCCTGCGGGTGGGCAAGCTTGGTAACAGCTCGGTGCAATATGAATTGGCGGTGTTCAAGGCCGGCGAGGATGAAGCCTGTGCGGCAGGGCGGTTTGTGCATGTGTTTGTGGACAGGGCGTCGAACCAGCCGGTGGCGATTGCGGGGAAGTTGCGCGAGGCGTTGGAGCGGTTGGTGGTCTGACCTGGCCCTGGCAAGCACCCTGACCCTAATGTGGGAGCGGGCTTGCTCGCGAAAGCGGTGTGTCAGCCAGCAAATTAGTTGACTGACAGTCCGCTTTCGCGAGCAAGCCCGCTCCCACATTGGTTTTTCAGTGTTCTTTAGGCCTTACCGATGACGGTAGTGGTGCTTGTTCTTGCGATGCCCATAGGCATGCCCGCGCCCACGGTGGTCATCTCGGTCGTAACGACGGTTATCACGCCCGCGGTAACGGCGGTCGTCGTCATCGCTCTTGTTGCCCATGTAGTTACCCAGCGCGCCGCCCGCACCACCGCCGGCTGCTGAGCCGACCAGTGCACCGGTGCTGCCGCCAACGCTGCGGCCCACGACGTTGCCGCCGGCTGCGCCCAGTGCGCCGCCAATAGCGGCTTCGCCACGGCTGCGTTTGTCGGCACCCACCGCGCTACCGCCCGCGCCACCCAAGGCGGCGCCGATGGTGGAACCGGTGTTGCCACCCAACTGCTGGCCGACAACCGAACCTAGAACCCCGCCCAATGCGCCGCCCACACCGGCTTCGGTGGTGCCACCGGCCATGGCTGCGCCACTGACCAGGCCAAGGGACAACAAGAGAATCGAGGAGAACTTCATAGAGAGACCTCAAGAGGATGACGGCGCGATCCTGAGGTTGTATCGAGGCGCTGACAATCGAAAACCGACCGGCGGTACAGGTTGTATACAATTTGCTAAGTTGCTGTTTTGTATAGGGAACTTAAGTCGATTTTGTGAGTCTTTAGCTACTTCGGAAGGGCCGCTTTTATGCAAAAGCGGCCTTTTTTTGTGCCTGAAAAATAGAGGGCGACTGTGCCGGCCTCTTCGCGAGCAAGCCCGCTCCCACATTTTGAATGCATTTCAAGTGTGGGAGCGGGCTTGCTCGCGAAAGCGGCAGCTCAAGCAAAGAAGAGCCCGTATCAAGTCAGGCTGAGCGGGCCATGATCAAGCCACTGTCGCTCGCCGCTTCCAGGCAAATCGCCACGAACTTCGACGTCGGCGTATGGCTGCCATCCCCGGTGCTTTCCAGCGGCACCAGCGGGTTCACTTCCGGGTAGTACGCCGCCGCCTGGCCCGCCGGAATATCAAACGCCAGCAAGGTAAAGCCCTTCACGCGGCGCTCGCGGCCATCTTCCCACAGCGACACGATGTCAGCCTTCTGCCCCGGCTTGAAGCCCAGGCGGATAATGTCGGCTTCGTTGACGAACAGCACGTCACGCTGGCCCTTGACCCCACGGTAGCGGTCGTCCAGGCCATAAATAGTGGTGTTGTACTGATCGTGGGAGCGCATCGACTGCATGATCAGGTCCGGCACCCGGCCTGTGGCATGGGTGCGTTCGTGGATCAGGTCTTTGGGCAGCACGTTCGGGCGGAAATTGGCGCGGCCCGACGGCGTGTTCCAGCGGCGTGCACCGGCGGAGTTGCCCAGGTAGAAACCGCCTGGGTGCTTGATGCGTTCGTTGAAGTCCTTGAAGCCTGGGATGGTGTCGGCGATCAGGTCGCGGATGCGCCCGTAATCGGCCACCAGCCAGTTCCAGTCCACCGGCTTGCTGCCCAGCGTGGCGGCGGCAATCCCGGCCAGAATCGCCGGCTCGGATTTCATCAGCTTCGACAGCGGCTGCAGTTGGCCATTGGAGCCGTGCACCATGCTGAACGAGTCTTCCACTGTCACCGCTTGCGGGCCGTCGGCCTGGATATCAATGTCGGTACGGCCCAGGCACGGCAGAATCAGCGCGTCTTTGCCGTGCATGAGGTGGCTGCGGTTGAGCTTGGTGCTGATCTGCACGGTCAGGTCGCAGCTGCGCAGTGCTTCGAAGGTGCGCGGGCTGTCTGGCGTGGCTTGGGCGAAGTTGCCGCCCAGGCCGATAAACACCTTGGAGCGGCCTTCGAGCATGGCATGGATCGCCTCGACCACGTTGTGGCCGTTGGTGCGCGGCACCTGGAACTGGAAGCGACGCTCCAGCGAATCCAAAAACGCCACCGGCGGGCGTTCGTTGATGCCCATGGTGCGGTCGCCCTGCACGTTACTGTGACCGCGCACCGGGCACAGGCCGGCGCCTGGGCGGCCGATGTTGCCGCGCAGCAGCATCAGGTTGGCGATTTCCTGGATGGTCGGCACCGAATGGCGATGCTGAGTGATGCCCATCGCCCAGCACATGATCACGTTTTTGCCTTTGGCGTACATGCGCGCCGCTTGTTCGATCTCGACCAGGCTGAGGCCGGACTGCGCGACGATTTCATCCCACGAGGTGTCGTCGATCTGGCCCAGGTACTCCAGCACATTGACGCTGTGTTCATTGAGGAAGTCGTGGTCGAACACCGCCTCTTTGCCTTCGGCCTGGGCCTGGCGCTCCCACAGCAGCAGGAACTTGGCCATGCCGCGCAGTATCGCCATGTCGCCACCCAGCGCCGGGCGGAAGTACGCGGTGTTGGTCGGCTTGTCGCCGTTGGTGAGCATTTCCAGCGGGTGTTGCGGGTGCTGGAAGCGTTCCAGGCCACGCTCTTTGAGCGGGTTGATGCACACCACCTGTGCGCCACGTTTTACCGCTTCGCGCAGCGGTTCGAGCATGCGCGGGTGGTTGGTGCCGGGGTTCTGGCCCCAGACGAAAATCGCATCGGCATGTTCGAAGTCATCAAAGGTCACGGTGCCTTTGCCCACGCCAACACTTTGCGCCAGGGCGACGCCGCTGGCTTCGTGGCACATGTTCGAGCAGTCCGGGAAATTGTTGGTGCCATAGGCGCGCACAAACAGTTGGTACAGGTACGCCGCTTCGTTGCTGGCCCGGCCCGAGGTGTAGAACTCGGCCATGTCCGGGCTTGGCAGGGCGTTGAGGTGCTTGCCGATCAGGTCAAAGGCGGCGTCCCAGCTGATGGCTTTATAGCGGTCGGTCTCGGCGTCATAACGCATCGGCTCGGTCAGGCGGCCTTGGTATTCCAGCCAGTAGTCACTCTGCTCCAGCAGCGCGGTCACGCTGTGCTTGGCGAAGAAGGCGGCGTCCACGCGGCGTTTGGTGGCTTCCCAGTTGACCGCTTTGGCGCCGTTCTCGCAGAACTTGACCATGCCGCTTTCCGGCGAATCGCCCCAGGCGCAGCCAGGGCAGTCGAAACCGCCGTTCTGGTTGGTCTTGAGCATCATGCGCAGGTTTTTCATGGCGTTGTCGCTGGTCAGCCAGGCCTGCGCCACGCTGATCAGTGCGCCCCAGCCGCCGGCCGGGCCTTTGTAAGGCTTGTAGCGCGGGGTCGGGGTTTGGTCGGCTTGGTGATGCATGCTCATGGCTGGTTCTCCATCGCAGGGCTGTAAACCCGCGGCGCACTTTTCTGCGGCAGGTGGATGAGATTGAGGTTGTGCCGGCGCGCCCATTGCAGGGCCAGGCCGGTGGGCGACGACAGGCTGACCAGGGTCTGAATGCCTGCGCGCAACACTTTTTGAATCAATTCGAGGCTGCAGCGGCTGGTGACAATCGCCAGTCCGCCGTCGGTCGGAATTTTTTGCCGGATCAGCGCGCCGATCAATTTATCCAGGGCGTTATGTCGGCCGATGTCTTCGCGACCCATCAGCAACTCGCCCTGGTTATTCATAAAGATCGCCGCATGTACCGCGCCGCTGTGCTGGCCCAAAGGCTGAAACGCGCTGATACGTTGACGCAGGCCGTCGAGCCATTCGGCGGGTGGCAAGGGCGCGCCGGGTAACACTTGCAGGTCCGGCAGCGCTTGTTCTACGGCTTCTACCCCGCACAGGCCGCAGCCGCTGGTGCCGGCCAACTGGCGGCGCTGCAGTTTGAGGTTCCAGAAGGCGCGGCTGGAGATCTGCACTTGAGCGTACTGGGCAGAGCCTGTGCCGCTGAGTTTCAGATCATAAATGTCGCTAACGTCGGCGATAATGCCGCTGCCGATGCTGAAGCCAACGATGAAGTCTTCCAGGTCGGTGGGCGTCACCAGCATCACCGCCTGGCTGATGTCGTTATAGGCAATCGCCAACGCCACTTCTTCGGCCAACGCAGTGCTGGCGATTTCAGTGTGTTCGAGATTGCAAAACTGGTAGCTCTGGCTGGCGGCTGGCGCGGGCGTTTCGAGGGCAGGCGCCGCGCAGACTGGGCGCTTGGCGTTCATGGGGCAGTACCACCGAAGAAATGATCAATGTTTAGACTAGGCGCGACAAAGGGTCGCGTCTAATCGGCTGTACTGATCTATTGATAGATGGCGTCGATCACGGCGTCTGTTGCGGCCTTATTCCAGGCAACACGCAAGTTAGCGTGTTTGGGTCTTTGGCCGGCCTGGAACCCAAGTCTGCAGGACTGGTCTAGTCTTGGGCATCTGGAACTTAAACCCAAGGAGAGCGCACCATGAGTATTTTTAGCTTTGTTAAGGAAGCAGGCGAGAAGTTGATTGATCTGTTGACGCCGGGTAATGCCAATGCTGGCGAAGAGTTGAAAAAGCATATCGAAGCGGTAGGGTTGGGTAACCCGAACGTTCACGCCACCGTCGAAGGTGACAAGGTGACGATCACCGGTGAAGTTGCCAGTCAGGAAGAGAAAGAAAAAATCCTTCTGGCGGCGGGTAATATTGCCGGTGTTGCCAGCGTGGATGACCAGATTACTGTGTCCGGCCCCGCTGTCACGGCCGCTCGTTTTGTTGTGGTGAAAAAAGGCGACACCCTCAGCGCGATTTCCCTGGCGGTGTACGGCAACGCCAACCAGTACAACAAAATCTTCGAGGCCAACAAGCCGCTGCTTAAAGATGTAAACAAAATTTACCCAGGCCAGACACTGCGTATTCCTGAGTAATACACAGGCCTAAATGTGGGAGCTGGCCAGCTCCCACATTTACATTCCCACAATTACATTAGAGCCCGGCGATGAGATCTCGGTAATCATCGACTGCCGCAAACTCCCCTGTGTCCTTTGGCCCCTTCTTACTGTCCGGTTCTTTGACCGCCAGCAAATGCCCCACGCCAAAGTCGCGCGCACTGCGCAGGATCGGCAAGGTGTCATCGATAAACAGGCTGCGGGCCGGGTCGAACTGGATGTCGGCTTGCAAGGCATCCCAGAATTGCCGGTGTTCCTTGGCAAAACCGTAGTCGTGGGAACTGATCAACCGCTCGAAATACGGCGCCAGTTCAATGCGTTCCAACTTCAATGACAGCGAATCACGATGGGCGTTGGTGATCAAAATCACGCGCTTGCCGGCCTGTTTGATCGCCGCCAGAAAAGTGTCCGCGTCCGGGCGCAGTGCGATGAGGTGCGCGGTTTCCAGTTTGAGTTCGCGCACCGGGATGTTCAGCTCGGCACTCCAGAAATCCAGGCAATACCATTGCAACTGTCCGGCGTTACGCTCGAACAGCGGCTGCAACTCCATGTCGGCCATGGCCCGGCTCACGCCGTGCAGCTCGGCATAGCGCTGGGGCAGGTGCTCCATCCAGAAGTGGTTGTCGAAGTGCAGGTCGAGCAAGGTGCCGTCCATGTCCAGCAGGACGGTGTCGATGGCGTGCCAGGGCAAAGAGGGCATGGGGCGTTCTCATGTAAGTAAAGATATCCGACACAGACAATCGGAAAAGCCACGGTATAGTAACCCGATCACGCCAAGGAGCCGCTTATGCGCCAGAAACCCACCGTCCTCGCCCGCGAAATAGTCGCCAGTAGCCGTTTGTTCCGCGTGGAGGAAGTGCAATTGCGCTTTTCCAATGGCGTTGAACGGACCTACGAGCGCCTGGTAGGCCGCGGTGCCGGTTACGGCGCGGTGATGATCGTGGCGATGATCGATGCCGACCACGCGTTGCTGGTGGAAGAGTACTGCGGCGGCACCGACGAATATGAATTGTCCTTGCCCAAGGGCCTGATCGAACCTGGCGAGGACGTACTGGCGGCGGCCAACCGCGAACTCAAGGAGGAGGCCGGTTATGGCGCGCGTCAGTTGGAGCACATTACCGAGCTGTCCTTGTCGCCTGGTTACATGAGCCAGAAAATCCAGGTGGTACTGGCCACCGAGCTGTATGAAGAACGCCTGGAAGGCGATGAACCAGAGCCGATGCGCGTTGAGCGCGTCAACCTGCGCGAGCTGTCGATGCTGGCGCAAAACGAGCAGTTCAGTGAAGGCCGTGCATTGGCGGCCCTGTATTTGGTACGAGACCTGTTGACCCAGCGTGGAGCTTTTGTCGCATGAGCGAACTGTTTTTAGGCCATCCGTTTATTGCCCCTGTGATCGAGCTGGCGCGCCAGGCAGGTGAAGTCATCCTGCCGTATTGGCGTGCGGATGTGGCGGTCACCTCCAAGGCGGATGATTCGCCGGTGACGGCGGCCGATTTGGCGGCTCACCATTTGATCCTGGCGGGCCTTACCGCCCTGGACCCGAGCATCCCGGTGCTGTCCGAAGAAGACGCTGATATCGACCAGAACGTGCGTGCCGGCTGGCAGCGCTGGTGGTTGGTGGACCCGCTGGATGGCACCAAGGAATTTATTTCCGGCAGCGAAGAATTTACCGTCAACATTGCGTTGATCGAGCAAGGCCGCGTGGTGTTTGGCGTGGTGTCGATGCCCACCAGTGGCCGTTGCTACTTCGGTGGCGCGGGCCTGGGCGCGTGGCGCTCGGACGTGAGTGAGGCGCCCAAGCAGATCCAGGTGCGCCAGACCCCGGCGGCCGGTGAGGCCTTTACCGTGGTTGCCAGCCGCCGCCATAGCAGCCCGGAGCAAGAGCGCCTGCTCAGTGGCTTGAGCGAAGGCTTGGGTGAGCTGAAACTGGCGAATATCGGCAGCTCGCTGAAATTCTGCCTGTTGGCCGAAGGCAGCGCCGATTGCTACCCGCGCCTGGCGCCGACGTCGCAGTGGGACACGGCTGCAGCCCAGGGTGTGCTGGAAGGCGCGGGCGGGGAGGTGCTGGAGTTGAGTGGTGCGCCGTTCAGCTATCCGGCGCGGGCTTCTTTGCTCAATCCGTTCTTTCTGGCGTTGCCGGCCAAGGCCGCGTGGCGCGAAAGGTTACTGACTTTGGCCAGATCTTAAAGCCACAGCAAATCGAAATGTGGGAGCGGGCTTGCTCGCGAATACGGTGTATCAGACACATATACAGTGACTGGCACTCCGCTTTCGCGAGCAAGCCCGCTCCCACATTTGGTTTTGTGTTGTGGCAGTTAGCGGTGCAGGACGTATTGGCCAATAAAGTTAACGGCTCGTTCTTCACTGCCCTCATTCACAATCCACGTCTCCAACGCCAGCCGCGCCCGGCCATAGCGCTGGTACGTCGCCACAAAGCGCTTCCACACCTTGTCTTCCGGCGCGGCGCAAATGGCAATCGCATCCTGGGTCACCGGCAGCGGATAACTGATCTGCCCTTCCTGAATCACGATATGCCCGTCTTCAACACCTTCTTCGCGCAGCTTCAGGTGCAGCCAGCCCCAACCCGCCAACACGGCGCCGCAATAGAGGCTGCCACCGAACATGGTGCTCTTGTGGTTGATATTGGCCTGCAAAGGCAGGTGCAGCTGCAGTTGGCTGTGTTGCCAGTCGAGCACCTTTAGGCCCATTTCCCGGGTGAGGGGAATGTCGTGGTGAAGGATCGATTCCAGGTAGCGGCTGTCGCGGTTCATGGCGGTCTCTTGGCGGGTCATTCGTCGTCGGCGCTATGGCTGGCGCTGTCGGCGAAGTTCAGGCCGTGCTTGCGCAGTTTGTCGTGCAGGGTTTTGCGCGGGATGCCCAAGGCTTCGGCGAGGCTGCGCACCGAGCTGTGGGGGCGGGTCAGTTCGGCGGCGATCAGGCTTTTTTCGAACTGCTCGACCTGATCGCTCAAACCGCCAGAGGTTGATGTCAGCACGCCCGCAGCGGGGTTATCCGCCGTGGCATCGAGTGCCAGTTCCAGCCCAAGGGCAAAGCGCTCGGCTGCATTTTGCAGTTCGCGCACATTGCCCGGCCAGCTGTGGCGCAGCAGTAGCGCGCGTTGGCCCGGTTGCAGTTCGTGCAACGGCAGGCCGTGGCGGCTGCTGGCTTCGTCGGCAAAATGCTGAAACAACATCAGTGCGTCTTCACCGCGTTCGCGCAACGGCGGAATGCGCAGTGGCGCAACGTTGAGACGGTAATACAAGTCGGCCCTGAAGCGTCCCTGGTCGGCGGCCTGGCGCAGGTCTTCCTTGGTGGCGGCGATGATGCGGATATCCAGCGGGATCAGCTGATTGCCACCCAAACGCTCGACCACACGCTCCTGCAACAGGCGCAGCAGCTTGACCTGCACGTCCAGGCTCATGCTTTCGATTTCATCCAGGAACAGCGTGCCGCCATTGGCAAACTCGAACTTGCCGATGCGGCGTTTCTGCGCGCCGGTAAAGGCGCCGGGCTCATGGCCGAACAGCTCGCTTTCGACCACCGATTCCGCCAGTGCGCCGGCGTTGATCGCCACAAACGGCCCGCTGCGGCGGCTCGACAGGTCGTGCAGGGCACGCGCCACGACTTCTTTGCCGGCGCCGGTTTCACCGAGGATCAGCACGTCGGCGCGGGTCGCCGCCAGGGCGCCGATCTGCTCACGCAGGCGCAACATCTGCGGCGAATGCCCGACCAGGCGCGTGCTCAATTGCTGGCGATCACTGAGGGCCAGGCGCAGGCTGCGATTGTCCAGCACCAGGCGGCGCAGGGCCAGTGCGCGGCGCACGCTGTCGAGCAGGGCATCACTGGCGAAAGGTTTTTCGAGGAAGTCATAGGCCCCGGCGCGCATGGCTTGCACCGCCAGCGGCACATCGCCGTGGCCGGTAATCAGCAACACCGGCAGGTCCGGGTCCTGGCCGTGCAGTTCGGCCAGCAGCTCCAGGCCGTCCATGCCGGGCATGCGTATATCGCTGACCACCACGCCCGGCCAATCGCGGGACAGGCGCGCCGTGAGGCCCGTGGCTTCGCCCAGGGTCAGGACTTTAAGCCCGGCCAGGTCCAGGGTCTGGCACAGGGCCTGACGCAAGTGTGGATCGTCGTCGATCAACACCACCTGGATCTGGTTATCGATACTCATACACTGCGGTCCTCGGACGGTTGCAGACTTACGCCCGGCGAGCCGGCACGCAATTTCAGGGTTAACAGCGCGCCGCCTTCCTTATGGTTGGCGAACAACAGTTCGCCGCCAAAGGCACGCATCAAGGTGTCACAGATCGCCAGGCCCAACCCCAAGCCCTGGGTGCGGGTCTTGGTGGTGTAGAACGGCTCGCTGGCACGGCCCAGGGCTTCCATGCAAAAACCTGGGCCGTTGTCGCGAATGTACAGGTTGACGCCCTGTTCGGTGGTTTGGGCACTCAGCCACAGTTTGCGCGGCGGGCCTTTTTCGGTGAGGGCGTCGAGGGCGTTGGCCAGCAAGTTGCCGAGCACCTGGCGCAGGCGGGTTTCGCCGGCTTGCACCCACAAGGTCGCCTCGGGCAAATCGCGGATCAACTCCACCTCCATCGAGCGCCGCCGCTTGGCCAGCAACGCCAGGGCATCGTCGAGTGCCGGTTGCAGGGCCACGCTTTCCGGGGCGTGGCGGTCGCGGCGAGCGAAGGCGCGCAGGTGCGCGATGATCGAGGCCATGCGCCCGGTCAGTTCGCTGATCAGCTTTAGATTGCCACGGGCGTCGTTGGTGCGTTCGTGGTCGAGCAGGATCTCGGCGTTTTCCGCGTAGCTGCGGATCGCCGCCAGCGGCTGGTTGAGTTCGTGGCTGATACTCGCCGACATGGTGCCCAGCGCCGACAGCTTGCCGGCCTGCACCAGGTCATCCTGGGCGCGCACCAGTTCCTGCTGGGCGTGTTCACGCTCCAGCACTTCCTGTTTGAGGCGGCGGTTGAGGCCTTCGAGGTCGCTGGTGCGCTCGATCACACGCGCTTCCAGTTCGCGACGGGCCTTGGCTTCGAAGGCGATGCGCTCCAGGTAATGGCGACGGCGCTGCATCATCAGACCCAGCAGCAACATCAGCACCAGCAGCGTCGCGCCGCCAACGGCCACCACGGTGCGCACCGGGCGATTGATCAGCGAGCGTGGCGCAAGAATTTCCACGGTCCAGCCGGTTTCGGCGATGGCCGTGGATTGGCGCAGCCAGGCCGTGGTGCTCAACGCCAGCGGTTGCGGGTCGCGGGTCGGGTAGGGCTGGATGGCAATGATTGCCTGGCGTTCTTCTGCCGTGAGCGGCCGGGTCGCACGGAAGCGCCATTGCGGGCGCGAGGTGAGGATGACCACACCGTTGTGGTCGGTCACCAGCAGTTGCTCGGGGGTTTTGCCCCACAGGCTTTCGGTGTGGTCCAGGTCGACCTTGACCACCAGTACGCCGATGATGGTGGCGCCATCACGCACGGCGGCGGCGAAGAAGTAGCCGCGTTTGGCCGAGGTGGTTCCCAGGCCAAAAAACCGCCCCAGGCGCCCGGCCATGGCTTCGCTGAAATAGGGGCGGAACGAGAAGTTACGGTCGACAAAACTGTCCTGCTTGTCCCAGTTGGAAGCGGCGAGGGTCTTGCCGGTGGTGTCCATCAGGTACATCACTTCCACCCCGGCCTGGGCGGCGACGTCCTTGAGCAGCAGGTTGGCGTTGGTCAGGTTGGCGCTGACGTGGGGCGCGTCCAGTGCGGTGCGCAGGGCCGGCAAGTCACCGAGGATCTGCGGCAGCACTTCATAGCGGTGCAGGGTGCCGAGCAGGTTGGCGACGTAGAGGTCGAGGGTCTGACGGTTTTGCCCGGCCAGTTCGCTGCGGTAATAGCGCTCGGCCAGATGCTCCAGCGGCCACAGCAGCGGTGCCAGGCACAACGCCAGTAAGGCGAGGCTGCGCCAGCGAGGTCTACGCGGGAGGGGTGGAGTCATGGGAGTCATGCGCCTGTGGGGACAGGCGCATTATGCCTAGGGCCGGCGTGCAAGGCACTCGCCGGTCATGCAAACAGATCGGCGTCTGCCAAGGCCTTGCCGTTCTGATCCTTGGCGGACAAGGTCGGCGTGCCCTCAAACTGCCAGTCAATCTTGAGTTCCGGGTCGTCCCAGCGAATACAACGCTCAGCCGAAGGTGTGTAGTAGTCAGTGGTCTTGTAGAGGAACTCGGCATGGTCGCTGAGCACTACAAACCCGTGGGCGAACCCCTCTGGAACCCACAGTTGGCGGTGGTTTTCGGCAGACAGGCGCACGCTGGTCCACTGGCCGAAAGTGGGCGAGCTGCGGCGGATATCCACCGCCACGTCCAAGACCTCACCGGCGGTTACCCGCACGAGTTTGCCCTGGGTGTTTTCTATCTGGTAGTGCAAGCCGCGCAGCACGCCCTTTTGCGAGCGAGAGTGGTTGTCCTGCACAAACTCCAGCTGCAGGCCGGTGGCTTGGGCAAACGCCTTGGCGTTGAAACTCTCATAAAAAAAGCCACGCTCATCGCCAAATACCTTCGGCTCGAGGATCAATACTTCGGGCAGCTTGGTCGCGATTACATTCATTGGTTTCCCTCGCCGGGTGAACAGGTCGTGTGATCAGAACTTTATGCGATCAGGTCTTTTGGGTCGGTATTACCCAGGCGCTCGCCTTGATAGCTGCCGTCCTGGACCCTGCGGCACCAGTCCAGGTTATCGAGGTACCACTGCACGGTTTTGCGCAGGCCGGTTTCAAAGGTTTCTTCCGGGACCCAGCCCAGCTCGTGTTCGATCTTGCTCGCGTCGATCGCGTAGCGCTGGTCGTGGCCCGGGCGGTCTTTGACGAAGGTGATCAGGTCGGTGAACTTCTCCACACCGGCCGGGCGTTGTGGTGCCAGTTCTTCGAGCAGGCCGCAGATGCCGCGCACCACATCGATATTTTTCTGCTCGTTGTGACCGCCGATGTTGTAGGTCTCGCCCACCACACCTTCGGTGACCACTTTCAACAAGGCGCGGGCGTGGTCTTCGACGAACAGCCAATCGCGAACCTGCAGGCCGTCGCCGTAGACCGGCAGGGGCTTGCCGGCGAGGGCGTTGAGGATCACCAGTGGGATCAACTTTTCAGGGAAGTGGAACGGCCCGTAGTTGTTGGAGCAGTTGGTCAGCAGCACCGGCAGGCCATAGGTGCGCTGCCAGGCGCGCACCAGGTGGTCGGAGGCGGCTTTACTGGCCGAATACGGCGAGCTGGGTGCGTAAGGCGTGGTTTCGGTGAACAGGTCGTCCACGCCGTGGAGGTCGCCGTACACTTCGTCGGTGGAAATATGGTGGAAACGAAACGCGCTCTTGGCCGGTTCTTCCAGGGTCTGCCAATAGGCGCGGGTGGCCTCCAGCAGGCTGTAGGTGCCGACGATGTTGGTCTGGATAAAGTCCGAGGGGCCATCAATGGAGCGGTCGACGTGAGACTCGGCGGCCAGGTGCATGATGGCCTGTGGCTCAAAGCGCGCCAGCACGGCGCTGACGCTGGCCTGGTCGATGATATCGGCCTGCACGAACTCATAGCGGCTGTTGGCGGCGATGCTGGTGAGTGACTCCAGGTTGCCGGCGTAGGTGAGTTTGTCCAGGTTGAGCACTTCGTGCTCGGTGTGTTGGATCAGGTGACGAACCAGGGCAGAACCGATGAAGCCGGCGCCGCCGGTGATGAGAATGCGCATTCAGAGAGCCTTTTTTCCAAGACAGACGTTAAGCCAGAGCATAGCTTGAGTTGCGCAACAGGGCGGCGCAAGCGTGCGGCGGTATGAGGGGGTTGCCTTCTGCCCTCGGGTAATGGCGATATAGACGCTTAAAAAAACCGAGGTCGTCACAATGTTGCTCGCCACGTTGATCCATCGCGCTAATTTGCCTTGCCCACACGTAGACGCAGAGCAGGCGGCGCAGCTGCTCGAGCACTATTACGGGCTTAGCGGCACGTTGCACGCACTGGGCAGCCAGCAAGACCTCAACTACCGCGTCGACAGCCAGCGCAGCCGGTTTGTATTGAAAATTTGCCGGGGTGATTACGCCGCAGTCGAGTTGCAGGCACAGCACGCGGCTTTCAATGCGCTGCAGGCGCATGCGGATGTTCGCGTGCCCAAGGTCATCAAGGCGCTCAGCGGTGATGAGCTGCTCACCGTGGCGCTGGGCGGGCAAACCCTGCATGTGCGCCTGCTGGATTACATCGAGGGGCAGCCTTTGACCCATCTGCCGCATTTGGGCCGCGATGTGATCGCAGGTTTCGGTGACCTGTGTGGGCGCATGAGCCTGGCGCTGGCCCCGTTCACCCATCCGGGCCTGGAGCGCACCCTGCAATGGGACCCGCGCCACGCCCAGGCGCTGATTGCCCACCTGTTGGCCACACTGCAAAACCTGCCCCAGCGCACGGCGCTGGAGCAGGTGGCCGAACAGGTCGGCCGCCGTCTGCAGCCGCTGGCCGAGCACCTGCCATGGCAGGCCGTGCACATGGACATCACCGATGACAATGTGGTCTGGCAGCGTGATGCCCAGCGGCATTGGCAGGTACAGGGCGTGATTGATTTCGGCGACCTGGTACACACCTGGCGCATTGCCGACTTGTCGGTAACCTGCGCGGCGCTGTTGCACCATGCCGAGGGTGATCCCTTTGTGATGTTGCCGGCGATCCAGGCGTGTCACGCGGTGACGCCGCTGGCGCGTGAAGAATTGCAGGCATTGTGGCCGCTGATAGTCGCCCGCGCCGCAGTGCTGGTGCTCAGCAGTGAACAACAGCAGCGCCTGGACCCGGACAATAGTTACTTAAAGAAAAACGCCGAGCACGAGTGGGAAATTTTCCATGTGGCGACCTCAGTGCCCTTCGAGTTGATGGAAGCTGCCATTTTGGGTTGCGTCGGTGAAACGCTCACGCCGCTTGTCGACCAAGACTTCGCCCCCTTACTGCCCGGCCTGGTGGGCCGTGAGTTCGCGTTGATCGACCTGGGCGTTCTCAGCCCGCATTTTGAGGCGGGCAATTGGGAGGCACCTGGCATCGACCGGCGGTTGCTGGATGAAGCCGCAGCGGTGCATGGCTTGGCAGCCAGCCGTTATGGGCAATATCGGCTGTCGCGAACCTGCGCCGACAGTGCCGTGGAGCCGGACACTTTTCCCCTTCATGTGGAATTGCACCTGCCCCATGGCACGGTGCTGGAGGCGCCTTTTGCTGGCACGTTGCGCCACGGCGACGACGGTGTGCTGTGCGTACACAGCGCCGCGTTGAACCTGCGTTTATGGGGTGTGACCACGGCCCTGAAGGCAGGCGCGGTGCTGGTGGCGGGGCAAGTCCTGGGTGAGGTGCACGCGCCGCTCACCGTGCAGTTATGCCGCGTGGACCTTGAGCCGCCGTTGTTCTGCACGCCGTCCCGGGCGCAGGCCTGGCAGGCCCTTTGCCCATCACCGGCGACGCTGCTGGGGCTGGCCTGTGATGCGCAGCCCGAGCTGGACCCCGAAGCGCTGTTGGCGCGGCGCGATGCCAGCTTCGCCCGCTCGCAAAAGCACTATTACGTCGACCCGCCGCGCATCGAGCGCGGCTGGCGCAACCATTTGATCGACATGCAGGGCCGCTCTTACCTGGACATGCTCAATAATGTCGCGGTGCTTGGCCATGGCCACCCGCGCATGGCGGCGGTGGCGGCGCGGCAATGGTCATTGCTCAATACCAATTCGCGCTTTCACTACGCGGCCATCGCCGAGTTTTCCGAACGTTTGCTGGCGCTGGCGCCGCAAGGCATGGACCGCGTGTTTCTGGTCAACAGCGGCACCGAGGCCAACGACCTGGCCATCCGCCTGGCGTGGGCCTACAGCGGCGGGCGCGACATGCTCAGCGTGCTGGAGGCCTACCACGGTTGGTCGGTGGCGGCGGATGCGGTGTCCACCTCGATTGCAGACAACCCGCAAGCGCTGAGCAGCCGCCCGGACTGGGTGCACCCGGTGACCGCGCCCAATACCTATCGCGGCGAGTTTCGTGGGCAGGACAGTGCGCCCGATTACGTGCGCAGCGTGGAACACAACCTGGCGAAGATCGCCGCGAGCCAGCGCCAGCTGGCGGGTTTTATCTGCGAGCCGGTGTATGGCAACGCCGGCGGCATTTCGCTGCCGCCGGGTTATTTGCAGCAGGTGTACGCCTTGGTACGCGCCCAAGGCGGCGTGTGCATCGCCGATGAAGTGCAGGTGGGTTACGGGCGCATGGGCCACTTTTTCTGGGGTTTTGAAGAGCAAGGCGTGGTGCCGGACATCATCACCATGGCCAAGGGCATGGGCAATGGCCAGCCGTTGGGCGCGGTGATCACCCGCCGGGAAATCGCCGAGGCACTGGAGGCCGAAGGGTATTTCTTCTCGTCCTCTGGCGGCAGCCCGGTGAGTTGCCGCATCGGCATGGCCGTGCTGGATGTGATGGAGGAAGAAAAGCTGTGGGAAAACGCCCAGGTGGTGGGTGGGCACTTCAAGGCGCGCCTGGAGGCCTTGATCGAGCATCACCCGTTGGTCGGCGCGGTGCATGGGTCCGGCTTCTACCTGGGGCTGGAGTTGGTGCGTGATCGGCACACGCTGGAACCGGCCACAGTCGAGACCGCGCTGCTGTGTGATCGCCTGCGCGAGTTGGGGATTTTCATGCAGCCCACCGGCGACTACCTCAACATCCTCAAGATCAAGCCGCCGATGGTGACGTCTAAACGCAGCGTGGATTTCTTCGTCGACATGTTGTCGAAGGTGCTCGACGAGCAATTGTAGGTTGCCGATTTTTATCGACTAAAGGCTGTAATATTTGTCGACTATGATCTTTTATCACTTTAAAAGCCGATTTTTATCCGTTATAAAGTCGGCCTTCACACCCCATTCGGAGTCCTGAACGCCATGACCACCCTGCACAGCACACCTCGCGCCGATGGCTTCTACATGCCTGCCGAATGGGCGCCGCAAACCCAAACCTGGATGATCTGGCCCGAGCGCCCGGACAACTGGCGCCTGGGCGGCAAGCCGGCGCAGGCGGCGCATGTGGCGGTGGCCAAGGCCATTGCACGCTTTGAACCGGTGACCGTCGCGGTGTCTGCCGGTCAGTACGAAAACGCCCGTGCGCGCCTGGATGTGCCCAATATCCGCGTGGTGGAAATGTCCAACGACGACGCCTGGGTGCGCGACACCGGCCCGACCTTTGTGATCAATAACAGCGGCGAAGTGCGTGGAGTGAACTGGGATTTCAACGCCTGGGGCGGCTTTGACGGCGGCCTGTATGCGCCGTGGAACCGCGATTCGCAGGTGGGCGGCAAGATCCTCGAGATCGAGCGCGCACCGCGCTACCGCACCGAAGGCTTTGTGCTGGAAGGCGGTTCGATCCATGTCGACGGCGAAGGCACGGTGATCACTACCGAAGAGTGCCTGTTGAACCGCAACCGCAACCCGCATCTGGACCGCGCGGCGATCGAAGCGGTGCTGCGTGACCATTTGGCGGTAGATAAAGTCATCTGGTTGCCGGATGGCCTGTTCAACGACGAAACCGACGGCCATGTGGATAACTTCTGCTGCTACGTGCGCCCCGGCGAAGTGTTGCTGGCCTGGACCGATGACCCGCAAGACCCCAACTACGCGCGCTGCCACGCGGCCATGGCCGTGCTGCAAAGCAGCACAGACGCTAAAGGCCGCTCGTTCACAGTGCATAAAATGCCGATCCCAGGCCCGTTGTATGCCACGGAAGAAGAATGCGCCGGTGTCGATCCGGTAGACGGTTCCCAGGAACGTAATCCGACTGTGCGCTTGGCCGGTTCCTACGTGAACTTCCTGATCGTCAACGGCGGCATCATCGCGCCGAGCTTCGACGACCCGCTGGACAGCCAGGCCAAAGAGATCCTGCAGAACCTGTTCCCACAGCACGAAGTGGTGATGGTGCCGGGCCGCGAACTGTTACTGGGCGGCGGTAATATCCATTGCCTGACCCAACAACAGCCGGCACCGCACAAAAATTGAGTGCGGTTGTAACAGCGTTTGAGTGAACGCCGAGCGCTACCTGTTTAAAGCGCTTACAGCAAGCCCGCAGCCTGGCTAGGTTGCGGGCTTTTTTGTGTCCGAATGCCTATAAACACGGGACATTGGCATAGCTCTTGTATCGGTGTTGCCACAGTGACCCAAGGTGATGACTGCACAGTTCTGTCACAAACCTTGAGTAAGTTAGCCGCTCACGCAGTAGGAGAGAGCGCTGGAATGAATGCCGATATCAACCTGATCTACACGCGCCCGTTCCACCCGACGCGGGTTAGCGGTGATGCGATCCATGCGCTGGCGCTATGGTTGAAGGCAAACGGCTCGCGACAGGTGAGGCAGCAACAGCCTGACGTGCGCAGCGTGATGAGTGAACGCTACCCGGCGGGGTTGTTCAGTGAGGATGAGCTGCAAGCGCTGTGCGAACTACTGAAAACCTAAAGAACACCCAGATCAACTGTGGGAGCTGGCTTGCCTGCGATTGCATTCTGTCAGCCAGCAATTTTCCGGCAGACACACCGCCTTCGCAGGCAAGCCAGCTCCCACACTGACCGAGTGAAATTTAGAAGCTGTAGGCGCCTGTAGCCCGCAAGTTCGGTGAGCTACTGCAAAACCTGAAGAACACCAAGATCCATTGTGGGAGCGGGCTTGCTCGCGAATGCGGTGTGTCAGCAACATATTCAGTGACTGACACGGCGCCTTCGCGAGCAAGCCCGCTCCCACATTTGAATTGTGATTGGCTTAGAAGCTGTAGGTGCCTGTCACTACCAGGCTACGCGGCTCGCCCGGTTGGATCTGCGCTGCGCTGGTGGCCGAGGCGTAGTAGTTTTTTTCGGCGATGTTGTTCAGCGCCGCGCGCACGTCCCATTCCTTCTGGCGGAACCCGGCCAGCGCATCCCAGCGGCCATAGCCTGGCAGCACCACGGTGTTGAGGTTGTCGGCGTAACGGTCGCCCACCAAGGTCAGGCCGGTTTCTGCGTACCAGCCCATTTCCGGTTTCCAGGTGATAAACAGGCTGGCATTGCGCTTGGCCACGTCGCTGATGCGCTTGCCTTCAAAGCCATTGTTGTCCTTCACCACCTTGGCATCCTGCAAGCCGATGCCACCGCGTACGTACCAGTTACCGACGACCTTGCCGGTGGCGGTCAGCTCCACGCCGCGTGAGCGTTGCTCGCCGGTGAGCAGGGTGATGGTGCGGTCCAGTGGGTCGCTGGTGCGGCGGTTGTAGAGTTCCAGCTCGTACACGGCCAGGGTGGTGCTCAGGCGGTCGTCGAGCCAGTCGCTTTTAACCCCGATTTCCTTTTGCTTGGTCAGCTCCGGGCTCAGGTCGTTGACCGCGCCTGAGGCATTGGGGGTGATGCCGATCAAACCGCCGCCGGCTGGCGAGAAGGTCTTGCTCCATGAGGCATAGAACGAATGATGTTCCAGCGGCGTCCAGACCAGGCCGATGCGCGGGCTGGTACTGTGGCTGTCGACCGCCTGCTGGGTATTGAGCAGCTTGCTGGTGGTGTCCACTTCAAAGTGGTCGTAGCGCAGGCCGGCCAGCACTTGCCATTGATCGTTGAGGCGCAGTTGGTCCTGCACGTAAAGGGCGCGGCTTTCGACTTCGGTGTGGTTGTTGCTGGAAACACTCATGCGCCCGGTGTGGCTCAAGTGGCGGTCGGGCTGGTTGAGGTCCAGGCTCGGCACCGCCTGGCCGCCACGGTTGGTGGCGGTGGCGCTGTATAACTTTGGATCACGGCGCTGGCTGCCCAGCTCCAGGCCGGTGAGCAGGCGGTGCTCCAGGCCGAAGGTGTCGAAACCGCCTTCCAGCTCAAGGTTGTTGAACACGTTGCGAGTGTTCAGGTCTTGCTGCCAACGCTGGCGCGAGACCTTGTTGGTTTTGGGGTCGTAGCCGACCTGGTAGGTGTTGTCGAAATCGCTGTCGAGCTTGAACACACCGAGGGTGTGGCGCAGCTGCCAGTTGGCGTTGATCTCGTAGGCCAGCTTGGAGCGCAGGGACTGGGATTTATCGTCGATGTAATCGCGGTTATCGAAGTAGGTCGTGCTGCGGCTCACATCGGCCGGGCGGCCGTTGACCCCGGGAATGCCACGGTCCGGCGTGCGGTTGTAACGGCTGTATTCGTACTGCACCAGCCAGTTCAAGTCCGGCGTCAGTTGCCAGCTCATCGACGGCGCGAACAATTGGCGATTGCCGCTCACACCGTCGCGAAAGCTGTTGTTGTCCTGGTTGCCCATGTTCAGGCGCAGGCTGATGTTATCCGTTGGGTCAGTGCTGAGGTCGGCATACAGGCTGCGCAAATCCTGGCTGCCGCCTTGGGCTTCAATGCTGGATGTGTGGCCCGCCTGGGGCAGTTTGCTCACGCGGTTGACGATCCCGCCCTGGCCGCCGCGCCCGTACAGTACGGCGGCCGGGCCTTTGAGCACTTCGATGCGCTCGATGTTATGCAGGTCGCGCACGTACTGGCTGTCATCGCGGATGCCGTCCAGGTAGAAGTCATTGCTCGCGTCAAAACCACGGATACGCAGGCTGTCGAAACGCGTATCGGCGCCACTGCTGACGTTGGGAATGCCGCTTAACGCCTGGCCCAGGTCGTTAGTGCCGTAGGAACGCAGGCTTTCGGTTTTAACCGAGTCGATGGCCTGGGGCACGTAACGCACCGAGGTCGCTGTGCGGGTGGCGGTGTTGGTCTCCTTGACGCGTGGGTCGTCTTCATCAGCTTCGGCGCTCACCGAGGTTTCAGGCAGGACCGTGGCGGCACAGGCGAAACCGGCAGACAGCAAAACAGAAAGCCCAAAAGTGATGGGCGTCAGGCGAGGGGCAGGCATGGGGAATGTGTCCAAAAGTGTTGGAAAGAGAAAAGCGCGCGAATGGTAATGCTTTGCATTTGCGCAGGTTATCTATTCCCAAACATACCGCCGCTAAAAGTGTTACATGATGTGTTTTGTTGACGTATCAGACGGTTTTTCAGGCTTGAGCGGAGGCCTTGGAATGCACCGCTTAGAATTATTTCGCCTAAATACAGACGATTCACGAAATTGACACATAGTTCAACGCGCGCATAGGATTGCGCCCAACGCCTGTGGCTCACCGCCATGACTCATCCAATAAAAAAAGGCCCGCGGCAGTTCAGTCGTCCGCGGGCCTTCTTTTTTCTGGATAGCGTCGACACCAGAAAAGCAACACGGAGCCTGGTGTCACAGCGCGTACTCAACCAGTAATAAGGAATATAAGAAATGTTGAAGCAACGGATGAGTCTGATCGCTCTGGGGATTTTGAGCGCATCGACAGCAATGGCTAACGACCAGGAGCAATCCAAGGGTTTCGTGGACGACAGCCACCTGAACATCGCAGCACGTAACGCCTACATCAGCCGTGACTACAAAAACGGCAAGCAAGACAAAGCCGAATGGGGCCAGGGCTTCATCGGCAAGTTCGAATCCGGCTTCACCCAAGGCACCGTCGGTGTGGGTGTGGACGTGATCGGCCAATACGCCATTCGCCTGGACGGCGGTAAAGGTCGCAGTGGCGCTGGCGGTATCGACTTCTTCAAGCAAGGCGACAGCGGCGAAGCCGCCAACGACCTGGCCAAGGGCGGCGCAGCCGTCAAGGCGCGCATCTCCAACACCGTGATCAAATACGGTCAGCAGATGCCAGCCGTGCCGGTCCTGCAATATGACAACTCGCGCCTGCTGTCGGAAACCTACGAGGGCACCTCGATCGTTTCCAAAGAGATCGCCGGCCTGCAACTGGACGCTGGTCACTTCACCAAAGAAGCACGCAAGAGCGCCGAAGGCAGCGACAGCGGCCGCCTGAAAAGCATCGACTACATCGGTGGTAGCTACAAATTCACCGAAAGCCTGTCGGCCGCGTTGTACGCCTCCAACATGCAGGACGTGCTGAAGAAGCAATACGTCAACGTCAACTACGTGCTGGCCCTGCCAGAAAAGCAATCGTTGACCTTTGACTTCAACGGCTACAAAACCAAGCTGGACCGCAGCTTCGCCCTGGAAAACCAAGGTGATGCGGACGCCCGCGACAACAAAATCTGGAGCCTGGGCGCTACCTGGGCTGTTGGCCCGCACAGCTTCACCCTCGCTCACCAGCGCAGCACCGGCGACACCGGCTACCTGTACGGCGGCTACCGCAACGCTGGCGGTATCGGCGACGGCGGCAATACCATCTTGCTGGCCAACTCCTACTGGTCCGACTTCAACGGCAAGGACGAGCGCTCCTGGCAAGCAGGCTACGGCCTGGACTTCAGCGCCTTCGGCGTGCCTGGCCTGACCTACAACATCGCTTACGTGCGCGGCACCAACATTGACGACGGTTCCAACCGTGGCAGTGGCACCGAGCGTGAAATCTTCAACCAGTTCAAATATGTCGTTCAAAGCGGCCCAGCCAAAGACCTGAGCCTGCGCGCTCGTGCGTCGTGGTTGCGCGTCTCCAACAACGCCAGCAACTACAACGTAGGCGGTAACGAAATCCGTCTGTTCGCCGACTACCCGATCAACGTTTTCTAATTGATCGCAGGTCGCGCCTGATTCCAGGCAATAAAAAACCCCGACTGGTTCGGGGTTTTTCTATGGACGTTAATAAGTGAAGGATCATAGTGTGAGTGAAAGTCAAGCGCTGACAGTGAGAGAAAGTACGCCGTTATTTTTAGAGAGTTTTAAGGACGGTTTGATTACTATCGTAGATAGATTAAGTCGCTCTTTTTCTGAGCAATGGCCTATCGTGACATTCCTGGGGTCGGCATTGGGGGTGCTCGCGCTGTATGTGTACGTCAGGACCATTGGTAGAACAGACATTTTTATGGCCTCGGTATCTGTACAGGCTTCATTGTTTGTCTGGTTGTTTCTGGTTGTATTTGTATCGTTTGCTTATATGTTCGTTTTGATAGCGACACCTTCTCTTTTCAGTTTGGCAATATCCATGTTTGGAAAGCGCGATGTCGACAAAAGAACGGCAGCGCTTTGTTTGCTAGCTCCTGTGATAGCAGGGTTTGTCATCTTCGCAATCGGCATTTTTTACTTTTCAGACTACAATATACTTTGGACGATGCTGTGTATAGCCTTCGTAACGGCTTTGATTTTGATAATTGGCTTTCAGTTTAAATCCCTGAGAGACGCGGGTCTTGTCGCGTTGGGTAATAAAAAAAGCTTTAATAAAAATAAAATCGAATCAGTTGTTTTTGTTGCCGTTGTCTGGTTTCTTGTAATGTTTACTGTGGTATCGGGTGCGTCTCCGGCCCTATTGATACTTCGCGCATACTCTGGTGATCTGGAGACAGAAACTGTCAATGTTGTGGCGGGTATTGTGACACTCACAATGATCGCTTCATTATTGCCGATTGTCGTGTTTTACCTCTTCAGCGGTAAGTTATGGACGCGGGTATTTTATTCGGTTTTGTCGTCGATTGCGGTATTCCTGTTTGTGATTACTATTTCATCAGGCACACTGGGTATGATCACCTATTCGGCTGCCGGGATTTTAGGTGTACGGCAAAGCGAATCGGCTATTTATATTGTGGGTGATGCGTACAAAGGTATGGCATTTGATGAGGCTACCTGGAGTGCGAATACATTTGGTGACGGGCGAGTCTATATCACGGCGTTTCCGTTATATTCATTTGGTGATGTTCTTTTGCTGTGCCCGGACTCACTCATAAGTACCAACTTCAAAGATTGGCCCAAACGTTCCGGCCAATGCTTCGCAACGCGTAACAGTGATATGCGCTTGGCCGTGCCTAAACCCGTATCAAAAAAACACGTAATAGGGGCGCCCGCATGGTTTCGCTACATTCAGCCGCTATCGCTTAAAGCGGCTGGAAAATCGAGTGCCGGGGTCTGCATTATTCCATTGCACTGTGCCTTGCCTGCTGATCAATAGTGCAATAGCGACTACGTGATTTTGGGCGTCGTTTAGGGAGGTAACAGCAGGCAGTAAGACAAACGACACTTACGTGCTGTCAGCCTCCCCGCATCAGTTTTGCGGACGCTGCTTGGTGGCGTCCAGTTCGGCCTTTTTCGCCGAGCAGATCTCGGTGATCTTGGCCGACTTCTCGATAGCTATGTTGAATGTGGCTTCCATCTTGGCAATCGCCGAACCGGCGGTGTTGGTGCTGCCGGTTCCCCTGGTGGCCGGTGGCGTGCCGCCGCCGCCGCAGGAAGGAGGAACGCACGACATTAGAGTTCCTTGCATCGCGAAGATGCGGGTTGATGGGGGTTGGGAACACCCAAAGATGCTATTTATCCAGTACCGCAGCAGAATGTGAAATCTTGTGGAACTGGCGTGAACACTTGTTACACCACGTCACTAATGAAGTACTCCGGCCCGTCTTTATCCGCTCCAGGCGCAAGCCTAAATTGGCCTCACTGCCCGCCATTGGAGCCATCACCATGCCCTTCGTCAGCCTGCGCATCACCCGTGACGGCGTGACCCCTGAGCAAAAAGCCCAGGTCATTGCCGAGTTCACCGAAACCCTCGAACGCGTGCTCAACAAGCGCCCGGACCTGACCCACATCGTCATCGAAGAAATCGACACCGATAACTGGGGCTACGCCGGCGTCACCACCACCGAATACCGCAGATTCCAAGCCCTTACCGGAGAAACAAAATGAGCAAAGTCGTGATCATCACTGGCGCCTCCCAAGGCATCGGCGCCGCCGTAGTCCAAGCCTACCGCGCCCTTGATTATCGCGTGGTTGCCACCTCGCGCTCGATCCAGCCGTCCACCGACCCGAACATCCTCACGGTGCCCGGCGACATCGCCGACCCGGCCACCGCCCAGCGCGTCATCCGCGAAGCCCTGGTCACCTTCGGGCGCGTCGACAGCCTGATCAACAACGCCGGCATCTTCATCGCCAAACCCTTTACCGCCTACACCCAGGACGATTACGCCAACGTGTTGGCGGTAAACCTCAACGGCTTTTTCTACATCACCCAACTGGCCATCGCCGAGATGGAAAAACACGGCGCCGGCCACATCGTCAATGTCACCACCAGCCTGGTCGATCACGCCATCGACGGCGTGCCTTCGGTACTCGCCAGCCTCACCAAAGGCGGGCTGAATGCCGCGACCAAATCCCTGGCGATTGAATACGCCAAACGCGGCATTCGGGTGAACGCGGTAAGCCCGGGAATCATCAAGACGCCGATGCATGGCGAAGATTCCCACGCCGCATTGGGGCAATTGCACCCGGTCGGGCGCATGGGCGAAGTGAGTGATATCGCCCAGGCGATCACCTACCTGGAGAGCGCCGGGTTTGTCACCGGCGAGATCCTGCACGTGGACGGCGGGCAAAGCGCCGGGCACTGATACAGCACCACGCCCGGCCTAACCTGGCCGGGCGTTATCATCCCGAGGCGAGCGCCCGAAAAAGGCTTTATAGGCCCGGCTGAACGCGGCCTCGGACTCATAGCCAATCGCAAAACCCACCTCGCCGATGCGACCTTCCTGCTTGGCCAGCATGCTTTTGGCCAAGGTCAGCCGCCACTCATTCTGATACCGCAACGGCGAGCGCCCCACCAACGCGCTGAACCGCTCGCAGAAATTGGAACGCGACATACCGGCCACCTCAGCCAGCGCATCAATGCGCCACTGCTGGCCCGGCGCTGCATGAATAGCCCTTAACGCCCGCGCGATGCGCGCATCCGACAACCCGCCCAGCCATCCCGACGCAGCCCCTTGCTGCACCCAGGTGCGCAGGATGCGGATCACCACCAAATCAATCAGGCGTGAAATCATCAATGCCCCGCCCGGCTGCGTGTCATGGGCCTCAAGCAACATAAAATGCAGAATGCCTTCGGCCCAGGCGGCGGCTTCGGTTTGCCGAATATGAATAAGCCGGGGCAGGGCAAACAGCATCGCCTGGAAACTGCTCGCGTCGAACCAGAACCGACAAACCACCACACTGGCCGGCCCATCGCACGCCGTCAGCGTTATGCCCGTGGGGTCGTGAGGCAGCAACAGCACATCGCCCTGTTGCAGCGTCATCGGCGACTGGCCGCCGCCCTCCAATTGCAACTGGCCCTGCTGGAGCACGCAGATATGCGCGCTGTTTTCATCCAGCTCGAGCGGCTGCTGATCGGCCAACGCAGAGGAATACACCCGATCACCCGTCAGACGAATCTGCGCCAGCACCTGCGACAACAGATCGCCTTTGGCCAGCCCCTCCAACTGCATTTCTGGATGAATGATCAAGTTATCGAGGGGATTCATCATGTCTGCCCGGCCACGCCTTCACTAAGCTGATCCCCAGATCATAACGCGCCGCCGCCATCGGGATGCACGTTTCCCGCGCGGCCTGTTTATGCACATCATCCACCCACACGGGACACACACCATGTTCGGAATTTCCCCACTCGGCTGGCTCCACACCCTCGGCAGCCTGCCCGCCATCCCACTGGCCGCCTACATGTTCATCCGCCACGGCCGCATCGTGCCCCGCTCAACACCCGGCAAGCTCTACCTGGCATCGATGCTGATCGGCGCCTTCAGCGTATTCCTGGTCGCCAAACAGCCAGTGAGCAACATCATTGGCATCATCACCCTTGCCCTGCTCGCGGCCGGATATGCAGTAGGGCACATAGCCTGGCTCGGCCGCGCACGCGCATACCTGGAAACAATCTTCCTGAGCCTGACCGCATTTTTCCTGATGGTACCCACCGTATCCGAAACACTGCGCCGCGTGCCCGACGGGCACCCGTTCGTGACAGACCTGCAATCCCCCGTGCTGCTCGGCGCACAAGGCAGCATCGCACTGGCGCTGGTTATCGGCGTGACTGCGCAGATGATTTACTTGCGAAAAAAAGGCGGGCGGTTCGCCTAAAAAGCGCTTGTATGTGGAAGCCGGGCTTGCCCGCGATAGCGCACGCCCGGCTAGCCCTTTTACCCCTTACTGCTCAGCATTGCAGGGCGACGCCAACACCTTCACCACATCATCAATCACCGCCTTGCTCATCTCCTGCAAATAATGCGACGCCCAGGCATAACGGTCCGTCTCCTTCGTCATCGCCGCATCCTCTGCGAGCAACTTGGCGACGTGGAGCAAATCGGAAACGTGGTGCAAGGCTTCATGCAGGGAAACGCCGCTGTTGACGCGGAACAGAGGTTGGTCGGAGTGAAAGGAGAAAGGGGTGACGCCGAGGGTGGTGAGTGCGGGTGGATTTGTTGCGGTCATTGGTGGAACTCCCATATTGATTGAGAGCAGCACGTTCGTTGTGAAAACGAATGCGTGGCGCTGTTGGCGCCTGCATCAAATCGGGTTCTCAGGCCCGGTCGCTGGGTGGTGGCGACGGGGGGAGGTTAGCGTGGTGAGGGGGGGGGGAGCAATCGAGAAAATTGATGGGTTGTTTTTTCGGTCGGGTCGGGTGGTACGGATAGGTGGCTGGGGGAATTATTGGTTTTATGAGGGGGGCATAATTATTGGCAGGGCATAATTTTGAATAAAGCTTGGGAGGGGGGTGAGGGGGGCTTTTGGTGGTCCGGTGGGTTTGGAGAATACGTATACCGGGACTGACGTTGAGCTGAGCAAGGCATCATAGAAGTCGAGATTTGGACTGAGGCAAGCAGCCCGAGATTTTAAGTGTGGACACTTGTTGGGCATTTCGGCCGAAAAGGTGATTTGATTTTTTGCAGTTTCCCAAGCTCCAGAAACCACAAAGCCCCGCATTGCGGGGCTTTGAGATATGGTGCGCACCAGGAGTCGAATTTTTTCTTAACGTGTTGTTATGCATGTAATTTTTTATTGAATGAGACGATTGTATCTCTAAAACTACCTTTTTCCCCAATAGATGATTTATGCTTAAAAATAAGGAGCGAAAAAGCAATTTGCCATACCATTTTATAAATTTAGATAAGCATATAATCAGAAGTAACGCATAAATTAAAAGGGAAGAGTCATGGCAAAAGTAGAAGTTCAAGCCAAAGGAATTAGAAACCGGTTAAAGTCATTCAAGCCATACAGAGCAATCTCAGAGTACATATGGAATGGATTCGACGCAGGTGCAAATACTATTTGTATAGATTATGTCGAAAATGAACTCGGGACGATCAATGAATTATATGTGAGTGATAACGGGGCTGGAATTCCGTTCGACTTGGTAGATAAAAAATTTAAACCTGTACTGTCTTCTGAAAAAAGAGACTTAGAAGTACAGCATAGTTTGATTCATGGGAAGAATGGATTGGGTCGGTTAACTTTTTTTCACTTCGCCCAAAAAGCAGGATGGAGTACCTGCTACGAAGAAGATGGAAAAAAACACAGGTACGATATCAGTGTTGATAGCGATCATATTGATGATTATGATCCGTCGGAAATAAAGCTAGCACCTGCTGATAATACCGGAACGTCGGTCGCATTTTATAATATTTACGGTATTTCATCAGCTTATATAGAAAATGACCTTGTCAGGTTTTTGGAGAAGGAGTTTTCATGGTTTCTCGAACTCAACAAAGATCTTGGTTTTTCCATTAGGATTAATGGCTCAGAGTTGAGCTATGGTAATGTAATAAAAGACAAAGAAGACTTTACTGTCTATATTGGCGAGTACGTGTTTGATGTAAGGTTTATCCGTTGGTCTCACAAGCTAAATAGGCATTTCTCTAGATATTATTGCAAAGATATAAATGGGGTCTTCAAGTACTCAAAGCCTACAACACTGAATAATAAAAGTGATGAATTTTATCACAGTGTTTTTATAAGTAGCAAATATTTTGACTCGTTTGTGTCTGGCATAAAGCCGGGCACAATAGATGCAGTGTCTCCAAATAATGATCAGGCTGAAGAGTTTAGAGAGCTAATTTTAAAAGTAAATGAGTTTCTTAGAAATAAGCGCAAGCCATTCATAGTCGATCACGCTAGAAAACTGACGGAAGAGTTTGAAAGTCAGGGTTATTTTCCAGAATTTAACTCTAAAAACCGCTGGGAACAAATGCGGCATGATGATTTAAAAGAGACTATAACGCAGCTTTATCAAGTAGAACCTCGTATTTTTGCTAACTTAAATGTAATTCAAAAAAAGACATTTATCAGCTTCATTGCATTGGCAATTGACTCCGGTGAGGTTGGTGACCTTTTTGAGATTTTAGGAGGGGTTTTAGAACTGTCGTCGGGCGAAAGGGAACGATTTGCTAGGCAGCTAAAAACTACGAAGATGTCGTCAATTGTAAGCACCATTGAGCTCATAAGTGACAGATATAAATCTGTTGCTGAGTTTAAAAGATTAGTTTTTGATCCGAAAATGTATGCTGGCGAAGTCCCGCACCTTCAAAAAATGACGGAGCGTAACTATTGGCTGATTGGAGAGGAGTATTTGCTCTTAACTGCAGCAGAGCCGAAATTTGAAGAGGCCCTCAGAAGATATACCCATCTGCTACAAGGCACGGCGAAAGAAAAAGAAATTGAACATGATGATAGAAACAGAGAAATGGATCTTTTCCTTGTCAGGCAACGCAAAAACCAAAATAAAATTGAGAATGTAATTTTGGAGTTAAAACACCCCGTAAATGTAAGGCTCGGAAAAAAAGAATCAGACCAAATATATAGTTACTATCAAGTTATTAAGTCAGAGCCTGAATTCAATGCGTCGAATATGGAGTGGAAGTTTTATCTTATAGGTAACGATTTTGATTCGACTGGATATATAAGCAGTCAGATATCAAGCCTTAAAAGCCATGGGGAGCCAGGGCTTATATTTTCAGGTGAATATAAGGTTTACGCTTTCAAGTGGAGCGAAATATTTTGTGAATTCGAACTGAAGCACGAGTTTCTTAATAAAAATTTGAAGCTAGAGCTCGAAAGACTTTCAGAGGGGGAACACGAATCTGCTGATGATATTGTGAATAAAACTAGAACATCTGATGCGGCAGCAGAGTATGCAGTCGCTTAGTGTTTTTGATTAAGTGAGATGTTTGTAGTTTTGGTGAATAGATGGTGCTGTTTGTATTGAATGCTTTAGGGGGTAGAGTTGACAATATCTTTGCAGTGCGCCAAGCAACGGAGAAAGGGAATTCATGAAGTGTTCACGCGGTAAAGCGACGCCGACCAGCATATAAAACTGCGACTATTTGCGCCACACTATGATCGATAAAACAGAGGTGGATTTCCCTGAGGATCTCATTCAGTCTGGGAAACGTGACTATGAATATCGGTTGATGGCGATTTTTGGTGCCGCTCACATGGGGACTCGCTCTGCCGTCCGCGTGATAATTGAAACTCTTCTAAAGGTGTACATGTTATGCGTCCCAAGCAATGAGGAGGGGGCGAGGCCCTTACAAATTTCCGATCGGACTCCGACAGCATGTACGTGACGCGAGTCATCACACATGACAAAAGTTATCGGAGATGATCGATTCTGGTGTAACGCTACGGGAATCTGAACGTAGTTGATAGCTATGACGCACACAGACCGACTGCAAGGGTAATTCAGATTTCTCCTACAGATAGACGGTTTGCCCCTAAATAAGATTCTGACGGCTAAAATTATTAAGGCAGCAGTCCTGCTATCTAGTTTTATACGCATCTAGAAAATATGTTGGGTACTTAGTCAGACTCTCTTGGACAAGCTCAAAGTTATTCTCCACAATGCTCGGCTCAAATATGGTTTCATATTTCTGTTTCTTCACTAGTACGGACGCTAGGCTCTTGCAAACTTCCCTGTCCACATAGCCTTTTCGATGTAGCCAAAGTTCAAGCTCTGACTTTAACCCAAGTTTTAATTGATTTTGGAGTAGCCTAGTATGGGCTGTAATATCTGTGCCCATTGTCCGTCCTTCTAAAATATCTGCTATTGCACCAACAAATAGCATTACGTCGTAGGCTAAAATACCTGTCGCAAACTCAATGACATGATCCATTGTTAAGTTCATTTTGCGAACAGGGGCTTGATATTTAAGTCCGGCTTTCTTCATGTTTTTAAAAATATTGGCGAAGCTTTCGCCTTCTATCCAAAGCTGTGCAAACTTAGGGAGAAGGTCTTGTGAAATCAGGCTATTGAAAAGCTTTTTATCGCAAAGAATAGCTATTAACGGCCAGCATGCGTGCAGTATGTCTTGACTTGAAGTGCAAAGCTCAAGATCAAATAAGTTATTATCAATCCATTGTTCAATGATAACTAGCTGTCCAACCCCAAGCAGAGTCCTGCCATAGTATGAATATTTTTCCTTCGGTACCCCCGAGACCCGTGCTGCGATAACTTTGAAAGCTTTGATTAGCGCAGTTTTCTCCTCCTTTTCGGCTAGGTGAAAAGCGAGAGTGTCTTCTATGAGAGAGGCCAGCGACTGGGTATTTTCGGTATCTGGATTGTCCTTCAAGTATGATAAGAGAAAACTTTCAACAGAGTTTATTAGTTCTAGCTTCCTGCTCATTTCGTCCAGCAGTGGAGTTATATTTATACTGTTCTTTGCCGACCAAGCTACCCAAAGATTACGATGCTCCACCGGAGCTTCGATGAATCTCTGTGCATGACCAGCAGAGGCATGCTCGAATTCAAATTCTGATATTAAACTCTTGAGACTGCTCAAGCAGCTTTCAGCATTGGTGAAGCTCAAAAGGTGTATGGCTTTCCTCCAACGCCAATTTTCTTTGTAGTTTGACCTTCCGTCATAGATCTTTGAATCGGCAAAAATGATACTTCCTTCTGTATGGTGCCCTGAGCGCCCGGCTCGGCCTATCAGATTCTGAAAATCCCTAGTCTTTATTTCCTGAAGGCCCTGATTGAGACTGGAAACCACCAAGTATTTAATTGGCAGATTTACACCTTGGGCTAATGTTGAGGTACACACGACGAGGCAGGCTTTACTATTTTCCATTGCCCACTCTACAGATACGCGTAAACCATTGGGGATATTTGAACTGTGCGGAAGAATTCCGAGCTTAATCGCGTTCGGGAAAACATCCGCTTTTCCAAAATGCTGCGACGCGAGGAAGGCTATTTTTTCAAGTTCAAGCTTATCACTACTTTCATTAGGGAATGGGAGTTTGAGTTCGCGCTTGTAAGCATCAAGTAGTATTTTGCAGATAGATGTCACTGACTTCTTCGTTCCGCAGAACAATGCTACTGGTCCTTGATGACATAGCTTTAGCCCAAGGTAGGCAGAAACACTAGGGACTTTTGCGCGTACGGGGAAGACTTTTAAATTCTCCTTCGTATTCTTTTTTAATGGCAATTCTTCAATAATTCGTGGTACAAAATAACCACTGTCACTTTTGTTGTCTGGCTTTAAATAGTGAAGTTGGCCCAAGCTTTTAGTCCAACTAACGAACGCAATGCTTTTTTGGGTCGGGAGGCAACTACTGCCTTGAATATGCACTCCTTCGCCCCCATTTAGCCAGTCGCCAATAGTTTCCGCATTTGACATTACAGCAGATATTAAAACCTTCTGCGTGTCCTCGCTGACGACTTTCTTTAAGTGCGTAAGAAGTAATTCATAGGTTACTCCTCGCTTACCACTATCAAACTGATGTCCTTCGTCAAAAATCAATAAGCCAATGCTCTTCGCCAGATCTGGTGAGTGGCGTAAGGTGTAAACAAGTTTCTCTGGTGTTACCACTACAATATTTTTTTCATGTTTTGATTTGCTGTCTGCCAGTAAAAAACGGAGGAAATCTTGTTCTTCACTGTTGAGTTCAGTCGTATCTTGCATTTCGTTGATAGATACGTTTTCATTTTCGAAGGCTGCTTTGAAACTTGAGGCTATTTCTCTGCAAAGTGCTCTAAATGGAGCAACAATAAATGCAGTATCTGCCCTGTTTGATACGAAGGCGCTTCGTATTATAAGCTCGGCAGACTTTGTTTTGCCTGCGCTTGTAGGCATTTGAATTACCGCTGAAATTCCCTTTAAGACTCCCGACTCGCCTATCAAATGTTGAGCAGGCCAAAATTCTTTGATGAAGGAATCTTTTTCAATCGCATTTTTCCAGGCCGACAAGGGAAGGCCGGAGTACTTCTCTAAACATACCAGGCAGGAATTTTTTATCTTGTTAAGAGCGACGGCAATTATTGCGTCTACTAATAGAAGTTCTCTGTCGCTACCTCCTTGATAGACTAGTGCCCTAAGTCTGCTACAGGCACTTACGAAGTTATCTTGGCTTCCGCCTCGCGCAAAAAAATTTACATACTCTTCGACAAAGCTTTCGGCTTCTATATTTAAATAGCTATTGGAGTATCTATACCAATCTTGATTGATATCTGACTTTAATAGCCATATAAGTATTCCTTCGATGTAGCTTGGTGTAAGATCTTTGATGTCATAGTTCAGGCTCTTGGACAGCACGTGAGAACTGCCGGGCATCCCTCCAAGGTAATAGGCGGTTGAGCCAAGTAGTAAAAGATAGTTCTGTATCTCACTGGCTGTTTTGGACTGATTCAGGGCATCGAAATATTGCCCTGCAGTAACGAGCTGTTTTTTTAGCTCTTCAAAGTTTTCTGGCTTGTCTCCGTAAAATCTGGCTTCCGATGCGCACAGTTCTCCAATGATCCCAATTGTGGTAATGAGCAAGTTTGCCGGACTAATGGGAAGTTCAATGTGAAACTTTTCATCGATGCCGAACTCGTACAGCTTGGCCTTGGACTTGGTTATTGCTAGAAGTGTATTTGATTTGCTTTCAAGCTTCATCTGCGGCCTTCTTGTAAAGTGTGTGTATAAGGGCCATTAGTGTCGGTCCTGATATAACTAACAATTCAAGTGAGTCCTTCCCTGGATGGTCGCTAGAGCTGGATTTTGAAATAAGGTTTGGGTCGTACGAGGTGCTAGTCAATACTGCTCCGGCACCATATATTCGCTTGTAAGGTCGATCAACTCCTAGTTGAAATCGAGTGATCATCGCTGCTTCAGTGAATTCTTGCTTGTCAATAAGTCGCTGTTTTATTGCGTTCAACGAGTCCGCAATTCTTGCTTCATCTTTCATTGAATCATTTATAGCGGTCTGTAGCAGATTTATTGGCTTGTTTTCGCTTGCCTTTGCCTTGACCTCAAAAATTATCAGTTCATCGTCGCGCTCATGGGTACTGACTTTTTGCTTGAAGCCTATAACGTCGGAGCCTTTTGATGATTCATTAGCTATTATTTTTCTATCGTATCGCGTTTTAGGAATATAAAATGAGCGTAGAAAATGTAAGTAGTCGGCAACTAATATTTCCGCGAAATCGCCGGCTCGAATGCTTGGGCCTGGTCGTTGGGTGCCGCTCGGAAATTTTAGTGTCAATAAATAATCGGAACGGCTTAGGTCAGGAGATTTAATTAGATCAATTGTGCTGTCGCTACAATAGTGATTTCGAAAGTGTCGCGCCCATGCGGATATCGTAACTGAGTCCGTCAAATCATAATTAAATTCATACACAGCAACCTTTTTTCCACAGGAGGTCGTGATTTTTTTATTGGTGTTTGTAAGCCACTTCAGATGTTGATCTGACCACGGCATTCTAGCGTCCTTTTTTCACTGCTTTACTTTCCCCCCCAAATACAGGCGGGGCTCTAGCGATCAATTTCTTGATCCAGTCCAAATCCCTGTACTTACCATATGCCAGTTTCATAGTGGATGGCTAGGTGCCATGAGTTTAAAAAGGTCTTGGCCTGCTGAGCTCGTTCTGGCGCCCACTAGGGCCGATTGCTCTCATTCACTTTGGCGCCGATGGGTGGTTGCAGCCGATGATGGTCTTTGCCCGCGATCGCCCCACATTCCGCCGGTGATATGGGGCAGGCCGAAAAGGTATAGGGCGGCTTCTACCGGTGGAAATCCCATGATTTCCCTAAGCGAAAAGTGATGTGGCTTATCGTCAGCAGATAATAATAGCGAGACGATTTTGAGTGACAGTCAATATGGTGATTCACAAACCAAGCTAGATGTTTTCTCTGCCACGTCCATGGATTCTCTCGGTGCCAACGATCAGAAATGGCTGCTTGGATAGCCTTGGCCTGTCGTATGTGTCGTTCGCGTGTGGAATGCGCCCCAGTCAGTACGCTTGCTAGGAAAAGCTCCATATCGAATAGTTTGCTCATGTTCGCCCCCCGATGTAGGCGGATACTACGTCGAGCCGACCGTGCCCCAGTTCATAGCTGATTTGTACGCGCGCTTCTCGATCAAATCTGGGATCAAGTTGGCTGTGCCTGCCGCCGTTGATGGGCGCTAGGTGGTGGGTGATCTGCTCATAGCGTTCACACGCATAGGCCGCGCGCAACTCGTGAAAGCCTTTGAGATTTTGCGCGTGGAGGATATCTCGGACGGGTCGGACGACACTCCGATTGAAATCTAGGTAGCTCTCGTTGGGCGCGAGCAGGTTGCGGCTGCCGTCGGGAGAAATCTGTTCAGCGCACCTTAGCGCTTGCAGAACATGCTCATCCACTATGATCCAGCGAGGCGCTGTTGCACCACCGCGGCCACCTTTGGTCCCATCCTGAATGTTGATCTTGTCGTAGTGTTCGGCCTCCCGTTGAAGACGCGGTAGGTCGGCTAAGATGGCTTCGCGCAGGCGCATTCCGGTGGTGCGTGCCAACTGTGCGATCGCCGCGGCACGAGGATGCTGTTCGCGGAGCGCATCGACGATGCGCATCACGTGTTCGCGATCCTGGCCTCGTGGAACTGTCGTGCGGATGGTGGTGCGCTGCATTTCCAACGCCTTGCTCGGACTCGGAACTTTCACGTACTGATCACCGCGAAGCGCTGCCATGGTCCGGTTCACGCTGGATAATCGATTTTGTGCGGTGGCGATAGCGAGGTCGCCGCGCTCGACTAAGTGACGCAGATGCGCCGCGTAATCCGACAAGATCTGGCGATCTATCTGCCGTGCATCGTTGAGTCCTGGTCCATCGTCTGAGCGGCACCAGCGCACAAACGCCTGCCAGCGATCGCTGTGCGCTTTGACCGTGCCGTAATGCCCTCCGCCGAACATGTCTTTTAACGCCTGCGTTCCGGCATAACTCAGTTGCCGACCATACCCAAAATTACGCCCATCCCGTCTACCGACCAATCCCATGACCAAACTCCTCTCGAAGGCACACTTGTAAAACCTTCCCCACGTCATCCCGCCAAGAATGTTGAGTGTTATCAGGGATCAAGGCCCCTGCGACCTGTGAGGGTTGTCCACTAACGTGGGACTGGCGGCTCCTTACGACCGGGAGCTTGGGCATCTCATGATCTGGCCTCCTGAGCACTTCCGAAGAAGTGGGCGGGTGGAGGCTGCGCTGGCTGACGAGACCAGCGCCGCGAGATCCTGAGTCGGGTTAAGGCAGTGAGGCGATGACCGGGGCATACCTGACTGTCAGTCAGGTGCAGTCCATTCCGTGGGCTGCGGCACCATCATCTGCATCGCTGTTGCTGGTGACTTCGGTGTTTGTCACGCCGATTGTCACGAGGGGAAATGCCGCAATGCCTTGTACGAGGTGGGCTGCAGCAGTGGTAGGAGCGCCCGTCTCTTTCCGGGAGAAAGAGACGGGCGCAGGTTGGCGCAAGGAAATGCGCCAAGCGGATAGGTTGCTGCAGAACAGCTAGGAAAGGGTGTGAGTTGCCGCAGTGGGCACTCTGGTAGAAGTAGGCATCCATCACTCGGTGAGTGACCGTGCGAGCCGCCGGACGCTAATCGCACTTTGGGAGAACCACCACGGTGTGGCGTAGCCTTAAAGGTTCTGGCTACCTGGGGTTGCTGTCAACGACAGCGCTTTACCCGATCTTTTCTACGCCTGTGGATAATTTGGGTCAAGGCTCGAATCTTCGGGAGTTCTGCGGCTGTGGATGAAATTATCCACCGGTGGAAATCAGTGGTTTTCCACAGATAGTTGCGTGGGTTTTAGATTTTTTTAAGTGAGGTCCATCCAAGCAGGGCGGCTTTGCAGCCCTGTTTGGATGGACCCGCGTGGACAAGCGGATCACTGAGATATGAAGGCCGAGCGCTTACTCAGTTGCGCCACGTTTTGCTTTTAGGCGAGTGACGTTCGCTCCGGTCTGGTTCGCGAATTCGTGTGGAGTGACATGCTCCTGCCGGTTGGCCTCCAGATACCGGCTCCACCAGTTCATGATCAGCCTGCGCTCCTCGATGAACTCTGCCTTGTGGATGTAAGCGGCGCGGACGTTGTTGCGCTCCTTGTGGCTCATCTGCCGTTCAATGGCTGTCTCCGACCACAATCCTGACTCGATCAGTGCGCTGCAGGCCATCGAACGAAATCCATGCCCGCAGATATCGGTTTTGGTGTCGTATCCCATCGTCCGAAGCGCGTTGTTCACGGTATTTTCGGACATGGGCTTCCAGGGTTTGGCATCCCCTGCGAAGACCAATGCGAATTTGCCTGTGAGTGCATGGATTTTTTCGAGTAGCGCCACTGCTTGCGGCGATAAGGGTACTAAATGGATATCCCCTGCCATCTTCGTACCCCTTGTGGAAAAGGGTACTCCCTCCAACGCGGGTCGAGTGTCCGGTATCTCCCAGGTGCCGCGCTTGAGGTCGAACTCGCTCCAGCGTGCGAAACGCAGCTCGCTGGATCGTACAAACACATGCAGCGACAGCATCACCGTCAGGCGGGTAAGTGCGCGGCCTTTATAGGTGTCGATCCGCTCCTGTAGTTCCGGCAGTCGCGATAAGGGTAGAGCGGGGCGATGTACCACCCGCGGGGCTTTGATCAAGCCTTCGAGGTCGTAAGCAGGGTTTGCGGTGATAAGCCGGAGGCGTTTTGCCTCGCGCATGATGCTCTGCAGGTAGTTTTTTACCCTTAAAGCTACGTCTATCGTTCCGCGCTTCTTGATCGCTTCCAAGGGCTGCATAAGGTCATGGGTGTCGAGGTCGACAATGGCGCGGGCGCCGATCAGTGGGAACACGTGGGTTTTGAGGCGGCTCATCACTGTCTTGGAGTGGCCTGGTGCCCACTTGGCCGACATTTCCGTGTGCCAGTCCAGCGCAACGCTTTCAAAGGTTCTGCCTTTGATCACAGCTTCCGCCTTGGCTTGGTGCTTGGTCTCTATGGGATCAATGCCATCCGCCAGCATTCGCTTGACCTCCAAGCGCTTGCGGCGCGCATCGGCGAGGCCAATGACGGGGTAGTTGCCGAACGAGGTCAGTCCTTCGCGTCCATCAGGTTTGACGTAACGGAGCCGCCAGCCTTTGCGGCCATTGGGTTGGACTAGAAGGTAGAGGCCGTCGCCGTCGAAAAGCTTGTAGGCGCGGTCTGTAGGTTTTGCCAAGCGGCAAGCTGCGTCGGAGAGCGGAGCTGTGGTGCGCGACATAAGGGTACTCCCTTTTATCGAAGTGACCTGTATCCCAAACTCTACCCTTAAAACGGTTGGAATCCACCAGTTTCTGACGGAAACCGATGGAACGCCAAAACGAAAAAACCCGCCAGAAGGCGGGTTTTTCGGGGGTTCCAGAGATTTTGAAAGCCTTCTCTGGAACCTTATATGGTGCCGGCACCAGGAGTCGAACCCGGGACCTACTGATTACAAGTCAGTTGCTCTACCAACTGAGCTATACCGGCGTGTTAGGGCGACGATTATAGCGATTGCCAAGCTTCTGTAAACCCCTGAATTCTGACTATTTTTGCAGATACCAAGGTTTTTTTACGCTCGCTGCTTTTTCCTACCTTCGACAGCCTCAAATCCGACTCAATTGCCGTCGCCACACTGGTCGGTAAATTTCATGTACTCCAACACCTGCGTATCGCCTTTAGAGTCCAGGTAGGTCATGCGCGCGTTCACCACGCCGCATCCCGAGCGGGTGTCTTCGGTGGTCGACAGCACGCGCTGAATATCCGGCTTATGGCTTGCCTCGGCATGGGCGGTGAAGGTCAAGCCAAGCAGGCTGGCGGCGATTAGGGTTTTCCAGTTGTTGGTGTTCATGGTGATGGCCTCGCAGGTGCAATGGTGGGGTGAGGCCATTGAATGCCTGGGAGGTATCCGGGCTGTGTCGCGCAGGGCGGGTTTTGTTTCGTTGTGTATGGCGTGTGGATCTGTGTACTTGTTGATACGAACGGCGCGCTTGTATTGGTTAAAAAACACACGGTGATCGCCTAGTGCGTTGTTTTATAGGTGTATATCTCCTGGCAAAAGAAGAGCCATAAAAATGGCGCCATGCCGCTCATCTGAAAGGTTTTGGATACAAACACCAGAATACTGACACTATCACTGTGATATCACACAATGCGGCCCAGTTATTCATTGGCCCGACAGGGAGGAGCAGCCAGTGGGGCGTGCAGATCACATCACCAAGCTATATACCGCGCTGGCTGAGCCTTGTTTGCGGGAGTCGCAGGTGGCGGTGCCTTTTCAGCAGTTGTTGGATCAGCTGAATCAGGGCGCCGCGCCCTATCGTCATGAGGCGGTAGAGGGGCCGCATGGCGTGGTGTATACGGATGCGGTGGCACCCAAGGTCGTGGTGGTGGTTTCCGCCACCGGCGGTGTGGGGCGCAGCACGTTGGCGGCTGCGCTTGCCAGTGGTTTGCAGCGCCAGGGCCACCCGGCGCTGGCGTTGGAGTTGGACCCGCAAAACGCGCTGCGCCATCACTTGTGCCCAGGCTTTGATGTGCCCGGCCTGGGCGCTACCAGCCTGCTTAATCAAACCTGGCAAGCCTTGCCTAAACGCGGATTTGCCGGCTGCCGCCTGGTCACCTTTGGTGAAACCGATGCTGTGCAGCAGCAAAGCCTTAATCGCTGGCTCGGCCAGGACCAGGCATTTCTCGCCAAGCGCCTGGCCGGTTTGGGGCTCAGTGCGAGTGACACGGTGGTCATCGATGTGCCTGCGGGTAATACGGTGTACCTGAGCCAGGCGCTGTCGGTGGCCGATGTGGTGCTGGTGGTGGTGCAGCCGGATGCCGCGTCGTTTCGCCGTTTGGCCAAGATGGATGAGGTGCTCGCGCCCTACCTTGCGGGGGAGGCGCCACCTCAGCGGTTTTACGTAATCAACCAGGTCGACGCTGGCCAGACTTTTAGCGAGGACATGGCCGGAGTGTTCAAGCTGCGCCTGGGCGACGCCATACTCGGCACCGTTCAGCGTGACGTTTCGTTCAGTGAGGCGCAGGCCTATGGGCGCGACCCGTTTGACCCTGCGTTGAACAGCGGCGGCTCCCAGGATGTGAGTGCGTTATGCCGGGCGTTGAGCGTTCGCATGCATTTATCGAACAATGGCCATTAAATTGACCATTTACCGCTTGTCTAAAAAATTATCAGTTAAAACAGCAAAATAATGACACTTTCCCGCGCCTGTCACAGAATGCTTCACTAAGACGCCCATAATAAGACCTGCGGTAAGTGCCTGCTTGCCGACCTTCACGTCTTTAGCTGCGTCGTGAGGAGCTGTTTATGAGCCTTAGCGAAGAGCTGTTGACGTTGTTCGGCAAGAACGTCAGCCACGATGCCGACGGCATCAATGCACGCATGCATTTTTTTGGCAGTGTGCCCGCAAACGAAAACACCCATCCCCAATCGACTCATCCAGTAGCGCTGCGCCCCAAAGTGGTGGCGTTGGTGTCGATCAATGGCGGTGTCGGCCGCAGCACGCTGGCCACGGCGTTGAGCAGCGGTTTGCAGCGCCATGGCGAGTCAGTGGTGGCGCTGGACCTGGACCCGCAAAATGCCCTGCACCATCACTTTGGCGTCAGTGGCGCCTTGCCGGGTATCGGCCGTACCAGCCTGGAGCATGGGCAGTGGAGCCCGCTGCAGCAGCTGGGCTTTGCCGGTTGCCAGGTGATTACCTTTGGCGATATCGACATCGAGCAACAGGAAAACCTCGAGCGCTGGCTCAAGCACGAACCCAGCTGGTTGGCGCAGCGCCTGGCAGCGCTGGGTTTAAGCGAGCGGCAGACGGTGATCATCGATACGCCTGCGGGTAACAACGTCTATTTCCATCAAGCGCTGAGCGTGGCCGATGTGGTGCTGGTGATCGCCCAGGCCGACGCCGCTTGCCTCGGCACCCTTGATCATCTGGATGGATTGCTCGCGCCGCACTTGGAGGGTGAACGCCCGCCGGTGGTGCATGTGGTGGTCAACCAGGTGGATGAGAGCAACGCCTTTAGCCTGGACATGCTGGAGGCGTTCAAACAACGCCTGGGCACAGCGCCGCTGGAGGTGCACCGCGACATGGCGATCAATGAGGCGCTGGCGTTTGCGGCCGACCCGTTGGACAGCGCCACAAAGCGCCTGGCCGGCGACGATATCAACGAGATTTGCCGCGTGCTGAAAGCGCCGAAAAGAACCGTATAAATCGCGCTTTATGCCCTTAGCGCCAGATGCTTATGCACAATCGGTTGGTTGCGCCTGTCACGAAACAGCCATTTTGTGGAGCCGTTCTCAACACGCTGCAACTGCCTGTTTTGTGTGCGTTTTATTTTGTGAACAAAAAATGACCAGGGTGGGTTTTGGTCTGTAGCGCTGATAGCTACAGCCTTTGTAAAGAATTCATCAACAGAGTTATCCACAGGGCGCGTGTAGGAAGTTTCGCCCCTTAATCGCGCTCGGCCAGCATCATCAAGTTACGCGGCGTTAGCGTGGGTTCGCAGAAGGTGCCTATCCCAACCTTGTAGCCCTGTTCTTTCAAGAACAACGCCCGATCCAGGACCAGCCACAGTTCCAGCGGCCGCCGAAACAATCCTCTGACCAACTCCAGGTTGCGCACCTCGGCCAAGCGCCGCCAGCCGTGTGCCTCCAGCGCCGCCCAATCCTGTTCACCTGTGGATAAATCCTTGAGACGCGCCAGTTCCTGGCAGTAATCAGCGAAGGGTTTATCCAGCCAACTGGTGGGCAGGGACGGCGTGGGCAGGTACTCATCGCAGCCACGCAGTTGGCGTTGCAGCTGATCGAAACCCAGGCGCCGGGCCATGGACGTGTCCCGTTGCTGGCGCACGCGATTGCCGGCGGTGACGGTTTCGCTCAGCGGTAACCCCAGGTCGTCGACCGAAAGCTGTAGTTGCGAGGCGCGCCCGGCCGTCGACAGAGCCTGATAGCGCTCGGCGCCGATGCGGTTATAGCAGCAAGGTGCGAGCGCGAGCTGTTTGCAGCCCGCCGCACTGGCCACGTGCAAGAGCCGCACATGCAGGTCGCCGCAGGCATGTAAGGCGACGGGCGTGTGCTCGGCACTGATTGCCACATCGGCCATCACGTCTTGCAGGCGATGGGTCACGGCCAGGCCGTGATGGTCGCTCAAGGCCTGGCCCGAGGCGATCAGCGCCGGGTCGTATTCAAGGCAAGTCAGGTGTTGGCCGAATTGCAGCAAGCGCCGGCCGAGGTGGCCTTTGCCGGCGCACCAGTCCAGCCAATGCTGAGGTGTTGCAGCAAAACTCAGTGCGGCGCCGAACGCCTCGATTTGCTGCCATTTGCGCCCGGGCACATCCACGTTCAGGCGATGGCGGGCAGGCTCCAGCGCGTGTGCGGGTAGCTTGCCCACAGCGCTGAGCTGCGCGGCCTGAAAAGCCAGCTGTGGAAAAGGCGCGGGCGCCGGCAGGTCATACGGGTGGTTGTGACAGGCTTCGGCATCGGCCAGCGTGCGCTGGCGCAACCATTGGGCCAGCTCGGGGTGCTGGTGTTCCCAGGGTAGGTGCAGGTGCGTAAAGGGCCGTGGTCGCCACAGCCCTTGGTGCTCGATTAGAAACGCATCCAGCGCCGCGAAGCGTGCTTCAACGTCCCTGGCAAGCATCGACGCGCAGCCAGCGTTCGAGCAGTTTGAAGCCGCGCACCAGGATGTAGGCCATCAGCAGGTAGAACAGCCCCGCCGCGAAGAAGATCTCCACCGGAAGGTAGGTGCGGGCGATGATGGTGCGCGCCATGCCGGTCAGCTCCAGCAGGGTGACGGTGCTGGCCAGGGCGCTGGCCTTGAGCATCAGGATCACTTCGTTGCTGTACGCCGGCAGGCCGATGCGCGAGGCACGCGGCAGGATGATGTAGAACAGCGTCTTGGGTTTGGACATGCCCAGGGCGCGCGCCGCTTCGATCTCACCCGGCGGGATGGCCTGGATAGCGCCGCGCAGGATCTCGGCGATATAGGCGGCGGTGTGCAAGGTCATGGTGGCCGTGGCACACCAGAACGGATCGCGCAGGTACGGCCACATGAAGCTCTCACGCACGGCATCGAACTGCGCCAGGCCGTAATACACCAGGAACAACTGCACCAGCAGCGGCGTGCCTCGGAAGAAGAAAATATAGGCGTAGGGCAGGGCGCTCACGTACCAGCGGCGCGAGGAGCGCGCGATACCCAGCGGAATCGCCAGCAGCAAACCGGCGATCACGGCGATGGCCACCAGTTCCAGGGTCAGGGTTGCGCCTTGGGCCAGTTTGGGCAGCCACTTGATGATCACGGCCCAGTTCAGGCCCAGGTCGAAGTGCGACAGCCAGCTGTAGTCACCGCTCATTGGGTGCTCCTTGCAAAGCCGCGGGCGGCGCGTTTTTCCAGGAAGTACATGCCGGTCATGGCCAGCACGGTGAGGCCCAGGTACATGAAGGCCGCGACCATAAAGAAGGTGAACGGCTGCTTGGTCACGGTCACACCGATCTGCGCGTGACGCATGATTTCTTCAAGGCCGATCACCGACACCAGCGCAGTGTCTTTCATCAGGATCATGAACAGGTTGCCCAGGCCCGGCAGGGCAATGCGCCACATCTGCGGCATGATCAAGCGGGTGAAAATCCGCACCTTCGACAGGCCCAGCGCCACACCGGCTTCGCGGTGGCCCTTGGGAATGGCCAGAATCGCGCCGCGGAACACTTCCGTGGCGTAGGCGCCAAAGCACAGGCCCAGGGCGATAACCCCGGCGGCAAAGGCACTCAGGGAAAGGTCGGGGTTGCCAAAAAACTCGCCCAGGGCACGCATCAGGTTGACGGTGCCGAAGTAAATCAGCAGCACCCACAACAGCTCGGGAATGCCCCGAACGATGGTCGAGTAAGCCCCGCCCAGCCATTGCAACGGCTTGTACGGTGAAGTCTTGGCCAAGGCGCCGGCAAGGCCCAGCACCAGCCCCAGGCACAGGGCCGTGAGCGCCAGTTTGACGGTCATCAGCGCGCCAGCGGCAAGCGCCGGGCCGAATCCGTAGAGATCGAAATTCATGGTGTTTTCATATCGCGGCAGGCATTGCTGAAAGCCGGCGCGCTACTAGTAGAAGCGCGCCGGTCAGGCCGTTCAGATCATTCGATGCTGAACGGGAAGTACTTGTCGTTGATCTTCTTGTAGGTGCCGTCTGCCTTGATCTCTGCCAGGGCTTTGTTCAGGCGCTCGCGCAGCGGGTCGCCCTTGCGTACGGCGATACCGATCTTGTCGCTTTCTACCACCGGGTCGCCTTTGAACTCATAGGCCGAACCGTCTTTGCTCTTGAGCCATTCGTACTGCACGTACTTGTCGGCGAGAATCCCGTCCAAACGGCCGGAAGTCAGGTCGAGGTAGGCGTTTTCCTGGGTGTCGTAGAGCTTGGCGGTGGTGTCCGGCAGCTTGTCTTCCAGGTAAGTACCGGCCAGCGTCGCGCGCTGTGCACCGATGATCTTGCCCTTCAGGTAACCGGCGTCGGTCTTGAAGTCGGCTGTGGCTTTAGGTGCGATGAATTGCAGCTTGTTGGAGTAGTACGGGTCGGTGAAGTCGACGGCTTGCTTGCGCTCATCGGTGATCGACAGCGAAGACACCAGGAAGTCGAACTTCTTGGCGTTCAGGGCCGGGATGATGCCGTCCCAGTCGGACACATACACTTCGCACTTCTCGACTTTCATCTTCGCGCACAGGGCGTCGCCGATGTCTTTGTCAAAGCCCACGACGTTGCCGCTGGCGTCTTTATTGTTGAAGGGCGGGTAGGCCGCTTCGATCCCCATTTTCAAGGTCTCTGCCATGGCCGTGGCGCTGAACGCCATCGAAACGGCCGCGGCCAGAAGGAATTTTTTATAGTTCTGCATGCATGTTGCTCCGTTAGCGGTTGCTGGACATGAATTGTTTGCAGCGCGCCGAAAGCGGGTTTTCAAACACCTGCTGTGGCGATCCTTGCTCTTCGACCAGGCCCTGGTGCAGGAACACCACTTCACTGGAAACCTGACGGGCAAAGCCCATTTCATGGGTGACCAGCAGCATGGTGCGGCCTTCTTCGGCCAGTGCGCGGATCACATTAAGTACTTCCTGGACCATTTCCGGGTCAAGCGCCGATGTTGGCTCGTCGAACAGGATGACCTTGGGCTGCATGGCCAGGGTGCGTGCAATCGCCGCGCGTTGTTGCTGGCCACCGGACAGTTGCGCCGGGTAGGCGTGGCGCTTGTCGCTGATGCCGACCTTGGCCAGCAAGGCTTCGGCCACTTCGATCGCCTCGGCCTTGCTCTGGCCGAGCACACGGCGGGGCGCCTCGATGATGTTGTCGAGGATGCTCATGTGCGGCCACAGGTTAAAGTTTTGAAACACAAAACCGATTTCGCTGCGCAGGCGGTTGATCTGTTTGCCGTCGGCGGCCATCAGCTCGCCGTTTTTTGCGGCCTTGAGCTTGAGTTCTTCACCGGCCACCAGGATCTGGCCCTGATGCGGGTTTTCCAGCAGGTTGATGCAACGCAAAAAGGTGGACTTGCCGGAACCGGAGGAACCCAGGATCGAGATCACGTCGCCGTCGCGGGCGGTCAGCGAGATACCTTTGAGTACCTCCAGCTCACCATAGCGTTTATGCAAGTTGCGGATTTCAAGCGCGGGCGCGGCCTCAGCCATGTGCGGTCCTCATTGTGTTCAGTGCATTCTTGCTGTTGGGCCGCCTTCCTGGCGAGGCGCCAAGCTAGCATAGCGTTCGGATGGCAGCCAACAGCGCTGCGGACGGTTAACGGGTGGTCTGCGGCAAGGTGTCGCATCGGCACAGCAGCGTGTCGCGCTATCAACAACCTACAGACGTTTGAACCCGATAAATCCACAGGCTTCGCGTAAAAAAGGGCGCGATGGTGCCAGCTTTGGCCGGGTGTTGGAAGGGTTAACCGGGCAAACGGTCCTTATCAGCCCTTTTATGGAGCGTCACGTACTTTTTGTGTGTGTTTTTGGTGCGTGTTTTCGTGCCGCAGGTGGGTCGCACGGTAACGCTATAGCGGAATGCCATTGTTCTCAACGACTTGCGTGAACTGATGAATTGTCCTACAGGCCGCGTCAATCGCGGCTCTGTTACATTTTGGCGCAAATCTTGCGTAAAAAATAAAGAACGCCCCGTTGGATTCTTTTCACGAGAAAGCGTGCAGGCCGGGCGGACCGTTTTCGCAATTCCTCGCAAAGGTGTGTCAATGAGTAGTACGCAAAGCTCCAATGACCTCGAACAGGGGCTCAAACCGCGTCACGTCACCATGCTGTCGATTGCCGGCGTTATCGGTGCCGGTTTGTTTGTCGGCTCCGGCCACGCGATTGCAGCCGCCGGCCCCGCTGTACTGCTGGCTTACGCCGCTGCGGGCACGCTGGTGGTGTTGGTGATGCGCATGCTCGCCGAAATGGCCGTGGCCTCGCCGGACACCGGTTCGTTCTCCACCTATGCCGACCGCGCAATCGGTCACTGGGCCGGATTCACCATCGGCTGGCTGTACTGGTGGTTCTGGGTGCTGGTGATTCCACTGGAAGCCAACGCCGCCGCGACCATCCTGCATGCCTGGTTCCCCGATGTGGCGATCTGGGCGTTTACACTGATCATCACCTTGCTGCTCACGGCCACTAACCTGTTCAGCGTGAAGAACTACGGCGAGTTCGAGTTCTGGTTTGCGTTGATCAAAGTCGTGGCGATCGTAGCGTTTGTGATCCTCGGCCTTGCGGCAATTTTCGGCTTCCTGCCGACCAGCCAGGTCAGCGGTGTTTCGCACCTGTTTGACACCCAGGGCTTCATGCCCAACGGCATGGGCGCGGTATTGGCGGCAATCCTGACCACCATGTTCTCGTTCATGGGCACCGAGATCGTCACCATTGCAGCGGCCGAATCGAAGAACCCTGGCCAGCAAATCACCAAGGCCACCAACTCGGTGATCTGGCGGATTGGTTTGTTCTATCTGCTGTCGATCTTCATCGTGGTGTCCCTGGTGCCTTGGAATGATCCGACCCTGGCGGCGGTAGGTTCCTACCAGACCGTGCTTGAGCGCATGGGCATCCCGAATGCCAAGCTGATCGTCGACCTGGTGGTATTGGTTGCCGTGACCAGCTGTCTCAACTCGGCGCTGTACACAGCCTCGCGCATGCTGTTCTCCCTGGGCCGTCGCGGTGATGCACCGGCCGTGGCCAAGCGCACCAATAAAAGCGGCACGCCTTACTGGGCAGTGTTGCTGTCGACGGGTGCTGCGTTCCTGGCGGTATTCGCCAACTACGTGGCGCCGGCGGCAGTGTTCGAATTCCTGCTGGCCAGCTCCGGCGCTATTGCGCTCTTGGTGTACCTGGTAATCGCCGTGTCGCAACTGCGCATGCGCCAGAAACGCACGGCAGCGGGCGAGAAGATTGTGTTCAAGATGTGGCTGTTCCCGGGCCTGACCTATGCGGTGATGGTGTTCATCGTCGGCACGTTGACCATCATGCTGTTCCAGGAAGCCCACCGCGTCGAGATCATCGCGACCGGCATTCTGAGCTTGCTGGTGGTGTTGGCTGGGCTGTTTGTGGCGAGCCGTCGCAAGGCGCAGAAGGTAGGCGCTGCGGTGCTCAATTGATGTGATGAACTGCGGTGCCATATGCGCCGCAGTTCAAAAAAGTGTGGGAGCGGGCTTGCTCGCGAAAGCGGAGTGTCAGTCGCCGAATGTGCTGGCTGACCCACCGCATTCGCGAGCAAGCCCGCTCCCACAGTTGTTTTGTGTCAGTCAGCTGAATTGGCCAGAAACACTGAACCCTGTGGGAGCGGGCTTGCTCGCGAAAGCGGAGTGTCAGTCGCCAGATGTGCTGGCTGATCCACCGCATTCGCGAGCAAGCCCGCTCCCACATTTTGTTTTATATCAGTCCTGAGCGTTGGCCAGCGCCTGGGAGGCCGCCACGTAATCGGCCTGGAACTGCGGGGATTCAATCCACGCCAGCGCCGCGGCTTCATCCTCGGTATCCGTCGCCCACTGGCGATATTCGATCAGCGCCGCCAGGATAAAATCGGTCGCGTCTTCTTCGCCTTCCTGCTCCAGCACCACGGCCAACAGTGGGTGCGCCAGGAATGCCGCACACAGCGCCTGCTGGCTGGTTTCGCCGGCGGCGCGCATCTCGACAAACAACTCGGTCAAATCCACCGACTCAAGGTCAATGCGGCTGTCGTCGCCAGCGAACGCATCCGGCTTGGTCGCGACGGCGCGCTGGGTGCGGTTTTGCTTGGCCTTGGCCTTGGCCCGGTGGGCACGTTTTTGCTGCTTGTTCGGCGAGGCCATGGGCTCAACGTCCTTGGGTACTTAATCAGGGTGGGGTATTGAAGCGCAGGTTGGGGGAAATCCCAAGGGAATCTAGACGCGCTGACCGGGTGTGCTTGGCGCCAGCTCGCCTTTTTGCAGCCATTGCAGCGCAATCGGCCACAACCGGTCCTGATATTCACTGCGAAAAAAAGCGAAATGCCCGACGGCTTTTTCGCTGATGTCATCGGGCGCGATTCGCAGGTGAGTGCGCGCGCTGTTTTCAAAATAGCCCAGCAGTCGCTCAATAGCTGCCACTGTGCCAAACGGATCGTCGGTGATGCTGATAGCCAGCAACTGTGCCTTTACCCGGGCAAAGGGCAGCTCGCTCAGGCCACGCCCGCTGGGGCGCGTTTCATAGCGCGGCGTCGGCATGGCCCAGTCGCGCACCACGCCTGCTGGCGTATCTTCCAGCCAGCCCAAGTGCTTGCCGGGGAAATAGCCGTACAGGGTCGTCACCAGCGGCATCACCACGTGCCATTTGGCAAACATGCGCCAGCGCCCGCTCGCCGCGTAATCGCGCCAGTACGCAAACTGTGCACCGACCGTCACGATGCGCCGAATCACCGCGCCGCAAGCGCCGAGCCCTGCCGCGCAGCCCCCAAAACTGTGGCCGACCACATCAATCGGCTGCCCCGGAAACTCCCGCTGTGCGCGCTGCAGCATCGCCTCGAAATCCAGCACACCCCAGTCCGACCACGACGCCTTGAAGCCTCGCAACGCGCCGCTGCGGGATTCGCCGATGCCACGGTAGTCGTAGGTGATCACGTCGAAACCGTTGGCAAACAGGTAGTCGGCGAAGCGTGAATAGTGGCGGCAGCGGACCGAGGTGGCGGCGTTGATGATGACTACGGGGCGTTCGAAGTCGGTGCGCGGGTGGCGCCAGGTGAAGCCGCCAATCAGGTAGCCGTCGGCGGCGAGCTCGCCGAATTTTTGTGGGGCAGGGCGGGTGGGCAGGTTCATGGGTCGGCTCGATACTTGCGCTTTTGGGGTGGGCTTGAGGGCCGCGCGCTTTTTTAAGAAACCGAAACTAACAAATTTGGCGCGTGAAGGGCGCAGGAAATTTCGCGATGCTCGACCTCGGCGCTCCCGGTGCTTAGGCTTGCGATCTATTGATCAGCCAGAGTCAGCCCATGACCCGCGACACCCTCGAACACAACCAGATCCCGATCTACTTCGTCGCCGTGCTCCTGGCGGCCGCATTTGGCGTGTTCGTCCCTTTGTCAGCCCAAGGCCTTGGCGTACTGGTCACGCCTGCCATTGCAGTGCTGATGTACGCCATGTTCCTGCAAATTCCGTTTCTGGACTTGCGCCAGGGTCTGGGCAACAAACGCTTCATTGGCGCATTGCTGCTGGCCAATTTCATTCTGGTGCCCTTGCTGGTGTGGGTGTTGACCCGAGGCCTGGTGGAGCGCCCGGCGTTGCTGGTTGGCGCGTTGCTGGTGTTGCTCACACCGTGTATCGACTATGTGGTGGTGTTTACCCATATCGGCAAGGGTGACTCGCGGCTGATGCTGGCGGCGACGCCGGTGCTGTTGTTGCTGCAACTGGTGCTGCTGCCGGTGTACCTGAGCTTCATGCTGGGCGCGCAGTCTGCTGTGGTGGTGGCGGTGGGGCCGTTTGTCGAGGCGTTCCTGTTGCTGATTGTGCTGCCGATGGTCCTGGCGGTGTTGACCACCTCCCTGGCGCGGCGCTCAAGCACTATCAATCTTTGGAACAACGCCTGGGCCTGGCTGCCGGTGCCGGCGATGGCGCTGGTGTTGTTTGTGGTGATCGGCTCGCAGATCACTTCGGTGGTGCGCGATATCGCGTTGTTGCTGCCGGTGATCCCGGTGTACCTCGGCTTCCTGTTGCTGGCGCCGCTGCTGGGCGCGCTGGCTGCGCGGCTGTTTGCGTTGCCCGCTGTGACGGCGCGGGCGGTGACCTTCAGTGCTTCGACGCGCAACTCGTTGGTGGTGCTGCCACTGGCGTTGGCGCTGCCTGAAGATGTGCGCGGGCTGGCCGCCACGGCGGTGATTTTGCAAACCCTGCTGGAGCTGGTGGGCGAGCTACTCTACATCCGGCTGATTCCCGCGCTGGTATGGCGCGCCGGTCGATAGATCCATAAATACTCGGATTTGTTCAGGCGTTATTCAGGGGTGGAGTCGGCACCATGGACTCGGCGTTCCCCACCTGAAAGGACATTCGATGGACCACCGCAGCCGTTATCGCCTAGAGTCGCTGGGCCTGTTTCTGATCGCTTTATTGCTGTTTACCTTGGGCATCTGGGACGAGCAACCCCAAGGCTTTGACGGGCGTTGGGCGTTGTTCATGCAGGAAATGTTTCGCCATGGTGCGAGTCTTTTCCCTACCACCTACGGCCAGCCGTACCCGGATTACCCCGGCACTGCGACCTTTTTCAGCTTTGTGTTTGCCCGCCTGTTCGGTGCGCCGAACCACCTGGCCAACGTGCTGCCGACGGCCCTGGCTGCGGCGGGCATGATCGCCCTGGTCTATCGCCTGCTGGTGCCGTTCAGTCGGCCTTGGGCGTTGCTGACAGTGCTGCTCACGTTGCTCACCACCCAACTGCTCGATAAGTCGCGCTCGGTCTGTCTGGACCTGATGGTCGCGCTGTTATGCGTAGGCAGCTTCTACCTGCTGCACACAGGCGAGCGTCTCGGGTCACGGCTTCGACAGTTGGCGGTACTCCCGTTGTTTGTGCTGGCCTTCGCGATTCGTGGGCCTTTGGGCCTTATCGAAGTCTGCGGCGTGGTGTGCGTTTACTGGGCGCTGGGCCGGCCGGGTGAGCGGGTCAAGCAGGTGCTGATCCATGGTTTTGTCGGGCTGGCGTTGCTCGGGGCCTGCTGGTGGGCGTTGATGAAGCTGGCGCGGGTCAGCGGTGGCGATGCCTTTGCTGACGATGTGTTCAGGATGCAAGTCAGTGGGCGCCTCGACGAGTCCGGCGAGCCGTTCTATTTCTACTTCAAACTGAGTTTGTACCGTTACTTCCCGGTGGTGCCGTTGGCCTTGGCGGCGATGATCGCGCTGCGGCATCGCTGGTCTGAGCGCTGGGCCAACGAAGACATACAAATGGTCGTGCGCTTGGCGGCCTGTGGCCTGATGATCTTGCTCGGGCTGTCGGTGCCGCACTTCAAGCGCGCTTACTACATTCTGCCGATGGTGCCGATGTTTGCCGCTGTCGCTGCCTATGGGCTGCTCCAGGCGCAAAACTGGTTCGTCGGCGTGCGCCGCTGCTACGAATGGCTTGTCGTGGCGCTACCGGCGCTGTGCGTGGTTGTGTTGTTTATCTGCCGGCACACCTGGCAGAAGTACGGTTACTGGCCCGACGTGTCGCTGTCGCCGTTGATTGGCGTGTGGGTGGTGCTGCAAGTGGCGGCGCTGATTGCCTGGCGTCGCCCGCTGCGCCTGGTATGGCTGAGTGTGATCGCCCTGGCGGCGCAATGGGTGCTGCTGGTGATGGTGATCGATCCGGCCAAGGACCTGCAATACGACACCCGCAAGTTTGTCAGCCAGGTAGAGGCACTGCGCGCGTCGCAGCCGGGGCCATTGGTGTTTGTCGACCTTGGCCGCGACACTTGGGCTATCCGTTACATGATGAACCTTGACCACGATGAGCAGCCGCTGTTCGTCGCCGGTAACGAGCCGGAAAAGCTCGCCACCTTGCCGCGTCCATCCTGGGTGCTGGTGCCGCGCAAAGAAGCGGCACTGCTCAAGGGCACGCCGATGCAGCAGCAGGCGCCTAACTTCGAAGGGCGGCTTAACGACAACCCGCTGATGGTGTTTCTACTGAAGTAGGCAGGCGCCTACTTGCACTGGTAGCCCTCGGGCATCGTCACGGTGTAGTTGCGCTGCACACGGTCCTGGAAGTTGAGGTTCTGCAGGCCCTGTTCGACCAGGAAGGCTTCGATCTTGGCGGCTTGGCAATCTTCGTTGTAGGACATCACTCGCAACACGTACACCGCGCGCCGGCTAACTTCATCACGCGCGGTGGCGGTGAAGGTGGTGAGCGTGGTGTAGCCGGTGCGCTCCGAGGTGCCCACCGGACCGTAGGTGGTGTTCGGCTTGCTGGTGCAGGTCAGCTGGTCGGCTTTCTTTTTGTTCTTCTTGCATTCGGTGGTGGTGCTGGTGGGCACCTGGCCGTAATCGGTGGCGGTGTAGCGGTAAGTGACCTGCTTGCTGTCGACATCCAGGACGATGGTCATTTTGATCGGCCCATGGTTCTTGGGCAGGCTGGCATCGGTGTACACCTCGCGAAACCCCTGGTCCTTCATGGCGCTGACCATGTCCCGCAGGTAGTAGCGGGCATTGAGCGTGTTTTGCGCACTACCGCCCACGGACGTGGTCACCAGCACCAGCGCCTGTCGATCAAAGTGATAGTCCGGATCGGGTGTTGCGTTGATCGAGACATCCATTTGTGTGGCGCAGCCACTGAGCAACGCCGTCAGCAGCAACAGCGCGCAGAACAAGTACCGGTTCATCAAATAACTACCTTGCAACAGAAAATTCAGTAACAGCTAAACGATTGAGCGGCGGGATAAATAACCCTCGGGTGTGGATCGGGCTGGGCATTGGCTCGCGGCCACTAAATCGTAGGCAATAAAAAACCCCAAGGAATCATCTTCGCTTGGGGTTTTTCGGTATTAGTGGTGCCCAGAGACGGAATCGAACCGCCGACACGGGGATTTTCAATCCCCTGCTCTACCGACTGAGCTATCTGGGCAACGGGGCGCATTAAACGGGTTTTTCAGGGGGTCGTCAAGCAAGTTTTCAAAAAATATTTAATTATTACCGTCGCTTACGTGCCGACCCCGGTTTTTGATCAATTATTGAGCAGGCGGCACGTAACCGTCGGCCTTGGCGTAATCCTCGCCGGAAAAGAACTTATCCATCTCGCCCGCCAGGTATTTGCGATCTTCGGCGTTCATCATGTTCAGACGCTTTTCGTTGATCAGCAGGGTCTGGTGTTTCAGCCAGTCACCCCAGGCTTGGGCAGAGATATGCTCGAAAATATCCTGGCCCTTGGCACCTGGGTACGGAGGACGTTCCAGGCCTGGCAGTTCTTCTTTGTACTTGCGGCACATTACGGTGCGGGTCATGACGAAACTCCTGCGTTCAATACGTCGGCCGCGCGCTTCAGCAGTTTTTTCACCGGGGCAGCAAGGCCCAGGCGCGGCGGGGTGGCGAGGTTATACCAGAGCCAGTCGGCCTCGGCCACGTGATGGGCGGATTCCTCGACTTGCACCAGCCAGGGTTCGATGGCCAGTTGGAAGTGGCTGAAGGTATGGATCAGCCCCGGCAGAGCCTGTTGCTCGCCCAGTGCCAGCGCGTGCTGGTTGGCGAGGTGTTCCAGGTCTTCCAGGTCATCGAGTTCCGGCAAGCTCCACAAACCGCCCCACAGGCCCGTGGACGGGCGACGGTACAGCAGAATTTCGCCCTCGGCGTTGGCCAGCAGCGGCATCAGCGTGCGCTTTTGTGGGATGGTCTTGCGCGGCTTGGGGATCGGGTAGCGCGTCTCCAGGCCGAGCATGTGGGCTTCGCAGCCCTTTTCCAGCGGGCACAGCAGGCAACTTGGCTTGCTGCGCGTGCAGAGCGTGGCGCCCATGTCCATCATTGCCTGGGTGTAGGCGTTGACGCGATCGTGTGGCGTAAAGCGCTCAGCGGTGGCCCAGAGCTGTTTCGCCACCTTCGGCTCGCCTGGGTAGCCTTCTTGCGCAGTAAAGCGCGCCAGCACGCGTTTGACGTTGCCGTCCAGGATCGGTGCGCGCAAGCCCATGCTCAAACTGGCGATGGCACCGGCGGTGGACAGGCCAATGCCGGGTAGCTCAGTGAGCTTTTCCACATCCTTGGGGAATTCGCCGCCGTATTCAGCGACCACGATTTTGGCAGTCTTCTGCAGGTTGCGTGCGCGGGTGTAGTAACCCAGGCCGGTCCACAGGTGCAGCACTTCATCTTCCGGCGCGGCGGCCAGGGCTTCGACCGTCGGCAAGGAAGCCATGAACCGGTCGAAGTAGTTGAGTACGGTGCTGACCTGGGTCTGTTGCAACATGATCTCCGAAACCCACACCCGGTAAGGCGTGATGCCCTGTTGCCAGGGCAGGTCATGGCGACCGTGGCGGTCGTACCAGTCCAGCACCGCCTGTGAAAACTGCTCGTTTCTCATCGTTTGAACAGGCCTTTAAGGGCGTCTTTAAGCTGCGGATTGACCTTGTCGAGCTTCTCTTCGATTTTGTCGCTGAGCTTGTTGCCGGCGGCTTTGATGGCGACCTGGGTCAAGCCGTCCTTGTCCAGGCGGCAGGCCTTGGCGCCCAGCTCCAGCGGGCCACGGCAGCGCAGCGGCACTTCGATGTTCTGGAAGTTGGCGCCCACCTGGCAGGCCGGGTCCGGCACGTCGCGCTGGTCGCCTTCGACGATGATGCCAACGCGGTAGTCCATGCCCAGCACGCGCAGGTCGACGTCACCGTTGCCGTTGACCGCCAGGCCTGGAATCCGCACTTTGAGGTCGGGGTTACTCGCCACGCCGTTACGCAAGTTAAGGGTGCCGCGCAGTTCCTGGAACGGCGTGTCCTTGCCCTGTGGCGTAGTGCTCAGTGTTTTGCGATTGAGCAGCGCAATGCCGGTACACAGTTGCTGTTCAATGTTGGCATTGAGCAGCGCGCCGTTGTTGATCACAAAGCTGGCGGTACCGTTGAGGCTGTCGATCAGCGCTTTCTGGCTGTTGCCACGGCCGGTGAGGTTGCTGTCGAGAGTGACCTGGCCTTTGACCGGCGGGTTTTGCCCCTGGGCTTGCAGGATACGTTCAACCGGTACTTGCTTGATGTGGGTTTGCAGCGCTAGCAGCGGGATGTCCTGGCGCACATCGAGTGTGCCGTTGGCCTGGAAGGTGCCGTTGTAGAGGCCGCCGCTCAAGGTGTCGAGCTTGAGCTGGCCATCGGCGCCGGAGGCTTTGAGCGCTGCATTCTGGATCGGCAGCTTGCTTAAGGTCAGTTGCCCAAAAGCCAGGTCGGCGTTCACGTCCAGGGCGCGCAGGCGGGTCAGTGGCAGCAGCTTGTCGGTGCTCCACGCGCCTTTGGTTGGCGCTTCCGGCAGCGGTGTGGTGCCACCGGCGGCCATGGCGCCGGCTTCGCTGTTCTGCACTTCGGCCTGGCGGGCGGCGGTTGCACCTTTGGCCGATTCGGACTTGGCCGGCAGGTAGTTGTCGGCATTGAAGGTGTCGCCCTTGAGCTGCACGCGCAGGGCTTGCTTGGCGAAGTCATCCACGGCGATGCGGCCGGTGAAGGTGCTGCCGTCGAGCTTCAGGTTCAGGTCTTCCAGCGCCACGCTGGTGGGCGTGCCCTTAAGGCGGCTGACCAGCTCGACCTTGCTCAGGCTGCCGTCAGCCATGGGCGGCAGTGGGTGGCCGACGCTGTCGAGGAACTTGGCCAGGTCAAACTGGGCAATCGACAGCGCGCCGCTGACTTGCGGGGTTTTGTTCAGGTCATTGACCTTCAGTTCGCCCAAGGCGCGCAGTTGGTTGGCGGAGAGCTTGAGGTTGGTCCACTCGGCGATGTTGGCCGCCAGGTCCACCAGCAATTGGCCCTGGGTGGAGAAGGTCACGGTCTTGCCTTGCAGCGGCTCGCCGGTGGCTTCGCCGCTGAGTTTCATGTCTTCGAACTGGTAGCGCTGCAGGGCGCGCTGGATGCGCAGGTTGCCGTTCAGCTCGGTTTTGACCCGCATCAGTGGCTGGTTGCTGCCCAGGAAGGCGGTGAGCTTGAGTGGAATGCTCGCGCCTTCGTGTACGGCACCGGCGCTCAGCTGGATGCTTTCGGCGCTGAACTGTTTGCCGGTCTGTTCATCGTTGTATTCAACGCGGGCGTTGTTGATGGTCAGGCTGTCGATGTCCAGGCGGATCGGCTTGGGCGGCTTTTCCGGTTCGGGCTCGGCCGGGGCTTGCGCTGGGGCAGGGGCAGGGGCGCTGGCCGTTTCGGTCGCATCCGGCAGGTTCTTGCCGATGTCTTCCCAGTTGCCATGGCCTTGCTTGTCGCGGTTGAGGCGCAGGTTCAGGCCTTCGACACGCACATCACTCATCTGCACTTCGCGGCGCAGCAGCGGCAGCACGCGTACCGACAGGCCAAGCATCTGCAAGTCGGCGAACGGTTGGGTCGGGGCGGTGAGGGTCGCTACGCTGGCTTCATGCAGCTCAAGGCCCAGCCAGGGGAACAGGCTCCAGCCGATATCGCCATTGAGCGTCAGCTCGATGTGGGCCTTGTCGCGGGCAATCTGGCGAATCTCGTCTTTGTAGTCGTTGGGATCGAAGAGGTGGGTCAGGGCAAAGCCCAGGGCCACAATGATCAGCAACAGCCCGAGGAGTACCAGACCCAGGATTTTGCCGAACGCTTTCATGGGCGAGTCCTTGTATGTCGATTTCAAAATTTAGCCGCAGAGTATAACGCCCGAAGGCCTGCGTCAGTTCACGCATCGTTACATTGTATCTAGCGCCGGCAAAATCGGATTTTTACGCCAGACAGATCAGATTGAGTGAAAAAGGTGATGTCAGTTTGGTTTTTCTGTCATCCACTGGTGCTAATCTTCGCGGGTTCGTCTGTCGTCTGCGACACAACGTCGCGTTTAAATGGAGCTTTACTCAACAACAACGGCCAACGCTCTGCGTGCAAGGTCGAGGGAGAGAGCGCCTGACGGACACATACTAATAACTGGGGGAAACACCAATGAGCACTAGCACTGCGGCCGGCAGCACTGCCGCGCAGCCTGCGTTCCTGTCCAAGGAGCGCATTATCGCCAAGCCCGGGTTCAACCGCTGGCTGGTTCCGCCGGCCGCTCTGGCCATCCACCTCTGCATCGGCATGGCCTACGGGTTCTCGGTGTTTTGGCTGCCTCTGTCCAAAGCACTGGGTATCACCGCGCCGGTCGCCTGCGCGCCGGACATGAGCTTTATCGCGCAAGTCTTCTCGTCCCAGTGCGACTGGCCCATCTCGATGCTGGGCTGGATCTACACCCTGTTCTTCATCTTCCTGGGTTGCTCGGCAGCCATCTGGGGTGGCTGGCTGGAACATGCCGGGCCACGTAAAGCCGGCGTTGTCTCGGCCTTGTGCTGGTGCGGCGGCCTGTTGATCTCGGCGCTGGGGATTTATACCCACCAGATCTGGCTGATGTGGATCGGCTCCGGTGTGATTGGCGGTATCGGCCTGGGCCTGGGTTATATCTCGCCCGTATCGACGCTGATCAAGTGGTTCCCGGACAAGCGCGGCATGGCCACCGGCATGGCGATCATGGGCTTCGGCGGTGGCGCAATGGTGGGTGCACCGTTGGCCGCAGCGCTGATGGGCCATTTCGCCTCGCCAACCAGCGTGGGCGTGTGGCAGAGCTTTGTGGTCATGGCCGTGATCTATTTCGTGTTCATGATCGGTGGCGCACTGTCGTACCGCGTGCCGCCGACCGGCTGGAAGCCTGAGGGCTGGACCGCCCCGGCGAAAAAAGCCAGCAACGCGATGATCACCCACCGCCACGTGCACGTGAACGTAGCGTGGAAAACCCCGCAATTCCGTTTGGTGTGGCTGGTGCTGTGCCTGAACGTGTCCGCCGGTATCGGCATCCTCGGCATGGCTTCGCCGCTGCTGCAGGAAGTATTCGGTGGCAAGTTGCTGGGTGTGGATGTGCCGTTCGGTCAACTGGACGCGGGCCAGTTGGCCTCTATTGCGGCCATCGCTGCAGGTTTCACTGGTCTGTTGAGCCTGTTCAACATCGGTGGCCGGTTCTTCTGGGCGTCGTTCTCCGACTACCTGGGCCGTAAAAATACCTACTTCGTGTTCTTCGCCCTGGGCTTTGCCCTGTACGCGCTGATCCCGAACCTGGGGCACCTGGGCAACGTGGCGCTGTTTGTGGCGGCGTTCTGCATCATCCTGTCGATGTACGGCGGCGGTTTTGCGACCGTGCCTGCGTACCTGGCCGACCTGTTCGGCACCCAGATGGTCGGCGCGATCCACGGTCGCCTGTTGACCGCATGGGCGGCGGCGGGCGTGCTGGGCCCGGTGTTGGTGAACTACTTGCGTGAGTATCAGCTGAGCATCGGCGTTCCGCGCGCTGCGGCCTACGACATCACCTTGTACATCCTCGCAGGCCTGCTGGTGCTGGGTTTCCTCTGCAACCTGCTGGTGCGCCCGGTGGCCGACAAGTACTTCATGACCGACGCCGAACTGGCTGCCGAACAGGCGCTGGGCCATGACAAAGGCGCCGATGCCAGCACTTCGCTGGAGTGGAAAGCGGCTCCTGGTACTGTGCCGATGGCCATTGCCGCTTGGCTAGTGGTGGGTATTCCGTTGGCGTGGGGTGTGTGGGTGACTCTGCAGAAGACGGCGGTGTTGTTCCACTAACACCGCAACCCCCTGTAGAAACAGGGCTTGTGTGGGAGCTGGCTTGCCTGCGATAGCATCACCACGGTGTAACTGAAATACCGAGGTGTCTGCATCGCAGGCAAGCCAGCTCCCACACTGGATCTCTACTCGTTTCAAGAGAGCGGCTGGGCGCACCATCCTGGAGCGCCTGCTTGTATGCACATGTCTATCTCCGACACTCCATCAGTCTTATCCCCTTCGATGTTTCTGTTTAGCGCCCGCGCCCCTATAATGGCTGCCTTTTTCGCCCAATGATTTTGCGGAGCTGGTAATGGCTGAACGTAAGGCGTCCGTCGAGCGCAACACTCTGGAAACCCAGATCAAAGCCTCGATCAACCTGGATGGCACCGGAAAGGCCGAATTTAAAATCGGTGTACCTTTTCTTGAGCACATGCTGGACCAGATCGCCCGTCATGGGTTGATTGATCTGGAAATCGTCGGTACGGGCGACCTGCACATCGACGATCACCACATGGTGGAAGACGTGGGCATCACCCTCGGCCAGGCGTTTGCCAAGGCCATCGGCGACAAAAAAGGTATCCGTCGCTACGGCCATGCCTATGTCCCGCTGGATGAAGCGCTGTCGCGTGTGGTCATCGACTTCTCCGGCCGCCCAGGCCTGCAGATGCACGTGCCTTACACGCGTGCCAATGTAGGCCGCGGCTTCGATGTCGACCTGTTCCAGGAGTTCTTCCAGGGCTTCGTCAATCACGCACTCGTCAGCCTGCACATCGACAACCTGCGCGGCACCAACACTCACCACCAGATCGAAACCGTGTTCAAGGCTTTCGGCCGCGCACTGCGCATGGCCGTAGAGCTGGATGACCGCATGGCCGGGCAAATGCCGTCGACCAAGGGCGTTCTGTAATGCAGACGGTCGCGGTTATCGATTACGGCATGGGTAACCTGCACTCGGTGGCCAAGGCGCTCGAGCACGTGGGCGCCGGCAAGGTGCTGATCACCAGCGACGCCAATGTGATTCGCGAAGCCGACCGCGTGGTATTTCCAGGCGTTGGCGCGATTCGCGATTGCATGGCCGAGATCCGCCGCCTGGGCTTTGACAGCCTGGTGCGCGAAGTCAGCCAGGACCGCCCGTTCCTCGGCATCTGCGTGGGCATGCAAGCCTTGCTCGACAGCAGTGAAGAGAACGGCGGCGTCGACTGCATCGGCCTGTTCCCCGGCCAGGTAAAGTTCTTCGGCAAAGATTTGCACGAAGACGGCGAGCACTTGAAGGTGCCGCACATGGGTTGGAACGAAGTCAGCCAGACCGTCGAACACCCGCTGTGGCACGACATCCCTGACCTGGCGCGCTTCTACTTTGTGCACAGCTACTACATCAATGCCGGTAACCCGGGCCAGGTGGTGGGCGGCGGGCATTACGGCGTCGACTTCGCCGCAGCGCTGGCCGACGGTTCGCGCTTCGCCGTGCAGTTCCACCCGGAGAAGAGCCATACCCATGGCCTGCAATTGCTGCAGAACTTCGCCGCGTGGGATGGTCGCTGGTAATGGCCAAGAAGCCGAAGCCGCCGATCTTGAACCTCACGCCCGAACAGGAGCGTGAGGCTACCGACAAGATCAAGCGTTTCATGGAGGACCGTTTCGAGCTTAAGTTAGGCTCGTTCGAGGTCGCCGAGATTCTTGAGCTGTTCACCACCGAAGTGGCGCCGCACTATTACAACAGGGCGATTTTCGACACGCAGACGCTCCTTAAAGAAAGGTTCGAAAGCATCGAAAGCGACTTGTGGTCGCTTGAGAAACCCTGATTTCCCAAGCATTGCTGAATATCGAATAAGGTTTGCCAGATGCTGATTATCCCCGCTATCGATCTCAAGGACGGCGCTTGTGTACGCCTGCGCCAAGGCCGCATGGAAGATTCCACCGTGTTCTCCGATGACCCGGTGAGCATGGCTGCCAAATGGGTAGAAGGGGGCTGCCGTCGTCTGCATCTGGTGGACTTGAACGGCGCCTTCGAAGGCCAGCCAGTCAATGGCGAAGTGGTTACCGCCATCGCCAAGCGCTACCCGAACCTGCCGATCCAGATCGGCGGCGGCATTCGCTCCCTGGAAACCATCGAGCACTACGTCAAGGCTGGCGTGAGCTACGTAATCATCGGCACCAAGGCCGTGAAAGACCCGGCGTTTGTGGCCGAAGCCTGCCGCGCGTTCCCCGGTAAAGTCATCGTAGGCCTGGATGCCAAAGACGGTTTCGTCGCCACCGACGGCTGGGCTGAAATCAGCACCGTGCAGGTCATCGACCTGGCCAAGCAGTTCGAAGCCGACGGCGTGTCCGCCATCGTTTATACCGATATCGCCAAAGACGGCATGATGCAGGGCTGCAACGTGCCGTTCACCGCAGCGCTGGCCGCCGCGACCAGGATCCCGGTGATCGCCTCCGGTGGCATTCACAACCTGGGTGACATCAAGTCGCTGCTGGACGCCAAGGCGCCCGGCATTATCGGCGCCATCACCGGCCGCGCGATCTACGAAGGTACTCTGGACGTCGCCGAAGCCCAGGCTTACTGCGACGCCTACAACGGCTGAGGACTGACCATGGCGCTGGCCAAACGCATCATCCCTTGCCTGGACGTCGACAACGGTCGCGTGGTCAAGGGCGTCAAGTTCGAGAACATCCGCGACGCCGGGGACCCGGTGGAAATCGCCCGTCGCTATGATGAGCAAGGTGCCGACGAGATTACCTTTCTCGACATCACCGCCAGCGTCGACGGCCGCGACACCACGCTCCATACCGTCGAGCGCATGGCCAGCCAGGTGTTTATCCCGCTGACCGTGGGCGGTGGTGTGCGCACCGTGCAAGACATCCGCAACCTGCTCAACGCCGGTGCGGACAAGGTCTCGATCAACACCGCTGCCGTGTTCAACCCGGAGTTCGTCGGCGAAGCCGCGCAGCACTTTGGCTCGCAATGCATCGTGGTCGCCATCGACGCCAAAAAAGTCTCCGGCCCGGGCGAAACCCCGCGCTGGGAGATCTTCACCCATGGCGGTCGCAAACCCACCGGCCTGGACGCGGTGGAGTGGGCGATGAAGATGGAAGCCCTGGGCGCCGGTGAAATCCTGCTGACCAGCATGGACCAGGACGGCATGAAAAACGGTTTCGACCTGGGCGTGACCCGTGCCATCAGCGATGCGCTGGGCATTCCGGTGATCGCCTCCGGCGGCGTTGGCAACCTGCAGCACCTGGCCGACGGCGTGATCGAAGGTCACGCCAGTGCCGTGCTGGCGGCGAGCATTTTCCACTTTGGCGAATACACCGTGCCTGAGGCTAAAGCCTATATGGCTGCGCGCGGTATCGTCGTTCGCTAAACGCTGCTGGACACCCTGGCAGGCGCGGGGCACTCTCTGCGCTTGCCATGGATTCCGGTAGCCTTCATGTTCAAGACCCTTCTGCTTGCCCTCGCCAGTACGTCCATTCTGTTGACGGGCTCGGCTCGTGCCGAGGAACCGTCCGACGCCTCCCTGGTGTTGCTGACGGAAAACTTCCCGCCCTACAACATGGCGAAAAACGGCAAGAACTTCGCGAAGGAAGAAAACATCGAGGGCATTGCCGTCGATATCGTGCGCGAGACGTTCAAGCGTGCCGGCATTTCCTACAACCTGACTTTGCGTTTTCCTTGGGAGCGAATCTACAAACTCGCCCTGGAAAAACCCGGCTATGGCGTCTTTGTGATGGCGCGCCTGCCGGACCGCGAAGCCCTGTTCAAATGGGTCGGCCCCATCGGCCCGGATGATTGGGTGATGCTGGCCAAGGCCGACAGCAAGATAGAACTGACAGACCTTGAACAGGCCCATCGTTACAAGATCGGCGCCTACAAGGGTGACGCCATTGCCGAGACCCTGGAAAAGCAGGGCCTTAAGCCTATCGTCGCACTGCGTGACCAGGACAACGCGCAAAAACTGGTGGATGGCCAGATCGACCTGTGGGCCACCGGTGATCCGGCGGGCCGTTATCTGGCCCGCCAGGTGGGGGTGACCCAACTGAAAACCGTGCTGCGCTTCAACAGCGCCCAGTTGTACCTGGCGCTGAATAAAGACGTGCCGGATGAGGTGGTGGCCAAGCTTCAGGCAGCACTCGACCAGTTACGGGGTGAGGGTGGTGTCGATCAGATCATGGCCCGTTACCTCTAGTTCGGGCTCTGGTTGAGACACTTCTACCGGTAGAGGCTGTTCATCAGGCAGCACCTCGGCGTTTGGATAATCGCTCATGTAGATGTTGTCACCATTGGTATAGCTGGCCGTGCTTGAAACCTGGCTGCCGTCCTGTCGCAGCAGGCGGTATTCGCTTTGGACAAGGTACGCCGCAACGGCTTTTTTTGGCGGAACATAAGTGATGATTTCCAGCGACGAAGCCTGGTTCCAGCCTTTCGCTGAGCGCTGCGTGTGTGTGAAGTCGCGATCCAGGTGCGCCGAAAAACTCAATTCGAAGACGTGTTCGCCCACCGGCCACTCTTTGCCCATACCGATGCTGGTGTTGGCCGCCAGTGCCTTGGCAGTCCCTTCTACTTCACCTTTTGCGGCCGTCCACATGAATGGCTGGCTGGTAGCCTCAGTGTTGTGCCCGAAACCGACACACAGGTGACGGTCCGTGCGCTCCAGGCGGTAGATGGGCGATGCCTGAAACTGTTCGATCACAGCCAACTCCGGGTCTTTGACACAGAACCATGGCAGCTCGCACACCTGAGGCGCGTGGATGGACTCATCATTGCCCGGGCTTTCGTACCCGCTGAGCGCGGGTGGTGGCGGCAGGTCGTGCAACAGCGCTGTCAATGTCAGGCGCAGTGAATAGGCCTCAAGGCTTGGCCTGGCATAACTGCCATTGCCGATGAAGGTGCCGGGCGCGAGGTATATTTCGCCCGCAGGTGCATGGGGAGGTGTCACTGACCAGAGGCTCAAGTCGTTGGTGGCGCCGCTGCCTTTATCGTCCCAGATCAATTCGCCCGCTTGAGCGGCCATCACCAGGTCTTTTCGCACGCACCGCACGGCATGGAGTGAGGGTTTGTCGTAGTCCACGCCGTACACCAGCCCCATCGCCACATAGCCCTCTGGCGGCAGCGGGCGCCAGATGGACGCATTGCCCAGCGCTCCGGAGCCTTCATCCTCCCACACCAATTGATAATCGACTGGCGCACGCAGGGCCGTGCCGTCGACGCTGTTCACGTCGCTGACGACGGCGACAACGTTGCCGTAGTTGATATTGCGGTAGTGGTTGACCGCAATATCACCCAAGGTAAAAAACGGTCTCAGGGCATCGGAGGCGGTGCTCGGCCGCCAGAGGCCGACGGCTTTATGCGCGCCCGAACCCTTGTCGTTCCACAGCGGTAGAAACTCGCTGGTAAAGCTGATGAGCAGGTCATTGAATTGCAGAGGCTTCATGGAGGGCTCTCCAGTTGATGGGAGCATCAACTATTGAGCAGGGCAGTCGGTACCGAGCGGTAACTATCTACGCGCCGGAAGATACGTACCGTTTTTGCCGTGTGCCGCCATGGCTTGGTTGCTGCGCACACTGATCATCAACTTGATATCAATCCAGTCGATGCCCTGCGCCTTGAGCTTGGGCAACTCACGCTCCAGCACTGCCAGGGTCTGTGGGTAAGGGTGGCCGATCATTACCACCGAGCCTTGTTTGTGCGCCAGCTTGATTGCGGTTTGCAGTTGCGTGCCAATCGCCGCTTCGGTGCGTTCGTCATCCAGGAACACATCCCGCGAGACATGCGCCAGGCCGATCTTCTGCGCCTCGGCGGCGGCGACGGTCTGCGCGCTGGTGCGGCTGTCGACAAAGAACTTGTTGCGCCGTTGCAGCTCGGCCATCAACCACGCCATCGCGGCTGGTTGGGCGGTCATGCGGCTGCCCATATGGTTGTTGATGCCGGCGGTGTAGGGCACAGCCTTGAAGGCGGCGTCCAGGCGCTTGCCGAGTTCTTCGATGGGCAGCTCGGGGTGCCAGGCGAACGGGCCGGTGGCCGGGTCCATGGGCATGTGCAGGATCACTATCTTGCCGGCCTTGTGCGCTTCACGGGCGAATTCAGCGGCGTGGGGCGTGTCGGGCATGATCGCCGTGGTCACTGGCCCAGGCAGGGCCAGCACGCGACGATCCCGGGGCAGGTTTTGCCCCAGGTCGTCGATGATGAGGGTCAGGTAGGCTTTTTGCGGCTCGCCTGCCGGCGTCGCGTGGGCGACGCCGGCCAGGCTGCACAGCAGAGCGATGATCAGGGCAAAACGCATATCAACGGCTGCGCGTAATGCTCAGGCCTTTAAGCAGGCTCAGCGCCTGGGCCAGTTGGTAGTCATCGTCCTGCGGCATCGGCTTGGCTTTGGTGGCGCTGCCGGTCGGCTGGTCGGCGCCGCCGTTGCCATTGCCCAAGTGACCTTGCAGGTCGGCCTCTTTGTAGTACTCGCTGTCGACCTCGTTGGTGATCTTGGCCCGGCGCACTTCGATGTCCGGCACGATGCCCTGGGCCTGGATCGAGCGACCGTTCGGCGTGTAGTACAGCGCCGTAGTGATCTTCAGTGCGCGCTCGTTGTTCAGCGGCAATACGGTTTGCACCGAGCCTTTGCCGAAGCTGGTGGTGCCCATCAGTACGCCGCGCTTCTGGTCTTGCAGGGCACCGGCGACAATTTCCGACGCCGAAGCGCTGCCGCCGTTGATCAGCACGGCCAATGGCACGCCTTCGCTCAGGTCGTTGCCGGTGGCCGAGAAGCGCAACTCGGAGTTGGCGATACGGCCTTTGGTGTAGACGATCAGGCCTTTGGTGATGAAGTGGTCGACCACTTCCACCGCCGATTGCAGTACGCCGCCTGGGTTGTTGCGCAGGTCGAGCACGATGCCATTTAGCTTCTTGCCGTTGTCTTTGCGCAGCTTGGCCAAGGCCTTGGCCACTTCGTCGCCGGTCTTGACCTGGAACTGGGTGATACGAATGTAACCGTAGCCCGACTCCAGCAACTGGCTCTTCACGCTCTTGACCGTGATGGTCGCGCGGGCCAGGGTCACGTCAAACGGGTTGCCGCCGTCGCGCACCAGGGTCAGGGTGATTTTCTGGCCGAGTTTGCCGCGCATCTTGTCGACGGCTTCGGTCATGGTCTGGCCACGGGTCGGCTGGCCGTTGATCTTCACGATCAAGTCGCCAGCCTGAATGCCCGCCTTGGACGCAGGGGTGTCATCAATCGGCGAGACCACTTTGATCTGGCCATCCTCGGAGCCGACTTCGATGCCCAGGCCGCCGAACTCACCGCTGGTACTTTCCTGCAGTTCGGCAAAATCTTCCGGCCCCAGGTAAGCGGAGTGCGGGTCGAGGTTGCTGAGCATGCCCTTGATGGCATTTTCCAGCAGGGTCTTGTCGTCTACGGGTTCGACATAGGCTGCCTTGATCCGGTCCATGACCTCGGCAAAGGTACGCAGCTCGTCCAGCGGCAGCGGCGCCTTGGTGGTCGCGGCGGTGGCGGCGGGTGCCGGTGCAGCCTGGTCGGCAAAAGCCAGCGGCGCGCCGATCACCAGGGCGATCGTCAGGGCCAGCGAAGTGAGGCGGGACAAATGCAGCATGTCGAACGAACTCCTAATGTAGGTGCAGCCCTATCCTTGGGAACGGCACCATTGTGCAGGGTCGCTCGGGCGGCCCTGCTGACGAATAGCGAAGTACAGCGCCGGGGTGTCCTGGCCACCACTGTTACCGACAGTGGAGATGGATTCACCGGCTTTTACAACATCACCTGCCGACTTGAGTAATGTCTGATTGTGGCCATAAAGGCTCAAATAGCCATTTCCGTGGTCAAGAATCACCAACAAACCGGCGCCGCGCAGCCAATCGGCAAATACCACACGGCCACCGTGAACGGCGTGGACCTGGCTGCCGGCAGCGGCACTGATCATCACCCCATCCCACTTGGCGCGGGTGTCATCGCCACGGGTTTCACCAAAGCGTGCCAGTAATCGACCATCAACTGGCCATGGAAGTTTGCCGCGGGCTGAAGCAAAAGGGCCGCCGAAGTTCTCGCCGGAGCTGGAAACCAGCGGCCCAGGCGCTGCACGCGCCGGTTTACGCGGCGCCGGCGCGTCAGTGGTGGCGGCCAGCTCGGCTTCACGCTGGCGCTTTTTTTCCGCTTCCTGCTGGGCGATCAGCGCTTTCTGCCGCGCTTCTTCGGCCTCACGTGCCTGGCGCGCCAGGGTTTCTTCGATGGTTTTGAGCACTTTGCCCAGGTCTGCCTGGTCCTGCTCGCGGGCCTGGAGCTTGGCGTCGCGGGCCTTCACGTCATCGTTGAGCTTGGCCAGGGCTTGCTGGCGCTCTTTGCGCACCTTGTCCAACTGGTCGCGCTGGGTGTCGAGGGCGGTTTTCTGATCCATCAGTTGCGACTGCTGGTCGGCGATTTCCTGCTCGACATTGGCCAACTGGCGCAGGGTTTCATTAAAGCCCTTCAATTGCGCCAGGCGCGCCTTGCTCAAGTAGTCGTAGTAAGTAAGGGTGCGGGCGAATTTCTCGGGGTTCTGCTGGTTGAGCAGCAGCTTGAGGTATTCCTGGCGGCCGCTCTGGTAGGCGGCGCGGGCCTGGATCGCGATCAGGCGTTGCTGTTCAACGCGTGCGCTCTGGAGTTTTTTTTTCTCAGCGTCGAGTCGCTCCAGTTCCGACTCGCTCTTCTTTAATTCTTTTTGTAGCTCCTGGACCTGCTTCTCAAGCTTGCCCATCTCGGTTTCCGTGCCGCGCAGGTCTTTCTGCACCCCGGATTTTTCTTCCTGGAGCTTGCCGAGCAGTTTTTTCAGCTCGGTAATGTCCTGACGCGTAGCGTCCAACTGTTGTTGGGTTTGTGCGCGCTCATCGGCAAACGCCGGTTGGAGCAAGCAGACTAGAGCGAGGGTAATCAAGGCGCGAAGCATAGAGGCGGGCGACACCAGGGAAAGGGACGGCCTAGTATGCCCGCCAAGCGCTGCAAAAAAAACGCCCAATTCGGGCTGGAGAGCAAGATATCTCACGGACGCCACATGCAGATGTGGGAGCTGGCTTGCCTGCGATAGCGGTGTGTCAGTGAACTGTGTAGTCGACTGGCAGAATGCTATCGCGGGCAAGCCCGCTCCCACACTGGTTTTGTGGTGAGGCTGGGATCAGACCAGAATCGAAGTACCGGTCATCTCTTTCGGCTTCTCCAGCCCCATCAGCTTCAGCATGGTCGGTGCCACATCCGCCAGCACGCCGCCTTCACGCACTTTAAGGTCGCGTTTGCCGACGTAGATGAATGGCACCGGCTCGGTGGTGTGGGCGGTGTGGGCCTGGCCGGTGGATTCGTCGGACATTTGCTCGCAGTTGCCGTGGTCGGCGGTGATCAGCGCTTCGCCGCCGACTTTTTCCAGGGCATCGACGATGCGACCGACGCACAGGTCCAGGCATTCCACGGCTTTTACGGCCGCTTCCAGGTTGCCGCTGTGGCCGACCATGTCGCCGTTGGCGTAGTTGACCACGATCACGTCGTAACGCTGGTGTTCGATGGCATCGACGATTTTGTCGGTGACTTCCGGCGCGCTCATCTCTGGCTGCAGGTCGTAGGTGGCGACTTTTGGCGACGGGATCAGGATGCGTTCTTCACCCGGGAACGGCTCTTCGCGGCCACCGGAGAAGAAAAAGGTCACGTGGGCATATTTTTCGGTTTCGGCAATGCGCAGCTGAGTCTTGCCGTTTTTCGCCAAATAGTCGCCCAGCACGTTTTCCAGGCTGCCCGGCGCGAATGCCGAAGGGGCCGGGATGTTGGCGGCGTATTGGGTGAGCATTACGAACTCGGCTTTCGGCTGGCGTGCGCGCTCGAAGTCCTTGAAACCGGCGTCAACGAATACGTGGCTCAGCTCACGGGCACGGTCGGCGCGGAAGTTCATGAACACCAGGGCATCGCCGTCTTCGACTTTGACCGGCTCGCCGATGGTGGTGGCTTTGACGAATTCGTCGCTCTCGCCACGGGCATAGGCGGCTTCGAGGCCTTCCTGGGCGGTGGCGGCGTGAAATTCGCCTTGGCCTTCAGCGATCAGGTTGTAGGCCTGGGCCACACGGTCCCAGCGGTTGTCACGGTCCATCGCAAAATAGCGGCCAACCAGGCTGGCGATGCGGCCTTTGCCGAGGGCGGCGAAGGTGGCGTCGAGCAGTTCGATGGACGATTGCGCGCTTTTTGGCGGCGTATCGCGGCCATCGAGGAAGGCGTGCAGGTAAATCTTGTCGGCGCCGCGCTTGAAGGCCAGTTCGGCCATGGCGACCAAGTGGTCCTGGTGGCTATGAACGCCGCCGTCGGACAGCAAGCCCATAAAGTGCACGGCTTTGCCGGCAGCCACGGCTTTATCCACCGCCGCGCAGATGGTCGGGTTCTCGAAGAACTCGCCATCGCGGATCGCTTTGGTCACGCGGGTGAAGTCCTGGTATACCACTCGTCCGGCGCCGAGGTTCATGTGGCCGACTTCCGAGTTGCCCATCTGGCCGTCCGGCAAGCCTACATCCATGCCGGAACCGGAGATCAGGCCGTTGGGCACAGTGGCGGTCAGGCGGTCGAGTACTGGCTTTTTGGCCGAGTACACGGCGTTGTCATGGTGGCTTTCACTGTGTCCGAAGCCATCGAGAATTATCAGGACCAAAGGTTTAGGCGTAGTAGTCATAGATCCTCTCGCGGCGTTAATAAAGGAAGACAATTGAAAAGGGAGTCGCAGTTTAAAGCGAAGTTCAGACCACGTCACCGCTTTACGGGGGTTGGCCGCCCCTGACGGCTGTGTATACTTACCGCCATTTTAACGCCCTGGAACCTCCTTGATGGTTGATCACCTGATTGCATTTGCCACTGCCCACTACTTGCTCGCGGGTGTCTTCGTCATCCTGCTGGCGCTGCTGATCGCTCATGAAATGAGCCGCGGTGGCCGCAGCCTGAGCACGTCGGAGCTGACCGCACTGGTCAACAAGGATGAGGCCGTTGTCGTGGATATCCGCCCGGCCAAGGATTTTGCCGCCGGCCACATCGTTGGCGCCCTGAACATTCCACAGGACAAGCTGATCGCACGCTTGCCCGAGCTGGAAAAACACAAGGCCAAGACCATTATTCTGGTCGACGCCCAAGGCCAGCACGCCGGCACCCACGCCCGCGAGATGCTCAAGGCCGGTTTCACTGCCGCCAAACTGTCCGGCGGTATCGGCAGCTGGAAGGCCGATAACCTGCCGCTGGTGAAGTGATATGAGCCAGGTTGTCGTTTACTCCAGCGATTGGTGCCCTTACTGCATGCGGGCCAAGGCCCTGCTTGAGAAGAAGGGTGTTGCTTTCGAAGAGATCAAGGTCGACGGCAAACCCCAAGTGCGCGCCGAGATGACCAAGAAAGCGGGACGCACGTCCGTACCGCAGATCTGGATCGGCGACAAGCATGTCGGTGGGTGCGATGACCTGTTCGCTCTGGAGCGCGCCGGTAAACTCGATGCGCTGCTGCTCGTCTGACTCCTAAACCCTAAAAGACCCCAAGATCAAGAAGGATCTGCGATGACTGACCAACAGAACACCGAAGCAGCAGAAGCTCAAGGCCCACAGTTTTCGCTGCAGCGGATTTATGTGCGTGACCTGTCGTTCGAAGCGCCGAAAAGCCCGGCCATCTTCCGTCAGGAATGGACCCCAAGCGTTGCACTGGACCTGAACACCCGTCAAAAGGCTCTGGAAGGCGACTTCCACGAAGTCGTGCTGACTTTGTCCGTTACTGTTAAGAACGGCGAAGAAGTAGCCTTCATCGCTGAAGTGCAACAGGCCGGTATCTTCCTGATCCAGGGCCTGGACGAAGCGTCCATGAGCCACACCCTGGGCGCGTTCTGCCCGAACATCCTGTTCCCGTATGCCCGTGAGACTCTGGACAGCCTGGTCACCCGTGGCTCGTTCCCTGCGCTGATGCTGGCGCCGGTGAACTTCGATGCCCTGTACGCGCAAGAGCTGCAGCGTATGCAACAGGAAGGTTCGTCGACTGTTCAGTAAGCTGTTCTGAGCAACGACACCGATCAAATGTGGGAGCGGGCTTGTGTGGGAGCTGGCTTGCCTGCGATAGCATCACCTCAGTATCACTGATACACCGAGGTGACTGCATCGCAGGCAAGCCAGCTCCCACACAGGTCTGCTCCCACATTTTTTTATGCGTTACTTGAAGCCGAGCTGGCGCCAGCCTTCATAGACCGCGACGGCCACGGTGTTGGACAGGTTCAAGCTGCGGCAACCCTCGCGCATCGGCAAGCGCAGACGATGGCCATCGGGCAGGGCATCAAGCACCTCCGCCGGCAGGCCACGGCTTTCCGGGCCGAACAGGAAGGCGTCGCCTTCGGCAAAGCTGGCATCATGAAACGGCCGTGAGCCTTTGGTGGTGAACGCGAACAACCGTGGGTGGCCCAGGCTCTCCAGGCAGCTGGCGAGGTCGGCGTGGCGCTTGAGCGTGGCGTACTCGTGGTAGTCCAGCCCGGCGCGGCGCAGGCGCTTGTCGTCCATGTCAAAGCCCAGCGGCTCGATCAAATGCAGGTGGCAGCCACTGTTGGCGCACAGCCTGATAACGTTGCCGGTATTCGGCGGAATTTCTGGTTGAAAAAGGATGACGTGAAACATGCACGGCTCCGAAGGCAAAGATGCGCTGCATTCTACCCCTGAAGACGACCCAAGGCCGAAGCTATTGCCACGGGTGATGGGCTCATTGGCGATTGTCGGCTTGATGGTGGGCCTGATGATCGGCCGCCTGACCACGCCCGACCCGGTCGAGTTGCAGCAGCTAGAAACAGCGGCGGACGGCGTGGTGGTGTGGTTCAACAGCGAGCCCAAGCTGCACGGCGAACACGTCGACGGCACCGTTGCAGTGCTGTTCGACGCGCAAGGCAAGGCTGCCAGCGGGCAACTCAAGGTCAATGACAAGGACGTGAACTGGTGCATCCGCAAAACCGATGGCGGCTTGCTGCTGAACCTGGTGGCGGCTCGGCCGTTGCGCGGGGAGTGGAAAGGCGAGAAGGCCGATGGCCGATGGCGGCTGCAGATCCATCTGCGCGAAGAATAAAAGAGGGAATCCCCGGCCTGCCTGTACCAAGGTTCCCAAAGCGAGCTGGGGCTATGGGCGCTGTGCCGCATAAGCCCCGGGTGTAAAGAAGGGAGTTCCCGGCCTGCCTGTACCAGGGCTCCCAAAACGGGGTGAAGCCATGAAGGCTTCGGTGTTAAAGAGGGAATCCCCGGCCTGCCTGTACCGAGGTTCCCGAAACGGGTGTGGGGCGCGACGCGATCCGCATCAAGCACCCCGGGTGTAAAGAGGGGATTCTCGGCCTGCCTGTACCAAGGTCCCCGAAACTGGGCGATGTAAGGGTTATTGCAGGGCGCGTGCCAGAAGTTGCAATGTGTGCCAAAAAATTTCGCCAGAAAGCGCAAAGCCCCGGAATACGGGGCTTTGCTGTTTTTGCGATTTGATTTTTTGTTGATTCGGCGGGCGTTTCAGGCTGGCTGGATGTGCGCGATGCTAGTTCATGGTGCATTGAAGCGGTGCACAGTCGTTTGGCCTGACACAAAATAAATGTGGGAGCTGCTTTGTGTGGGAGCCGGGCTTGCCCGCGATGCAGGCACCTCGGTGTGTCAGTTACACCTTGGTGATGCTATCGCAGGCAAGCCAGCTCCCACATGGGTTCTTCCGTGGTTTTGAGAGTTAAGCCTCATCACCCTCATCATCATCCCCACCATCGACCTTCATCCCCAACTCCTTGATCTTACGCGTCAAGGTGTTACGGCCCCAACCCAGCAACACCGCGGCATCCCGGCGGCGGCCGGCGGTGTGCTTCAGGGCGGTTTCGATCATGATGCGCTCGAACGCCGGCACGGCGCTGTCCAGCAGGTTGGACTGGCCGCGTGCCAGTGCCTGGTCGGCCCATTGGCGCAGCGCTTGCTCCCAGTTGGTCACCGGTGCCGAATCCTGCGGCAGGCTCAACAGCTCTGGCGGCAGGTCGCTGATGTGTACTTCGCGCCCGGACGCCATCACCGTGATCCAACGGCAAGTGTTCTCCAGCTGGCGCACGTTGCCCGGCCATGGCAGGTTCTTGAGGTATTCCTCGGTCTCGCTTTTGAGCAGCTTCGGCTCCACCGCCAATTCTTGCGCGGCGCGGCTGAGGAAGTGGCGGGCCAGGGTTGGGATGTCTTCGCGGCGATCCGACATTCGTGGGATATGGATGCGAATTACGTTAAGACGGTGAAACAAGTCCTCACGGAACTTGCCCGCGTGTACCAGTGTTTCGAGGTTCTGGTGGGTCGCCGCAATAATGCGCACATCAACCTTGACCGGCGTGTGCCCGCCGACGCGGTAGAACTCACCGTCGGCCAATACACGCAGCAAGCGTGTCTGGGTATCCGCTGGCATATCGCCGATTTCATCCAGGAACAGCGTGCCGCCGTCGGCCTGTTCAAAGCGCCCGCGACGCAGGTTGGCCGCGCCGGTGAACGCGCCTTTTTCATGGCCGAACAGCTCGGACTCCATCAAGTCCTTGGGAATCGCCGCCATGTTCAGCGCGATAAACGGCGAAGCCGCCCGTGGGCTGTGACGGTGCAGTGCATGGGCCACCAACTCTTTACCGGTGCCCGACTCGCCGTTGATCAACACGGTGATGTTGGAGTGGCTCAAACGCCCGATGGCGCGAAACACTTCCTGCATCGCCGGTGCTTCACCGATGATTTCCGGGGTGCGGGTCAGGGCCGGCGGGGCTTCCTGGCTTTGTTGTTCCTGGGCGTGCTGGTTGGCGCGCTTGACCAGCGCCACGGCCTCGTCCACGTCGAACGGTTTGGGCAGGTATTCAAAGGCACCGCCCTGATAAGACGCGACAGCGCTGTCCAGGTCCGAGTGCGCGGTCATGATGATCACCGGCAAACGCGGGTGCTGCTCGCGGATGCGCGCCAGCAAGTCCAGGCCACTGGCGCCGGGCATGCGGATGTCGGAGATGATCACGTCCGGCTGCTGGCGCGCCAGGCGGCTCATCACCCCGTCGGCGCTGTCGAAGCTCTGGGTGGTCATGCCTTCCTGTTGCAAGGCTTTCTCGAGGACCCAGCGGATAGAACGGTCGTCATCGACGATCCAGACAGTTTCACTACGGCTCATGTCGTGGGGGCTCCTTGTTCCAATGGCAGGAAGATCGAGAACGTGGTGTGGCCGGGATGGCTCTCACATTCGATCAGGCCCTGGTGCTGGCTGATGATGTTCTGGGTAATGGCCAGGCCCAGCCCGGTACCGTCCGGGCGGCCGCTGACCATGGGAAAGAAGATGGTTTCCTGCAGTTCGGCTGGGATGCCCGGGCCGTTGTCGATGATCTCGACCTTGGTGACCAGGCGGTGGCGCACATGGCCGATGGTGAACTGGCGCAGGGCGCGGGTGCGCAGGCTGATGCGGCCCAGGCGCAGCTCGTTCTGGCTGCTGATGGCCTGCATGGCATTGCGCACGATATTGAGCACCGCCTGAATCATCTGCTCGCGGTCGATCAATACGTCGGGAATGCTCGGGTCGTAGTCGCGCACCAGGGTGATGCAGCCTTGGCTTTCGGCCTCGACCAGTTGGCAAACGCGCTCCAGTACTTCGTGCACGTTAGTCATCGCCAGGGACGGCAACTTGTTGGAGCCGAGCATGCGGTCCACCAGGTTACGCAGGCGGTCGGCCTCCTCGATGATGACGTTGGTGTAGTCCTTGAGGTGTTCCTCCGGCAGCTCACGTGCCAGCAGCTGCGCCGCGCCACGAATGCCGCCGAGCGGGTTTTTGATTTCATGGGCCAGGCCGCGCACCAGCATTTTGCTGGTCTCCTGCTTGGACAGCTGCGCTTCTTCTTTGGTGATGCGCAGTAGGCGGTCACGCGGGTGTACTTCGAGCAGCAGCAGGGTTGCGCCATTGCTCAGGATCGGGGTCACGGCGTAGTCGACGGTCAGGGTCTGGCCGGTGAGGGCGGTGAGCATCGCTTCGCGCTTGGTAAACGGGTGCGCCTGCTCCACGGCCTGGCGCAACGAACTCAAGGCCTCGGCCGACTCGGTGAACAATTCGCTGATGAACTGCCCATGGCTGCGCTGGCCGCTGATGGCCAGGAGCATCTCCGCCGCCGGGTTCATGTACTCAAGACGTAGGTCGTCGTTGAGCAGAATGGTCGCGGTGGTCAGGTTGTCGAGTAACAAACGGTGCAGTGCATCGCTGATGGTCATCGGGACCTCTTTTGGAGCAAGGCGCGGGCTTGAGGCACACGCTGATACAAGGAAAATGCAAAAACCAAACCAAGGCTCCGAAAAGAAGCGTTAAACCCCTGAAATAAGGGTTTTAGGCGCGAAACTGTGGCGTTCTGCCAGCTGGCTCGGGAAGAATCGAACCAAAATGGGCTGGATGGGTGGGAAGTGTGCAGGCTGTCGCACCAATATAGTGCGGTTTTGGAAAGTCTGTTCAGGAAGTGAGGGCTAGCGAGAAACTGTCTGGAGGAACTGGGTCAATGTGGGAGCTGGCTTGCCTGCGATAGCAATGTTGAATGTGCCGCCGCTATCGCAGGCAAGCCAGCTCCCACAGGTTTTGATTGGGTTTGCAGGCTTTAACCTTTGTAGATGCACAGCTCGGCGGTGGCGCGGATCATTGCCAGTTGGCGCAGCGGATCATTCAGCGGCTCATGCACGGCGGCAGCCAGCCACTGCGGGCATTGCGGGTCGGCGCGCTGCGGGGTGAAGTCGGCCAGTTGCTGCAGCAAGGTTTTTTGCAGTTGGTCCAGTTGCGGCCGAATCTGCTTCACCAGATCCGGGCGCGGGTCGTCGGGGGCTTTGCCCTGGAACTGCCAGTCGGACAGGTGGGTGTATTGCACAAGTTTGTTGGCTTCGATCTGCGCCGAGAAAAACTGCTCGGCGGCGGCGTGGTCCAGTTTGTAGTTGGGCGCCTGGGCGGTGACGCTGGCGATTACCTCTTGTTCGCGTTTTTTGTCTTCTACGGGCTTGTGGCTGTCCCATTTGCTCAGGGCTACCTGATCGGCAATCTCCAGGCGCTCGGCGATGCTGTTGAGCAAGGGTTCCAGAGTGGGCGGCGCTGCGCTGGCTGTGGCGCAGGCGAATAACAGGGCGAATGCAAATCTATGTTTCAACGTAGATCTCCTTGTGGGAGCGGGCTTGCTCGCGAAGGCGGTGTGTCAGTCACCCGATGCATTAACTGATACGCCGCCTTCGCGAGCAAGCCCGCTCCCACATTTTGATTGGGTTTGCAGATTTTGGGCAGTGTCAGCCAGAGGCTACCTTAACTTGCGTGCTTGCCTACAGGTGCGCCAGAATCCGCCGGCTTGTACGGCTGGCTTGTCGTCTCTAAGGTTGCTCGGTCGCTGCTCATCAGCGATCAGGTTTAGTAGCCTGAGGGTTAAGTTAAGTCGTACCACTCCGACCTTTATGGCGGCTGTGCGTAGGGCACCTTCGGGTGCGCCGGCTTTTGCTTAACTTCCCCGGTCTACTAACCTGCGCACAGCTGCCACCCTATCGTTTAGTAGCGAGTCGATGGCGGCTTCATTCGAGGAAGTTAAGACATGTTCAAACCAACCCCAAATCCGCCTCCGACCGTTTTCACCATCGACACAGGCAGCGACGACGAATCCCTGCTGATCAACAGTTTCGAAGCCTTCTCCTCGGTCAGCACCTTGTTGCTTGATTTGTCCGAGGCGCTGGAAGGCAAGCACCGCGATACCGTCCTGGCAATTCACCAGCTCAGTGCCCTCGGCACCTTGATGGTTGGCAAAATGCTCGACCGCCACGCCCCGGCTCGCTAAACGCCAGGCAAAAAAAAGACCTCCCGAGGGAGGTCTTTTTCGTTACGCCGCGTTAAGCGGCGCTACCGGATCAGCAGCTGTAGTACAGCTCGTATTCCAGTGGGTGTACGAAGGTACGTACTTTGATTTCTTCTTCGCTTTTCAGCTCGATGTAGGCATCGATGAAGTCGTCGCTGAATACGCCGCCTTTGGTCAGGAACGCACGGCCCTTGTCCAGCTCTTCCAGGGCTTCTTTCAGGCTGCCGCACACTTGTGGGATCTCTTTGGCCTCTTCAGGCGGCAGGTCGTACAAGTTTTTGTCGGCGGCGTCGCCTGGGTGGATCTTGTTCTGGATACCGTCCAGGCCAGCCATTACCAGTGCAGCGAAGGCCAGGTATGGGTTGGCCGCCGGGTCCGGGAAGCGAGCTTCGATACGGCGAGCGCGAGGGCTGGACACGTAAGGAATACGGATCGAAGCGGAACGGTTACGCGCCGAGTAGGCCAGCATTACCGGTGCTTCGAAACCTGGGACCAGACGCTTGTAGGAGTTGGTCGACGGGTTGGTGAAGCCGTTCAGGGCCTTACCGTGCTTGATGATACCGCCGATGAAGTACAGGGCAGTGTCGGACAGGCCGGCATAACCTTCGCCAGCGAAGGTGTTCTTGCCATCTTTGGCGATGGACAGGTGAACGTGCATACCCGAACCGTTATCGCCGTACAGTGGCTTAGGCATGAAGGTAGCGGTACGGCCGTAGGCATCAGCCACGTTGTGTACGCAGTACTTCAGGGTCTGAACTTCGTCAGCCTTGGCCACCAGGGTGTTGAACTTCACGCCGATTTCGTTCTGGCCGGCAGTCGCCACTTCGTGGTGGTGAACTTCGATAACCAGGCCCATTTCTTCCATGGCGTTGCACATGGAGGTACGGATTTCGTGGTCGTGGTCGAACGGCGGAACCGGGAAGTAACCACCTTTAACGCCTGGACGGTGGCCTTTGTTGCCGCCTTCGATGTCCTGGTCGGACATCCACGAACCTTGTTCGGAGAAGATTTTGAACATGGAGCCGGAGATGTCGGACTTGAACTTGACCGAATCAAAGATGAAGAATTCTGGCTCCGGGCCTACGAATACGGTGTCGCCGATACCGGTCGATTTCAGGTATTCCTCGGCACGCTTGGCGATCGCACGTGGGTCGCGGTCGTAGCCTTGCATGGTCGAAGGCTCGATCACGTCGCAGACGATGATCAGGGTTGGGTCTTCGGTGAACGGGTCGAGTACGGCAGTGCTGTCGTCCGGCATCAGGATCATGTCGGAAGCTTCGATGCCTTTCCAGCCGGCAATGGAGGAACCGTCGAACATTTTGCCTTCTTCGAAGAACGCATCATCCAGCGCGTCACGAGCCGGCATGGTCACGTGGTGCTGAGTACCTTTAGTGTCCGTGAAGCGCAGATCAATCCATTTAACGTCATGATCTTTGATGAGTTGAACCGACTTCGACATGGTGTCCTCCGGGTGGCTTCGGGCTGGGGTAGTGGAGTTAGCCCTTAGAATGTGGGTGATGCCGGCGCGAATACTCGACCAAGGCAACCTGCCTCACAAGAGAGCAAATTGCATGCCAGTGCGCCAACATGGCCTTTTTGCTTCAAAATGGCCCCTATAACGGTGCAATCCGCTGAAGCGGAATAAATAACGCACTGCAATGTAGCGTTAATTTGCGCAAATGACCCGTTTTGGTGCGTTGCGTCTGTGATGCATATTAACTGGTTAAACCTTGAGCGATTTCCGCTATAATCCGCGCCCCCCTTTTTCAGCAGGCCCGGCGCGCGCTGTTTCCATGAAATTAATCGTAAAAGTCTTCCCCGAGATCACCATCAAGAGCCGACCGGTACGGACGCGTTTCATCCGTCAGTTGGCCAAGAACATCCGTGCCGTGCTCCGAGACCTGGACCCGGCTGTGGTGGTGAACGGCGTGTGGGACAACCTCGAGCTGGAAACCCGCATTACCGACGCCAAAGCCTTGAAGGACATGACCGAGCGCCTGAGCTGCATGCCGGGCATTGCGCATTTCCTGCAGGTGGATGAGTACCCGCTGGGCGACTTCGACGACATCACCGAAAAGTGCAAACAGCACTACGGCGAGTCGCTGGAAGGCAAGATCTTTTCGGTGCGCTGCAAGCGTGCCGGCAAGCACACGTTCAGCTCCATGGATGTAGAGAAATACGTCGGCAGCAAGCTGCGTCGCGAGTGCGGCGCCGCCGGAATTTCCCTCAAAGCGCCGCAAATTGAAGTGCGCATGGAAATTCGCGACCAACGGTTGTTTGTGATCCACAGCCAGCACAACAGCATCGGCGGCTACCCGCTGGGCGCCCTGGAACAGACCCTGGTACTCATGTCCGGCGGTTTCGATTCCACGGTGGCGGCCTACCAGATCATGCGCCGCGGCCTGATGAGCCACTTCTGCTTCTTTAACCTGGGCGGGCGTGCACACGAATTGGGCGTGATGGAAGTCGCGCACTTTATCTGGAAGAAGTACGGCAGCTCCCAACGCGTGCTATTTGTAAGCGTGCCGTTCGAGGAAGTGCTGGGCGAAATTCTCGGCAAAGTCGATAACAGTCATATGGGCGTGGTATTGAAGCGTATGATGTTGCGCGCTGCGTCGCGAATCGCCGATCAATTGCAGATCGACGCGCTGGTGACCGGTGAAGCGATCTCCCAGGTGTCCAGCCAGACGCTGCCGAACCTGTCGCTGATTGATTGCGTCACCGAGAAGCTGGTCTTGCGCCCGCTGATCGCCAGCCACAAGCAGGACATCATCGACCTGGCAGAAGAAATCGGCACGGCCGACTTTGCCAAGCACATGCCTGAATATTGCGGGGTCATTTCGGTGAACCCCAAGACCCACGCCAAGCGCAACCGCGTGGAGTATGAAGAACAACAGTTTGATATGGCGATTCTTGAGCGTGCGCTTGAGAACGCCAAACTGGTCCCGATCGATCGTGTCATCGATGAATTGGGCCAGGATGTGCAAATCGAAGAAGTCAGCGAAGCCCTGGCCGGCCAGATCGTCGTCGACATCCGTCACCCGGATGCCGCCGAAGATGAGCCGCTGGAAATCGCGGGCATCGACGTGCAAGCGCTGCCGTTCTACGCATTGAACGCGCGCTTCAAGGAACTGGATAACAGCCGTCAGTACCTGCTGTATTGCGACAAAGGCGTGATGAGTCGCCTGCATGCCCACCATTTGCTCAGTGAGGGGTATGCCAATGTGCGCGTTTATCGACCGAGCTAAGAGCCCGGGGCTGTTTGCCTGTGGCCTGCGTCACCGGCCCCCCGACTCTGCCGTCAAGCTGTAACGGCAAGGCCTGACTCTACTGTTAATCGCTGCCACGACCTGTCAGCACACCGAATCCTCTGATCGAGATACACAAGTGATCGAAAATCTACGTAACATCGCCATCATTGCTCACGTTGACCATGGTAAAACCACCCTGGTAGACAAACTCCTGCGTCAATCCGGCACCCTGGAGCGCAACGAGCTCAACGACGAGCGCGTGATGGACTCCAACGACCAGGAAAAAGAGCGCGGTATTACCATCCTGGCTAAAAACACCGCTATCAACTGGAACGGCTACCACATCAACATCGTGGATACCCCGGGCCACGCCGACTTCGGCGGCGAAGTAGAACGCGTAATGTCGATGGTTGACTCCGTTCTGCTGCTGGTTGACGCTCAAGACGGCCCTATGCCGCAAACCCGTTTCGTGACCAAGAAGGCTTTCGAAGCCGGCCTGCGTCCGATCGTGTGCATCAACAAGGTTGACCGTCCAGGCGCGCGTCCGGACTGGGTTCTGGACCAGATCTTCGACCTGTTCGACAACCTGGGTGCTACCGAAGAACAGCTGGACTTCAAAGTGGTCTACGCCTCGGCCCTGAACGGCATTGCCGGTCTGGAACACACCGACATGGCTGAAGACATGACCCCGCTGTACCAGTCGATCGTCGACAACGTACCGGCACCAAAAGTTGACCGTGAAGGCCCGTTCCAGATGCAAATCTCGGCACTGGACTACAACAGCTTCCTGGGTGTTATCGGTGTTGGCCGTATCGCGCGTGGTAGCGTCAAGCCGAACACCCCAGTTGTCGCCATCGGCGCCGACGGCAAGAAGCGTAACGGTCGTATCCTGAAGCTGATGGGTCACCACGGCCTGCACCGCATCGACGTTGAAGAAGCTTTCGCCGGCGACATCGTGTGCGTGAGCGGTATGGACTCGCTGTTCATCTCCGACACCCTGTGCCAGCCGGACAACGTTGAGGCGATGAAGCCTCTGACCGTTGACGAGCCAACCGTTTCCATGACCTTCCAGGTAAACGACTCGCCTTTCTGCGGTAAAGAAGGCAAGTTCGTGACTTCCCGTAACATCAAGGAACGTCTGGACAAAGAGCTGCTGTACAACGTTGCTCTGCGCGTTGAAGAAGGCGACTCGGCTGACAAGTTCAAGGTTTCCGGCCGTGGTGAGCTGCACCTCTCGGTACTGATCGAAACCATGCGTCGCGAAGGCTTCGAAATGGGCGTTGGTCGTCCTGAAGTGATCATCCGTCAGGTTGACGGCGTGAAGCAGGAACCGTTCGAAAACGTAACCATCGACACCCCTGAAGAATCCCAGGGCAAGGTCATGGAAGAGATGGGCCTGCGTAAGGGCGACCTGACCAACATGGTGCCGGATGGCAAAGGCCGTGTACGTCTGGAATACAACATCCCTGCTCGTGGTCTGATCGGTTTCCGTAACCAGTTCCTGACCCTGACCAACGGTGCTGGCATCCTGACCTCGATCTTCGATCGCTACGACACCATGAAGTCCGGCGACATGTCCGGCCGTCAGAACGGTGTTCTGGTATCGGTAGAAACCGGCAAGGCGCTGACCTACTCCCTGGAAACTCTGCAGGCGCGTGGCAAGCTGTTCGTTGAACACGGTCAAGAGATCTACAACGGTCAGATCGTTGGTCTGAACAGCCGTGACAACGACATGGGCGTTAACCCAACCAAAGGCAAGAAGCTCGACAACATGCGTGCTTCGGGTAAAGACGAAACCATCGCTCTGGTCCCACCTGTTCGCTTCACCCTGGAACAGGCCCTGGAATTCATCCAGGACGACGAGCTGTGCGAAGTTACGCCTAAGTCGATCCGCCTGCGTAAGAAGATCCTGGACGAAGGCGAGCGTACCCGCGCTGCCAAGAAAGCCAAGAACTGAGTTAACTCAGGCTGAATGAAAAACGCCCCCGGTCGAAAGGCCGGGGGCGTTTTTTTATGCCTGCAGTTTTTGTGGTGACTGTGCCGGCCTCATCGCGGGCAAGCCCGGCTCCCACCAGGGGATGCATTTTAACTGTGGGATGCTTCTACGGTTTTGATTGTGTCCAGGTGCAGGCCGTTCGTCAGCCTTGTGGTCCGGTGCCAAACCACCGAAAGGCCAGGAACGTTTTGACTATTTTGCTTAATTGGATTTTGTCAGCTTTGTCCGCACGCCCATCCGAGTTGATATCACTGTGGGTGAATGTGTCGAACACACCATCATTGTCGCCGTCATAGGCCGAGGCACACTTGATGCGGATAGGCTGACCGAGGTCGCCATCATCCTCACTGAATTGGCAGGTGACGATGTTTGGAGAACCGTCCTTGTGGTAGTCGCTCGTAAAAATTTTGAGGTAGCGCTCCCAGTTATCGCCAATATTGAACCAGTTGAGTTGCAGAAAAGTCTCGGCAAACTCCGTCAGCAATAATTGGTCCTGAAAACCCTGTTTGCCATCGTGATTGATATCGCCCGCAAATCCGAACTCGATGCTGCCATCAGCATTCATGTCGACTGCAAAGGCTTCGTGTATCTGGCTGGCCAGCGGGTCGTGAAAGTGCAGCAGCGCGGTGTCTGCTTTTCCGTTGCCGCTACGATCTTGGGCGGTGACTTTTAAATAGCGCATGAGCATCCTCCTGGAATAAAGACACTCAACGTTATCAGCGACGGTCTGGTAGCTATGTCAGGTGGCAAGCCTCTGATCCATCAGAGATGGCCCATATGAGCGTGGGCTTGGAACTTTTCCAGTGTACGAAGCCTGTCTGATCGCAACCACGCAGAGGAGGGTACGATCGATCAGAACTTGTCGAGGGTCCGGAATTTGGTCTCGCGCACCACTTCTTTGGGCTTATATGCGCAATACCCCGGCCGCGGCCCGATTTTCGGGTGGTTGCGGCAAGTATCCGGGCGCTTGTCATAAATAGTGCAGAAGCGCGTCTTACGATCCAGGTACAGGCAGTCGTTGTTGCTCATGCGCTGCAGGGTGAAAATTTCCGACTTGGAATTGAAGCGCTCGACGATGCCTTCCTTCTGCAAACGCTTGGCGATGTTCTTCGGCGGGTCGCCGCGCTCGAACTCATCGACGATGCCAATGCGGATCAGGTCCTTGATCTTTACCTCGACCGGCAGCGTGCAGCAGCTGGACACGCAGCCGCCGCACATGTGGGCGGAATATTTCTGCCAGGTCTCGAGACGGTCGAGTTCCGCGGCGGCGATCAGTTGAGGCTTCATCAAGGTTCCAAGGTGGGGCTGTATCCGGGCGCGCGATCATACCGGGATTGGTGGTTTTTTGAACAATATTTTGCAGATTTCATCTCCAACGGTGCAGGGGAGCAAAGCAGGCACGGCCCCTGCATCAATTTCCCGCATAGGTGAATGAGTTAAAAAACTGCCGAACCAGCACGTCTACCGTCTGTCAGACCGACTAGGCTCTAGCAACTCCTTCAATCTCGCCCGAGGTCGCACCGATGTCTCAGGAACCGCTTGCACGAGAAGCAGAGGTAGCCGCATTCCGCGATGCTGTCTTGACCAAACTCACCTACGCGGTGGGCAAGGACCCGGATCACGCCTTCGACCACGACTGGTTCGAAGCCATTGCCCTGGCCGCCCGCGACCAGATGGTCGACCACTGGATGAACCACACGCGGCGCATCTACCGCAAAGGCCAGAAGCGGGTGTATTACCTCTCGCTGGAATTCCTGATTGGCCGTTTGCTCTACGACAGCCTGAGCAACCTGGGCGTGCTGGAGATTGCCCGCGAAGCCCTGTCCGAACTGGGCGTGGACCTGGAGCGCATCCGCCTGCTGGAGCCCGACGCGGCGCTCGGCAACGGTGGCCTGGGCCGCTTGGCCGCGTGCTTTATGGAAAGCATGTCGACCTTGGGCATTGCCGGCCACGGTTATGGCATTCGTTATGAACACGGCCTGTTCCGCCAGGCAATCGTCGACGGCTGGCAGCAAGAGCAGACCGAGCGCTGGCTGGATTTCGGCAACCCGTGGGAGTTCGAGCGCGCCGAGGTGATCTACCCGATCGGCTTTGGCGGCAGCGTCGAAACCCTGGCGGATGCCACCGGCAAGATGATCCAGGTGTGGACGCCCAACGAAACCGTGCGCGCGGTGGCTTACGACACCCCAGTGGTCGGCTGGCGCGGTGCCAGCGTAAACACCCTGCGCCTGTGGCGCGCCCGTGCTGTGGAAGATTTGCACCTGGAGCGCTTCAACGCCGGCGACCACTTGGGCGCCGTCGCTGAAGTGGCGCGCGCCGAAAGCATCTCCCGAGTGCTTTATCCGGCCGACAGCACCGAAGCAGGGCAGGAATTGCGTCTGCGCCAGGAATACTTCTTCGTTTCGGCCTCGCTGCAAGACTTGCTGCGCCGCCACAAGAACATGCACGGCTCGGTACTGAGCCTGGGCGAACACGCCGCGATTCAACTCAACGACACCCACCCGTCCATCGCCGTGGCCGAGTTGATGCGCCAACTGGTCGACCTGCATGACATCCCGTGGGAAGCCGCGTGGGACGTGACGGTTGAAACCCTTTCCTACACCAACCACACCTTGTTGCCCGAGGCGCTGGAAACCTGGCCTGTCGGTTTGATGGAACGCATGCTGCCCCGGCATATGCAGATCATCTACCTGATCAACGCCCAGCACATCGATTCGCTGCGCGCCAAGGGCATCCACGACTTTGACGTATTGCGCGCCGTGTCGCTGATTGAAGAAGACAACGGCCGCCGCGTGCGCATGGGTAACCTGGCGTTTCTGGGCTCCCACAGCGTTAACGGCGTTTCCGGGCTGCACACTCAGTTGATGCGCAGCACGGTGTTCTCCGAGATGCACAAGCTGTACCCGGAGCGCATCAACAACAAAACCAACGGCATTACTTTCCGCCGTTGGCTGTACCAGGCCAACCCCAAGCTCACCGAGATGCTGGTGGAAGCCTTGGGCCCGGACATTCTCGACAAGCCCGAAGAGCGCCTGATAGAGCTGGAACCGTTCGCCGAGAAGCAGACGTTCCGCAAAGCCTTCGCCGAGCAGCGCTTGCACAGCAAGCGGGCACTGGCCGAGATCATCCACGAGCGCCTGGGTATTTCGGTGAACCCGGCGGCGATGTTCGACGTGCAGGTCAAACGAATTCACGAATACAAACGCCAGTTGCTCAACCTGCTGCACACCGTGGCGCTGTACCAGGCGATTCGTGCCGAACCGGGTACCGACTGGGTGCCACGGGTGAAGATCTTCTCGGGCAAGGCGGCCGCCAGTTATCACCAGGCCAAGTTGATCATCAAGTTGACCAACGACATCGCCCGTACCGTGAACAACGACCCGACCGTGCGCGGTTTGCTCAAGGTGGTGTTCCTGCCCAACTACAACGTCAGCCTGGCGGAAAGCATCATCCCGGCGGCGGATTTGTCGGAGCAGATTTCCACTGCCGGTTTTGAGGCTTCAGGCACCAGCAACATGAAGTTCGGCCTCAACGGCGCGCTGACCATCGGCACCATGGACGGCGCCAACGTGGAGATGCACGAACGCGTGGGTGCCGAGCACATGTTTATCTTCGGCCTCAGCGCCCAGCAGGTGGAAGCGCGTAAACACGCCGGTGAGTTCAACGCCGGGCCGGACATTGCCGCGTCCCATCGCCTTAACGATGTGCTGCAAGCGATCCGTGGCGGGGTGTTCTCGCCGGATGATCCGGGCCGTTATGTGGGCTTGATCGACGGGCTGATCGACTACGATCGCTTCCTGGTATGCGCCGACTTTGACGCTTACTGGGACGCCCAGGCGCGGGTCGAGGCGCATTGGCATGATTCCAAGGCCTGGTGGCGCTCGGCGGTGCTCAATACGGCGCGCATGGGCTGGTTCAGCTCGGACCGCACCATCCGCGAATACGCCACCGAGATCTGGAAAGCCCTCGACTAAACAGCGCAATACTAAAATGTGGGAGCGGGCTTGCTCGCGAATGCGGAGCATCAGTTAACAAATATGTCGACTGTCACACCGCATTCGCGAGCAAGCCCGCTCCCACATTGGCTTTGCGTCGATATACTAAGGCCCGGTTCGCTTAGGGATATCGACCATGCAATGGATCTTCATGCTGATTGGCCTGGTGCTTGGCTGGGCGCTCGATGAGTCGTTCTCCGACGCCGGTATCGGTGTATTGCTGGGCTTGGGCATTGGCCAGGCGATTCGCCTGTCGAGGCTGTCGGCTCAGGCGGACCAACAAGCGCGTCAGTTGGAAATCACGCAGAAGGCGCTGATTGCCCTGGGCGATCGCCTGCGGCAATTGGAAGTGCCCACGCCGACCCGTAGCGCGACCGTCGAACCGCCCATTCCCGAACCCGCGCCTGTCACCAAGCCGCCCGAGCTGGTCTGGGAACTGCCTGCCGAGCTGGCACCTGTCGCCATGGTTGCCGAACCGAGCCAGCCACTGCCTGATGATGTCTGGGTTGCCACACCGCGCCCTCAACAACCCGTCACCCCACCTAGCCCCAACCTGATCGAGCGCGCCATCCGCGGCGCCCGCGATTGGCTGTTTGGCGGCAATACCGTGCTGCGCGTTGGCGTGGTGCTGTTGTTTCTGGGCCTGGCGTTCCTGCTGCGTTATGCCACCGAAGGCGTGGAAGTACCGATCGAGTTGCGTTACGCCGGAGTTGCTGGCGCCGCCATCGCCTTGCTGGGCTTGGGCTGGTGGCTGCGGCTGCGCAACAGCAATTACGGCCTGATGCTGCAAGGCACCGGTATTGCCGTGTTGTACCTGACGGTATTTGCCGCGATGCGTTTGCACCCACTGATTGACCCGGGCGCTGCGTTTGCCTTGTTGGTGGTGATCACGGTGTTCTCGGCGATCCTGGCAATCACCCAGGACGCTCTGGGCCTGGCTTGCGCGGCGGCGTTGGGTGGTTTTGCAGCGCCTATCCTTGCTTCCACCGGCGCCGGTAACCATGTGGCGCTGTTCAGTTATTTCGCCCTGCTCAATGCCGGCATTCTCGCCATCGCTTGGTTCAAGGCCTGGCGCGTGCTCAACCTGATCGGGTTTTTCGGCACCTTCGGCATTGGTTTCGCTTGGGGCATGCGCGCTTACGCGCCGGAGTTGTTGTGGAGTACCGAGCCGTTCCTGATTCTGTTTTTCCTGATGTACCTGGCTATTGGCCTACTGTATGCCCGACGTAAATTGCAGGCGATGGGCGACGCCCCTGAAGAACGTGACGCACTGCTGCGCTGGTCGGCGGCCAAGGGCGATTATGTCGACGGCAGCCTGCTGTTTGGTCCGCCCTTGGTGGGCTTTGGCTTGCAGTTCGCGCTGGTGCAGCACCTGGAATTTGCGCCTGCATTCAGCGCACTGGGCCTGGGCATTATTTATATGGTCCTGGCGCGACTGCTTCAGGGTGGACGCACGTTGCTACTGGCCGAAACATGCCTGGCGCTTGGGGTGATCTTTGCCAGCCTGGCGATTCCGTTGGGCCTTGATGCGCGCTGGACGGCGGCCGCGTGGGCGGTTGAGGGCGCGGGGATCTTCTGGCTGGGCATGCGCCAGCATAAAACCCTGGCGCGGGCGTTCGCCCTGTTGCTTCAACTGGGATCGACGCTGATCTTCCTCAGCGAACTGCGCAGTGGCACGGGCACCTTGTTGCAAGGGCTGCCATTGGGGGCGTTGCTGCTCGGCGTTGCGCTGCTGTTTACCTTTTACCAAGTGCATAAATCGCTGCCGGAACAGACCCGAAGTTGGGAACGCCAAGGCGCGCCGTGGCTCGCCGCCCTTGGCCTGGCGTGTGCGTACCTGCTGCCGGCGTTGTTGCTGTCGACGCAGGGCAGCGTGATCAGTTGGGCGCTGGCCGGTCTTGCGACGGTTTGGGCGGGGCGATTGATCGCGTCCAAAGCGGTTGTGCGCTGCGGTGTTGCGGTGCAACTGCTTGCCGGCATGCTGTTTGTGCTCGACCCGGTGGCCGATGTGTGGACGCCGTTGATCATGGCCATCGCCGCCATGACCAGCGCGTGGCGCTTGCCTCGTGGGTACCTGGCGCATGTGCTGTTGGCCTGGGGCGTGGCGTGGTGGGCGCTGGCCCTGGGCGGTGAAGTGTTGCGCTCGGCGCCTGTGGCCTTGCACGCCACGCTGTTGCTGTTGGCGGCTGCGTTGAGCGTAGCGCTCTGGACCGTGCTGGCGCTGCGGCTGCGGTGGGCGGCGTTGGGCGCGGCGTGCACCTTGCTGATGCCGTTTGCCGGTCTCGTGTTGGCGGGTGCATGGGATGAGTACTACCACCCTGCGGCCAACTTCGCTGCTTTGGCCTGGATTGCGGTATTTGTCGTACATGGCGTGTCGCTGCGACGCCTGGCGCAACTCGTTGAGCCGCGCGCCTTGAGCATGGCCCATGTGTTGGGTTGCTGGCTGTTGATTGGCGTGCTGGCGCTGGAGCTACGCTACGGCCTGCTGTTGCTCTCGGCTCACTACAACGCCTGGCGCTGGTTGGGCTGGTCGATCTTGCCAAGCCTGTATCTGGTGCTGGCCGCTTCGCCACGCCGTTGGCCGTGGCCGGTGTCGGCGTACCCGCGTGAATACCGCGTACTGGCAGCGCTGCCGCTGGGGGTATTGATGCTTGCATGGTTCTGGCTGGCCAATACGTTCAGCAACGGTACGGCCGAGCCGTTGCCATCTATACCGCTGCTCAACCCGTTGGACCTGGGGCTGCTGTTTGCGCTGCTGGGTGTTTACGTGTGGTCGCGCACTGTGGCGCCGCAGGCTGAGCGGCTTGCCCAAGGGATCGTGGGTGTTTCGCTGTTTGCCTTCTTTACGGCCTTGGTGATGCGCACCGCCCATCATTGGGGCGGCGTGCCATTTGACCTGGATACGTTGCTGGAATCGATGTTGGTGCAAGCCAGCCTGTCGATTGTCTGGACCCTTATCGCCCTGGGCCTGATGATCGGCGGCCACCTGCGCAATAGACGCGAAGTGTGGCTGATCGGCGCGGCGCTGATTGCCGTGGTGGTCGCCAAGTTGTTCTTGGTTGAGCTGAGCAACCGTGGCGGTCTGGCGCGGATCGTGTCGTTTATCGGCGTGGGCGGGTTGTTGCTGGTGGTGGGCTACTTTGCACCGCTGCCGCCCAAGCGCGTCGAACCTGTGACTGCAACCGAGGGAGCGTCATCTTGATGGGCAAGCTGAGTCTGAGCGGGTTGGCGTTATGGTTGATGTGTTCGGCGGTGTACGCGCAGGAAGGGCCGGCCGACTTCACCACGCACGTGCCGCTGGCGGTGAGCGGCAATGGCCCCTGGTATCGCCTGGAGCTGCCGCTGAGCGTGCAATTGGCTGCGCGCCAGGCTGACCTGAATGATGTGCGCGTGTTCAATGCCGCTGGCGAGCCACAGGCGTATGCGCTGTCGCGCCAGTCCGCGCAACGTACCGAAAGCCGCGACGTGACCGATGTGAAGTGGTTCCCGCTGTACGCTGCCGACACCCGTGACAGCGTGCCGGACGTCGTGATGAAGTCCACCGCCGAAGGCACCTTGCTGCAAGTGCTGCCGCCCAGGACCGGCGCGCAAGTGCTGCGGGGCTGGGTGCTGGACGCCAGTTCGATCAAGGCGCCGTTGCAGCAGTTGAGCCTGGACTGGAGCCGCGAGCAGGACGGTTTCCAGCGTTTCAGCATTGAAGCCAGCGATGACTTGCAGCACTGGCAGGCATGGGGCGACGGGCAAGTGGCGCGCTTGTCGTTTGCCGACGAGCGTGTCGAGCAGCATGACGTGAGCTTGCCGGGGCAATCGGCGCGTTACCTGCGCCTGGTGTGGCAAGGGCAGGCGGCACCGCAGTTGACCTCGGCCAAACTGATCAGCGCGACCCGCAGCAGCTTGCCGCTGCCGTTGGTGTGGTCGCAGCCGCTGGCGGGCACGCGGCTCAAGGCCGGTGAATACAGCTGGCAACTGCCAACAGGGCTGCACATAGAGCGCTTGCGCGTCGAGCTCAAGCAGCCCAACACGCTGGCGCCCGTGACGTTGGCGGGGCGGCGCGAAGCCAATCAGGCCTGGCAGCCGCTGAGCAATGGCTTGCTGTATCGCCTGGCCCAGAATGGCCAGGACGTGGTGCAGGATGAGTTGCAATTGCCAGGCGTGGCCGTAGGCGAACTCAAGTTGCAAGTGGACGAGCGCGGCGGCGGCTTGGGCGTGGAAGCGCCGGCATTGCGTTTTGCTGTGCGCGCCACCCAGTTGGTGTTCCTGGCACGGGGTGAGCCGCCGTTTACTCTGGCGTTGGGCAACCCGTCGATAAAGGCCGCGAATTTGCCGCTGTCGACGCTGATTCCCGACTACAGCGCCGAGCGCATCAAGACCTTGGGGCAAGCCACGGTCGCAGGCGACATGACGGTCAATTCGCCTGTGGTGGCCGCTTCGCCCCAAGCCGTCACCGACTGGAAGAAGCTTGGCCTGTGGGCGGTGCTGCTGCTCGGTGTGGCAGCGCTGGGGGCCATGGCCTACAGTCTGTTGCGCAAGCCCCAGGTCAAACCGTGAACTCTATTGGGGTTAAATCCTCTGATTAGAGGAAATAACCCTCGACTCGCGTTAAACTGCGCGGGTTTTTAAGCCCCCCATTCTCCGGAGCCTTCCATGTCCCGCGTTACCCTGAGTCGCTATTTGATCGAGCAGACCCGCAGCAACAACACGCCTGCCGATCTGCGCTTCCTTATCGAAGTGGTGGCGCGTGCTTGCAAGGAAATCAGCCACGCCGTGTCCAAAGGCGCACTGGGTGGTGTTCTTGGCAGCATGGGCACTGAAAACGTCCAAGGTGAAGTGCAGAAGAAGCTCGACGTGATTTCCAACGAAATCCTGCTCGAAGCCAACGAATGGGGCGGCCACCTGGCCGGCATGGCGTCCGAAGAAATGGACAACGCCTACCAGATCCCGGGCAAATACCCGAAAGGCGCGTACCTGCTGGTGTTCGACCCACTGGACGGCTCGTCCAACATCGACATCAACGCACCGGTCGGCACCATCTTCTCGGTACTGCGCTGCCCGAATGAATACCTGAGCCAGAACGAAGCCTTGAACGAAAAGGCCTTCCTGCAGCCAGGCACTGAGCAGGTCGCTGCCGGCTACGCCATCTACGGCCCGCAGACCATGCTGGTGCTGACCCTGGGCGACGGCGTTAAAGGCTTCACCCTGGACCGCGAAATGGGCAGTTTCGTGCTGACCCACGAAGACATCACCATTCCTGCTTCCACCCAGGAATTTGCGATCAACATGTCCAACCAGCGCCACTGGGAAGAGCCTGTGACCCGCTACGTAGGCGAGTTGATGGCCGGCGAAGAAGGCCCGTTGAAGAAGAACTTCAATATGCGCTGGGTTGCCGCGATGGTTGCCGACGTACACCGCATCCTGACCCGTGGTGGCCTGTTCATGTACCCACGTGACAGCCGCGAGCCTTCCAAGCCGGGCAAGCTGCGTTTGATGTACGAAGCCAACCCGATGTCGTTCCTGGTTGAGCAAGCGGGCGGCGCGTCCACCGACGGCCACCAACGCATCCTCGACATCCAGCCGGAAGGCCTGCACCAGCGTGTGGCGGTGTTCCTGGGCTCGAAGGAAGAAGTTGAGCGTGTGACGGCTTATCACAAGAAGTAAGCTGCTGCGATAGGTGATTCGCAGTGTTGTGCGGCGGATCACCCTTGAAGAAGCCCCGAAACGTTTCAGCGTTTTCGGGGCTTTTTTGTTTTTGCTCGTCGGGAACCAGACACCCCTTTTCCCTTCTAAGCTTCTGGCAGATACCCCAGCTGCTTTGTCTCTCCAGGAGCTTTTCCATGTCTTTACGCCGTCTCGCCTTGCTGGCTTTTTGCGTGCTGTTAGCCGCGTGCAGTAAGGTCAATCAAGAAAATTACGCGAAGCTGTCGGCTGGCATGGCCAAGGCCGAGGTGGAGTCGTTGCTGGGTAAGCCGACCGATTGTTCCGGTGCGCTGGGCATGTCCAGCTGTACGTGGGGCGATAAAAACAGCTTTATCAGCGTGCAGTACGCCGGTGACAAAGTTCTGATGTTTTCCGGGCAAGGCCTGAAGTAAACCGGGGCGCGAGCCTGCGGGAGAAGAAGAATGATGCGTTTTGTTTTGTTTCTTTGCGCCAGTCTGTTTTTGGCGGGCTGCGCCAGCCATTCTGGCGATGATCTGCAACCCAAGACCGCGAGCAACGTCAACCTCAAGCGTTACCAGGGCACCTGGTATGAGTTGGCCCGATTGCCGATGTACTTCCAGCGCAACTGCGCGCAGTCCGAAGCCCGATACACCCTGTTGCCGGATGGCGACATGTCGGTGTTCAACCGCTGCCTGACCACAGAGTGGAAGTGGGAAGAAGCCAAGGGCACGGCCACGCCGCAAGTGCCGGGCAAGACCGACAAGCTCTGGGTGGAATTCAATAACTGGTTCACGGCGCTGCTGCCGGGCGTCGCCAAGGGCGATTACTGGGTGCTGTACGTGAGTGATGATTACAAGACCGCCATCGTCGGCAGCCCGAGCCGGCGTTATATGTGGATCCTGTCACGCACGCCGACGGTGAGTGCCGACACCCGCGAAGAATTGCTGAGCAGGGCGCGCCAGCAAGGGTATGACACCACGCGATTGATCTTCCGCACGTCGGACAAGCAGATGGCGAAGACTTCGCAGTAACCCTGGATCACCGCCGATAAAAATGTGGGCTTGTGTGGGAGCTGGCTTGCCTGCGATAGCATCACCTGGTTGTAACTGATACACCGAGGTGTCTGCATCGCAGGCAAGCCAGCTCCCACATTTGTTTTGTGTCGGCTGTTAGCCCAGCAATTGTCTCAAGACTTGTGTGAACGCCCGGCTGCTTTCTTCTCCGCCGGCATGATGCCCATCGCGCACCACCCACTTGCCGTTCACCAGCACATCGCGCACTTGGCGATCACCTCCGGCGAACAGCCAGCGATTGAGAATGCCATCCTCGGTCGCTGTCGCCAGGTACGGGTCATTGCCATCCAGCACAATCCAATCTGCGCGCTTGCCGACTTCCAATCGACCAATCGATTGCCCCAGCGCCTGGGCACCGCCGTCGAGCGCAGCATCGAACAGCGTGCGGCCGACCATTGGCTGATCACTGCGATACAGACGGTTGCGCCGCTGGTCGCGCAGGCGCTGGCCATATTCGAGCCAACGCAACTCCTCCACCACACTCAGAGACACATGGCTGTCGGAACCGATGCCCATGCGCCCGCCTTGAGCGAGAAAATCCACCGCCGGGAAAATCCCGTCGCCCAGGTTGGCTTCGGTTGTCAGGCACAAACCGGCGATTGCCCGGCTCTTGGCCATGCGCGTGACTTCATCGGCGTCAGCATGGGTGGCGTGTACCAGGCACCAACGCTCATCCACTTCGATATGGTCATACAGCCATTGCAGCGGGCGCTTGCCGCTCCAGGCCAGGCAGTCGTCGACTTCCTTTTGCTGCTCGGCGATGTGGATATGCACCGGGCAAGTCTTGTCGCTGGCGGCTAGCACAGCATTGATCTGTTCGGGTGTGACGGCACGCAACGAGTGGAAGCACAGGCCCAGTTGTTGCGCTGGCTGCGCTGCCAGAATGGGCTTCAGGCGCGCTTGCAGGTCCAGGTAATGCTCGGTGCTGTTGATAAAGCGCCGCTGGCCTTCATTCGGCGCCTGGCCACCAAAGCCCGAATGGGTGTAGAGCACCGGCAGCAGCGTCAGGCCGATACCGCTGCTGGCGGCTGCCTGGCTGATTTGTTGCGACAGCTCCGTGCGGTCGGCATACGCCTGGCCGCTGACGTCGTGGTGCACGTAATGAAACTCGGCCACCGAGGTGTAACCGGCCTTGAGCATTTCGATATACAGCTGGCGGGCGATGACCTGCAGTTGCTCGGGGTTGATCTTGCCGACCATGCGGTACATCAAGTCGCGCCAGGTCCAAAAACTGTCATTCGGGTTGCCGGCCACTTCGGCCAAACCGGCCATGGCGCGTTGGAACGCATGGGAGTGCAGGTTCGGCATGCCCGCCAAAACCGGGCCTCTGAGCCGTTCGGCGTGGTCTGCACTGGCATTGGGCTCAACGTGGGTCAGCACGCCATCGGCGCTGACTTCAAAGCGTACATCGTTGGCCCATCCATTAGGCAGCAGCGCGCGTTCGGCAAAGAAAGCGGACATGATCAAGGCACCCCGGTCGTGTGTTTATTTGTATATACATATACAGACGTTTGCCTGCTCGGTAAACTCCGGCAATCTATGCATCTTTTCCCCCTGCAAGGATTCCCTGTGCCGACTCCGCCTGCCAAGTCTTCGCTGGCTGCCCACATGGACGAAAGTCCGGCGCCCTTGTATGCCCGCGTCAAACAGATGATCAGCCAGCAGATCCTCAACGGCAACTGGCCGCCGCATTACCGCGTGCCGTCGGAGAGTGAACTGGTCAACCAGCTTGGCTTCAGCCGCATGACCATCAACCGCGCGCTGCGTGAACTGACCGCCGAAGGTTTGCTGGTGCGCATGCAGGGCGTCGGCACCTTCGTTGCCGAGCCCAAGAGCCAGTCGGCGCTGTTTGAAGTGCACAACATTGCCGATGAGATCGCCTCGCGCGGTCATCGCCATACCTGCCAGGTTATTCACCTGGGCGAAGAGGCCGCCGGCTCCGAGCGCGCCGTGGCGCTGGAGATGCGTGAGGGCGGGCGGGTGTTCCACTCGCTGATCGTGCATTTTGAAAACGATATTCCCGTGCAAATCGAAGACCGCTTCGTCAACGCCCTGGTTGCGCCGGAATACTTGCAGCAGGATTTCACCCAGCAAACCCCCTACGCCTACCTCAACCAGGTCGCGCCACTGACCGAGGGCGAGCATGTAGTTGAAGCAATCCTCGCCGACGCTGCCGAGTGCAAGCTGTTGCAGATCGAGCCAAGCGAGCCCTGCCTGTTGATTCGCCGGCGCACCTGGTCCGGCCGCCAGCCGGTCACCGCCGCGCGTTTGATCCACCCCGGTTCCCGTCATAGCCTGGAAGGACGTTTCAGTAAATGAGTGAAGTGAAAGTCTGGCGCGCCGCCGACTACATCCGCATGCCGTGGAAAAACGGCGGCGGCAGCACCGAAGAAATTACCCGTGACGCAGGCATTGGCCTGGATGGCTTTGGCTGGCGCCTGTCGATTGCCGATATTGCCGAGTCAGGCGGTTTTTCTACCTTTGCCGGCTACCAGCGCGTTATCACGGTGATCAAGGGCGCGGGTATGGTCCTGACCGTGGATGGTGAGGAGCAGCGTGGGTTGTTACCGCTGCAAGCATTTGCGTTCAAGGGTGAGAGTGAAGTGTCTTGCCGCTTGATCACCGGGCCGATCCGCGATTTCAACTTGATCTACTCGCCCGAGCGTTACCACGCACGCTTTCAATGGATTGATGGCGCGCAGCGGTTTTTCAGCACAGCGCACACGGTGTTGGTGTTCAGTGTGGCGGATGAAGTGAAGGTGCTGGATCAAAAGCTGGGGCATCACGACTGCCTGCAAATCGACGGTAACACTGGCTTGCTGGATATTTCCGTCACCGGCCGCTGCTGCATTATCGAACTGACCCAACTCGGTTAAAAATGTGGGAGCTGGCTTGCCTGCGATAGCGATGTGTCAGTCAGCAAATCTGATGCTGACACATCGCTATCGCAGGCAAGCCAGCTCCCACATTTGCTTTTCATTGCTCATAAGAGCTGTTTCCAGTCGCGCACCAATTTGTTACCGAACGCCCCAGCTTGGCGCAATGCCAGGCAATCGTTAGCAATTTCCCGGTCCGCAAACTCCCTCCGTAAGAAATTTCACCAAGCCTCCAAGCCTTAATTTCCGAGGCTTTCACACCCCTCCCAAAAAAATCTCACCCGCTCCCTCGTCAAGTTGGCCGCTTGATTGCATATGCTTGTACATACAAGTAAAGATGTGTGCGTAAGACTCTGCTTCGCACCATCCAAGTTCGCGCATCATGCCGAGGAGTCCAGCTGTGACCGATTTTTCGAAAACCAAGCCTACTAAATACCGTGACGTCGAAATCCGTGCCGCTCGTGGCAACACGCTCACCGCCAAAAGCTGGCTGACTGAAGCACCGCTGCGCATGTTGATGAACAACCTCGACCCGCAAGTGGCCGAGAACCCGAAAGAATTGGTGGTGTACGGCGGTATCGGCCGTGCGGCGCGCAATTGGGAGTGCTACGACCAGATCGTCGAGAGCCTCACCAACCTGAATGACGACGAGACCTTGCTGGTGCAATCCGGCAAGCCGGTCGGCGTGTTCAAGACCCACAGCAACGCGCCGCGCGTGCTGATCGCCAACTCCAACCTGGTGCCGCACTGGGCCAGCTGGGAGCACTTTAACGAACTGGATGCCAAGGGCCTGGCCATGTACGGCCAGATGACCGCCGGCAGCTGGATCTACATCGGCAGCCAGGGCATCGTGCAGGGCACCTACGAAACCTTCGTCGAAGCCGGCCGCCAGCATTACAACAGCGACCTCACCGGCCGCTGGGTCCTCACCGCCGGCCTCGGCGGCATGGGCGGCGCTCAGCCGTTGGCTGCAACCCTGGCTGGCGCCTGCTCGCTGAACATCGAGTGCCAGCAGGTCAGCATCGATTTCCGTCTCGCCAGCCGTTATGTCGACGAGCAAGCCACCGACCTCGACGACGCCCTGGCCCGCATCGCCAAATACACCAAAGAAGGCAAGGCCATCTCCATCGCCTTGCTGGGCAACGCGGCCGAAATCCTGCCGGAACTGATCAAGCGCGGCGTGCGCCCGGACATGGTCACCGACCAGACCAGCGCCCACGACCCACTCAATGGCTACCTGCCGGCCGGCTGGACCTGGGACGAATACCGCGCCCGCGCCAAGACCGAGCCAGCTGCCGTGATCAAGGCCGCCAAGCAGTCGATGGCCGTGCACGTCAAAGCCATGCTGGAATTCCAGAAACAAGGAATTCCTACCTTCGACTACGGCAACAACATCCGCCAGATGGCCCAGGAAGAAGGCGTGGAAAATGCCTTCGACTTCCCAGGCTTCGTGCCGGCCTACATCCGCCCACTGTTCTGCCGTGGTATCGGCCCGTTCCGCTGGGCTGCGCTGTCGGGCGACCCGCAAGACATCTACAAGACTGACGCCAAAGTCAAAGAGCTGATCCCGGACGACGCGCACCTGCATAACTGGCTGGACATGGCCCGCGAACGCATCAGCTTCCAGGGCTTGCCGGCACGTATCTGCTGGGTTGGCCTGGGCCAGCGCGCCAAGCTCGGCCTGGCGTTCAACGAAATGGTACGCAGCGGCGAGCTGTCGGCGCCGGTGGTGATCGGCCGTGACCACCTCGACTCCGGCTCGGTCGCAAGCCCCAACCGCGAAACCGAAGCCATGCAGGACGGTTCCGACGCCGTGTCCGACTGGCCACTGCTCAACGCCTTGCTCAACACCGCAAGCGGCGCGACCTGGGTCTCGCTGCACCACGGCGGCGGCGTGGGCATGGGCTTCTCCCAGCATTCGGGCATGGTGATCGTCTGCGACGGTACCGATGAGGCGGCTGAGCGGATTGCCCGCGTGCTGCACAACGACCCGGCCACCGGGGTGATGCGTCACGCCGATGCGGGTTACCAGATCGCCATCGACTGCGCCAAGGAGCAGGGCCTGAACCTGCCGATGATCAAGTAACTCAATGTGGGAGCGAGCAAGTCGAATCGTCGCACCGCCGCTCCCACATTTGATCTGCAGTGAACCAGAAAACAATCCATCAGAGGTTGAACAACATGGCTGCAAATGACACCACCCCGTTGATCGAAAGGCGTTCGATCGACTACATCCCGGAAGCGGAAAGACACGGTCGTCTATTGAGCCAGTTCACCCTGTGGATGGGTGCCAACCTGCAAATCACCGCGATTGTCACCGGGGCCTTGGCCGTGGTGCTCGGCGGTGATGTGTTCTGGTCGTTGATCGGTTTGTTGATCGGCCAACTCATCGGCGGCGGCGTCATGGCGTTGCATGCGGCGCAAGGGCCAAAGCTTGGCCTGCCACAGATGATCTCCAGCCGGGTGCAGTTCGGCGTTTATGGTGCAGCCATCCCGATTGTGCTGGTCTGTTTGATGTACCTCGGCTTTACCGCGACCGGCACCGTGCTGTCGGGGCAGGCGCTGGGCCAGTTGTTCGGGGTCAGCGACAGCGTCGGTATCCTGATTTTTGCCAGCGTGATCGTACTGGTCACCGTGCTGGGTTATCGGGTGATCCACTTTATCGGGCGTGTCGCCAGCGTCATTGGCGTGATTGCCTTTGTCTATCTGTTCAGTCGTTTGATGAGCCAGACCGACGTTGGCGCGCTTTTGCAGATTCGCCACTTCAGCTGGAGCAGTTTCCTGCTGGCGGTATCGCTCGCGGCCTCCTGGCAGATCGCCTTCGGCCCTTACGTGGCGGACTACTCACGTTACCTGCCAAGCAAAACATCTTCGCTGAAAACCTTTTTTGCCGCCGGCGCGGGTTCAGTCATTGGTGCTCAGGTGGCGATGGTCCTTGGCGTGTTTGCCGCGGCCATGTCCAACGGGCAATTTGTCGGCCACGAAGTCGCCTACATCGTTGGGTTGAGTGGTACGGGCGCCACTGCTGCACTGCTGTACTTCAGCATCGCGTTCGGCAAGGTCACCATCTCTACCCTGAACTCCTACGGCAGCTTCATGTGCATTGCGACCATCGTCAGTGGCTTCCGTGGGCGCCTGGAGGTCACGCGCCTGCAACGTCTGGTGTTCGTGCTGGTGATTGTCGGCACTGCAACCCTGATCGCGTTGCTCGGCCAGCACTCGTTCCTCGGAGCGTTCAAGTCTTTCATCCTGTTTCTGCTGGCGTTCTTCACGCCCTGGAGTGCAATCAACCTGGTGGATTACTACTGCATCACCCGCGAGCGCTATGACGTTCCGGCCTTGGCCGACCCGAAGGGCCGCTACGGTCGCTGGAACCTGCTCGGTATCAGCGTCTATGTGTTCGGCGTGTTGGTGCAGTTGCCGTTCATCTCTACCAAGTTCTACACCGGCCCCTTGGTTGCCGCGCTGGGTGATGTGGATATCTCCTGGATCATCGGCCTGGTACTGCCTGCGGCCCTGTATTACGTATGTGCGAAAAAATGGCACGGCACAGTGCCCGATCACCTGATCCTGCCAATAGAGCAGGGCGCTGCACCAACGACAAACGGGCTGGCTGCACAAGCCTGATGGGACGTGGACAGGGCAGGACGCCTACTGACTGCCGTAATCCATTTCAAGATTGGGAGCGTCACAACAATGAAGATGAATAAAACCCTGCTGGCCACCGTGTTATCTGCAGGCTTGCTGGCCTCTGCCGGCGCCGAGGCGGCGGGTTGGTGCGAATCCGGCAAGCCGGTGAAGTTCGCCGGGCTGAACTGGGAAAGCGGCATGTTGCTCACCGACATCCTGCAAACCGTGCTGGAGAAAGGCTACGACTGCAAAACCGACAGCCTGCCGGGCAATTCCATCACCATGGAAAACGCCCTGAGCAGCAACGACATCCAGGTGTTCGCCGAAGAGTGGGTAGGCCGCAGCGAAGTCTGGAACAAGGCCGAGAAGGCCGGCAAAGTCGTTGGCGTTGGCGCGCCGGTTGTCGGTGCCGTCGAAGGCTGGTACGTGCCGCGTTACGTGATTGAGGGCGACGCCAAGCGCAAGTTGGAACCCAAGGCGCCGGACCTGAAAAACATCGCCGACCTGGCCAAATACGCCTCGGTGTTCAAGGACCAGGAAGAACCGTCCAAAGGCCGCTTCTACAACTGCCCGGCCGGCTGGACCTGTGAGCTGGACAACAGCGAGATGCTCAAAAGCTACGGCCTGGAAAGCACCTACACCAACTTCCGCCCTGGCACCGGCCCGGCGCTGGATGCCGCTGTGCTGTCGAGCTACAAGCGTGGCGAGCCGATCCTGTTTTACTACTGGTCGCCCACCCCGCTGATGGGCCAGGTCGATCTGGTCAAGCTCGAAGAAAAACCCGGTGTGGATAAAAGCGTGAGCATCAAGGTCGGCCTGTCCAAGACCTTCCACGAACAAGCGCCTGAACTGGTAGCGGTGCTGGAGAAGGTCAACCTGCCTATCGATCTGCTTAACCAGAACCTCGGTCGCATGGCCAAAGAGCGAATTGAGTCGCCAAAACTGGCGAAAATTTTCCTCAAGGAACATCCTGAAGTCTGGCACGCATGGGTGAGCGACGACGCAGCCAAGAAAATCGACGCGGCCTTGTAGGTCAAGGGTGTCCGGCTACCCTGAGGGGTTAGCCGGGCACACGGCCACAACCCACTGGATCGAGAGCACGATATGTTTCCTGAGAGTTTTACGTTTTCCATCGCCGACTGGGTCAACGGTTGGGTGGACTCGCTGGTCACCAACTACGGCGATGTGTTCCGGCACATCTCCGACACGCTGTTGTGGGCTATCGTCAACCTGGAAGGCTTGCTGCGCGCAGCGCCCTGGTGGCTGATGCTGGCCATCGTCGGCGGTATTGCCTGGCACGCCACCCGCAAGCTGGTGACCACGGCAGTGATCGTCGGTCTGCTGTTCCTGGTGGGCGCGGTTGGCCTGTGGGACAAGCTCATGCAAACCCTGGCACTGATGATGGTCGCCACGGTGATCTCGGTGCTGATCGGCATTCCGTTGGGCATTTTGTCTGCACGCAGCAATCGCCTGCGCTCGGTGCTGATGCCGCTGCTCGACATCATGCAAACCATGCCCAGCTTCGTGTACCTGATCCCGGTGCTGATGCTGTTTGGCCTGGGCAAGGTGCCGGCGATTTTCGCCACGGTGATCTACGCCGCGCCACCGTTGATTCGCCTCACCGACTTGGGCATTCGCCAGGTCGACGGCGAAGTCATGGAAGCCATCAACGCCTTCGGTGCCAACCGCTGGCAGCAACTGTTTGGCGTGCAACTGCCGCTGGCATTGCCGAGCATCATGGCGGGTATCAACCAGACCACCATGATGGCGTTGTCGATGGTGGTGATCGCCTCGATGATCGGCGCCCGTGGCTTGGGTGAAGACGTGCTCGTCGGCATCCAGACCCTCAACGTCGGCCGTGGCCTCGAAGCGGGGCTGGCGATTGTGATTCTTGCAGTGGTCATCGACCGCATTACCCAGGCCTATGGTCGTCCACGGCATGAGGCGAGCAAATGACTACTGTCAGCAAAATTGAAGTTAAAAACGTCTTCAAGATCTTCGGCAACCGCTCCAAGGAAGCCCTGGCGATGGTTGGCCAGGGCAAGACCAAGGACCAGGTGCTGGCCGAGACCGGCTGCGTGGTCGGCGTGAACGACCTGTCACTGAGCATCGGCACCGGCGAGATCTTTGTGATCATGGGCCTGTCGGGTTCGGGCAAGTCTACCCTGGTGCGCCACTTCAACCGCCTGATCGACCCTACCAGCGGCGCGATCCTGGTGGACGGCGAAGACATCCTGCAACTGGACATGGAAGCCCTGCGTCAATTCCGTCGCCACAAGATCAGCATGGTGTTCCAGAGCTTCGGCCTGCTGCCCCACAAGACTGTGCTCGACAACGTCGCCTACGGCCTCAAGGTGCGCGGCGAAACCAAGCAGGTGTGCGCCGAACGCGCGCTGCACTGGATCGAAACCGTGGGCCTCAAGGGCTACGAAAACAAATACCCGCACCAGCTTTCCGGCGGCATGCGCCAACGTGTTGGCCTGGCCCGCGCCTTGGCGGCCGATACCGACATCATCCTGATGGACGAAGCCTTCAGCGCCCTCGACCCGCTGATCCGCGCCGAGATGCAGGACCAGTTGCTGGAGCTGCAAAAGACCCTGCACAAGACCATCGTGTTCATTACTCACGACCTCGACGAGGCGGTGCGCATTGGCAACCGCATTGCGATTCTCAAGGACGGCAAGCTGATCCAGGTCGGCACGCCGCGCGAGATTCTGCATTCGCCGGCGGATGAGTATGTGGACCGATTTGTTCAGCGGCGGGCGGCGGTGGTCTGATCCGGATCTTGTGGTGAGCCGGCTGGCGCCATCGCAGGCAAGCCAGCTCCCACAGGGGAATGCATTCCAAAGGTTGGAGCTGGCTTGCCTGCGATAGGGCCGGTAAGTCTGCACAAGCATTGAAGAAGGTATGAAGATGTCCCAGGCAACAAAAATCATCATCGCCGACGCCCCCCTGCGTTGGCAGGACGTGGTCGCCGTCGCCCGCCACGGCGCCGTGCTCGAACTCTCGGGCCACGCCTGGGCGCGCATCGACAATGCCCAGGCCATCGTGCAGCGCATCGTCACCAGCGGCGAACGCGCCTATGGCGTGAACACCGGCCTGGGCGCGCTGTGCAATGTGTCGCTCAAAGGCGAACAACTCAGCCAGTTATCGCGCAACACCCTGTTGAGCCACGCCTGTGGCGTCGGCCCGGTGCTGAGCGACGAGCAGACTCGCTCGATCATCTGCGCAGCCATCATCAACTACAGCCACGGCAAATCCGGCCTGCACCCGCAGGTGGTGCATTCGTTGCTGGCGTTGCTCAACCACGGCATCACGCCGCAAGTGCCGTCCCAGGGCTCGGTGGGCTACCTGACCCACATGGCTCATGTTGGCGTGGCCTTGCTCGGCGTTGGCGAGGTGAGCTATCGCGGCCAGATCGTCACGGCGCACGCCGCATTAGAAGCCGAAGGTTTACAGCCTGTGGTGCTCGGCGCCAAAGACGGCCTGTGCCTGGTCAATGGCACGCCGTGCATGACCGGCCTGAGCTGTCTGGCCCTGGCCGACGCCCATCACCTGCTGCAATGGGCCGACGTGATCGGCGCCATGAGTTTCGAAGCCCAGCGTGGTCAGATCGACGCTTTCGACGAGGCCATCATCGCCCTCAAGCCACACCCAGGCATGCAGCAAGTCGGCATCAACCTGCGTGCCTTGCTCGATGGCAGTGAAGTGATCGCCAGCAGCAAAGGCATCCGCACCCAGGACGCGCTGAGCATCCGCTCGATCCCGCAGATCCACGGTGCGGCGCGTGATCAGGTTGAACACGCCACGCGCCAGATCGAGACCGAACTCAACAGCGCCACCGACAACCCGCTGGTGCTCGGCACACCGGACAACTACCGCGTGGTGTCCCAGGCCAACCCGCATGGGCAATCTGTGGCGCTGGCGGCCGACATGCTTGCCATCGCCATGGCCGAAATCGGCTCGGTGGCTGAGCGTCGCCTGGACCGCCTGATCAACCCGCATGTCAGCGGCTTGCCGGCGTTCCTGGTCAGCAACCCTGGGGTCAACTCCGGGATGATGATCGTGCAGTACGTCGCTGCCTCGCTGTGCGGGCAGAACCGCCAGCTGGCGCAACCGGCGGTGCTCGACAACTTTGTGACCTCGGGCTTGCAGGAAGACCACTTGAGCATGGGCACCAACGCCGCGCTCAAGCTGCATCAGCTGCTGGCCAACGTCACGCAGATCCTCGCCATTGAGTACCTGCTGGCGGCCCAGGCGTTCGAGTTTTTGCAGGACCAGCGTTTTGGCGCGGGCACTGACAGTGCCTGGCGTCTGTTGCGTGAAAAGGTCCCACCTTACGAGCAAGACCGCTGGCTGGCGCCGGACATCGCGAGCGCCGCCGCGTTGCTCAAGGACACCGCTTTGCTGCACCACGTATTACCTAATTTGCACTAAAAATAATTCACAAGGAGCATGAATGTGACTGCGCTAAATTTGATTCCAGGCCAACTGAGCCTTGCCCAACTGCGGGCCATCTACCAGCAGCCGGTAACCCTCAGTCTGGATGACAGCGCCACGGCGCAGATCGAAGCCAGTGTGGCCTGCGTGGAGCAGATTCTCGCCGAGAACCGCACCGCCTACGGCATCAACACCGGTTTCGGTCTGCTGGCCTCGACCCGCATCGCCAGCGAAGACCTGGAAAACCTCCAGCGTTCCCTGGTGCTGTCCCACGCTGCCGGTGTCGGTGAGCCGATCAGCGACGCACTGGTGCGGCTGGTCATGGTGCTTAAGGTCAATAGCCTGAGCCGTGGGTTCTCCGGGATCCGTCGCCAGGTGATCGACGCGCTGATCGCGCTGATCAACGCCGAGGTGTACCCGCACATTCCGCTTAAAGGCTCGGTCGGCGCTTCCGGCGACTTGGCGCCATTGGCGCATATGTCGCTGGTGCTGCTGGGCGAAGGCAAGGCGCGCTACAAGGGCGAATGGCTGGAAGCCACCGAGGCACTGAAAGTCGCCGGCCTGACGCCGCTGACGCTGGCGGCCAAAGAAGGCCTGGCGCTGCTGAACGGCACCCAGGTGTCCACCGCTTACGCATTGCGCGGCCTGTTCGAAGGCGAAGACCTGTTCGCCGGTGCGCTGGCGTGCGGCGCCCTCACAGTGGAAGCGGTGTTGGGCTCGCGCTCGCCGTTCGACGCACGTATCCATGCCGCCCGTGGCCAACGTGGGCAGATCGACGCGGCTGCGGCCTATCGTGACCTGCTCGGCGAAAGCAGCCAGGTGTCCCAGTCGCACCAGAACTGCGACAAGGTGCAAGACCCGTATTCCCTGCGCTGCCAGCCACAAGTCATGGGCGCCTGCCTGACCCAGTTCCGCCAGGCCGCCGACGTGCTGGTGGTAGAGGCCAACGCCGTGTCGGATAACCCGCTGGTGTTTGCGGCCGAAGGCGATGTGATCTCCGGTGGTAACTTCCACGCCGAGCCGGTGGCCATGGCTGCCGACAACATGGCGCTGGCCATCGCTGAGATCGGCTCGCTGAGCGAGCGTCGTATTTCGTTGATGATGGACAAGCACATGTCGCAACTGCCGCCGTTTTTGGTCGGCAATGGCGGGGTGAACTCCGGCTTCATGATCGCCCAGGTGACTGCTGCTGCACTCGCCAGTGAGAACAAGGCGCTGGCGCATCCCCATAGCGTGGATAGCATCCCGACGTCGGCCAACCAGGAAGACCACGTGTCCATGGCCCCGGCTGCGGGCAAGCGCTTGTGGGAAATGGCTGAAAATACCCGTGGTGTACTCGCCGTCGAGTGGCTGGCGGCATGCCAGGGCCTGGACCTGCGCGACGGTTTGAAAACCTCGGCCAAGCTGGAAAAAGCCCGTGGGATTCTGCGCGAAAAAGTGGCGTTCTATGAAAAGGACCGCTTCTTCGCCCCGGACATCAATGCCGCCAGCGAACTGCTCGCCAGCCGCTGCCTGAATGAGCTGGTGCCTGCCAAGCTCCTGCCGAGCTTGTAACCGCAACGCACCCCAGTGTGGGAGCTGGCTTGCCTGCGATAGCTATCTGTCAGTTGAAACATTTGTGACTGACAGACCGCCATCGCAGGCAAGCCAGCTCCCACAGGTTGAGCGTTCGCCGATTTTGAATTTTCTCGGGATAAAAATAACTAGGGAAGAGAAATGCACCAGCAAGAAAAGGGTTTGAAACGCGGGCTAAGCGCCCGACATATTCGCTTCATGGCACTCGGTTCCGCGATCGGCACCGGGTTGTTCTATGGTTCCGCCTCCGCCATCCAAATGGCCGGCCCTGCCGTGCTGCTGGCCTACCTGATCGGCGGCGCCGCGGTGTTCATGGTGATGCGCGCCCTCGGTGAAATGGCCGTACACAACCCGGTGTCCGGCTCCTTCGGCCAATACGCCAGCACCTACCTGGGGCCGATGGCCGGGTTTGTGCTCGGCTGGACCTACGCGTTTGAAATGATCATCGTCTGCCTCGCCGACGTCACCGCCTTTGGCATCTACATGGGCTTCTGGTTTCCCGAGGTCGCGCGCTGGGTCTGGGTGCTGGGCATCGTGTTTTTGATCGGTGGCCTGAACCTGTGCAACGTCAAAGTATTTGGCGAGATGGAGTTCTGGCTGTCACTGCTCAAGGTCGGTGCCATTGTGGCGATGATCCTCGGCGGCTTCGGCATCATGCTGTTCGGCATTCATTCGGCAGGCGAAACCCAGGCCAGTGGCCTGAGCAACCTGTGGGCCCACGGCGGCTTCATGCCGAACGGCATCGGCGGCCTGATCGCTTCATTCGCGGTGGTGATGTTTGCATTTGGCGGCATCGAAATCATCGGCATCACCGCCGGTGAAGCCAAAGACCCGCAGCGCGTGATTCCCAAGGCGATCAATGCGGTGCCGCTGCGCATCCTGTTGTTCTACGTGCTGACCCTGTTTGTGTTGATGGCCATCTACCCGTGGCCGCAGATCGGCAGCCAGGGCAGCCCGTTCGTGCAGATCTTCAGCAATCTGGGCATCGGCTCGGCGGCGACTATCCTCAATATCGTGGTGATCTCGGCCGCCGTCTCGGCAATCAACAGCGACATCTTCGGCGCCGGCCGCATGATGTACGGCCTGGCCCAGCAAGGGCAGGCGCCCAAGGGCTTTGCGCAGCTGTCCAAGCACGGCGTGCCGTGGATGACCGTACTGGTGATGGGCGCGGCGTTGCTCGGCGGCGTGGTGCTCAACTACCTGATCCCGGAAAACGTATTCCTGCTGATCGCCTCGATTGCCACCTTCGCCACCGTGTGGGTGTGGCTGATGATCCTGTTTACCCAGGTCGCCATGCGCCGCTCGATGACCAAGGAACAGGTGGCCGAGCTGAAATTCCCGGTGCCGTTCTGGCCCTATGCGCCAGCGGCGGCCATCGTGTTCATGTTGTTCGTGTTTGGTGTGCTGGGTTACTTCCCGGATACCCAGGCGGCTTTGCTGGTCGGCGCTGTGTGGATCGTACTGCTGGTGCTCGCTTACCTGCTGTGGGTCAAACCCGCTGCCGGGCAAGCGGCCAAGGTCCATTACGACCCGGCTTTGTCTCATCGATAACTTAGGGAGGCGTTGATGAAAACGCTTTGGCAACACTGCCACGTCGCAACCATGGCGGGCGGCAAATACTCGATCATCGAGGATGCCGCCATGGTCACCGCCGATTCACTGATCGAGTGGATCGGCCCCCGCAGCCAGGTACCAACGGCGGACTACGCCCAGGTGCAGGACCTGCAAGGCGCGTGGGTCACCCCCGGGCTGATCGACTGCCACACCCACACGGTGTTCGGTGGCAATCGCAGCGGCGAATTCGAGCAGCGCCTTGAAGGCGTGAGCTACGCCGAAATCGCCGCCAAGGGTGGCGGTATTGCCAGTACCGTGCGCGCCACCCGCGCCGCCACCGAAGATGAATTGTTTGCCAGCGCTGAAAAGCGCCTGCGCAGTTTGCTGCGTGACGGCGTGACCACGGTGGAGATCAAATCCGGCTACGGCCTGGACCTGGTCAACGAGCGCAAGATGCTGCGGGTTGCGCGTCGCCTTGGCGAAGCGTTGCCGGTGAGCGTGCGCGCCACGTGCCTGGCGGCCCACGCGCTGCCGCCGGAGTACAAGGACCGCGCTGACGACTACATCGAGCACATCTGCGCCGAGATGCTGCCAGCCCTGGCCGCCGAAGGGCTGGTAGATGCGGTGGACGCCTTCTGCGAATACCTGGCGTTTTCCACCGAGCAGGTGGAGCGTGTGTTCAAGGTCGCGCAGCAATTGGGCTTGCCGGTGAAGCTGCACGCCGAGCAGCTTTCCTCATTGCACGGCTCCAGCCTGGCGGCGCGTTATCACGCACTGTCGGCGGACCACCTGGAGTTCATGACCGAAGAAGACGCCATCGCCATGGCCGCTTCCGGCACTGTCGCGGTGTTGCTGCCGGGCGCGTTCTACTTCCTGCGTGAAACCCAGTTGCCGCCCATGGATGCGCTGCGCAAGCACGGCGTGAAAATCGCCATCGCCAGTGACCTCAACCCCGGCACCTCGCCGGCGCTGTCGGTACGCCTGATGCTGAACATGGCCTGCACCCTGTTCCGGATGACCCCGGAAGAAGCCCTGGCCGGTGCAACACAGCATGCGGCCACCGCGCTGGGCATGGGCGACACTCATGGTTCGCTGGAAGTGGGCAAGGTTGCGGATTTTGTCGCCTGGCAGATTGATCGCCCTGCCGACCTGGCTTACTGGCTGGGCGGCGAGCTGGATAAACGCGTCGTGCGCCATGGCGTCGACGTCACCGTCTGAGGAGTGTTGTTGTGGATAAGGTTCTGAATTTCAAACAAGGCCGTGTGCCGCTGCTGATCAGCATGCCCCACGCGGGCTTGCGCCTGACGCCTGCGGTCGAAGCCGGGCTGATCCCCGAGGCGCAAAGCCTGCCGGACACCGACTGGCACATCCCCACGTTGTATGACTTTGCCGAGGCATTGGGCGCCAGCACCTTGTCGGCTGAGTACTCGCGGTTTGTGATCGACCTGAACCGGCCGTCCGACGACAAACCGCTCTACGCCGGTGCCACTACCGGGCTGTACCCGGCGACGTTATTCGATGGCGTGCCGTTGTTCCGTGAAGGGCAGGTGCCATCCGAAGAAGAACGCGTGACCTACCTGCAAAAGATCTGGGGCCCGTACCACCGTACCCTGCAAGAAGAACTTGCCCGGCTCAAGGCCGAGTTCGGCTACGCCTTGCTGTTTGATGCGCACTCGATCCGCTCGGTCATCCCGCACCTGTTCGACGGCAAGCTGCCGGACTTCAACCTCGGCACCTTCAACGGCGCGGCGTGTGACCCCGAGCTGGCCAGCCAGCTGGAAGGCATCTGCGCTCAGCATCCGCAGTTCACCCATGTGCTTAATGGCCGCTTCAAGGGCGGGCATATCACCCGCCACTACGGCGACCCGGCGCAGGATATTCATGCGGTGCAGCTGGAGTTGTGCCAGAGCACTTATATGGAAGAGGTTGAGCCGTTCCGGTATCGCCCTGACTTGGCTGCGCCGACCCAGGTGGTATTGAAGCAGTTGCTGGAAGGGTTGTTGGCCTGGGGGCAGAAGCGTTACCGATAATTTTCGGTGCTGCTGAAATAGCTTTCGCGAGCAAGCCCGCTCCCACATTTGACCGAGTTTCAGCAGGAGAATGCGGTCCCAATGTGGGAGCGGGCTTGCTCGCGAAGGGGCCCTCACAGTCGCCCCAGTGCAACTGCCGGTCGCCACAGTTCGTGTCAGCAGAGGTCCCGCTGGGTAAGGTTGTGGGTACGGCGCACCAGACGCCACTCCCCACAATAAAGCTGCCGAGTGAGACCTCATCCATGAAAAGACTGTTGTTGATCCTCACCGGTGCCGCTTTGATCAGCGCCAACGCCATGGCCGCAGAACCTGCGTCCTGCAAAGCCATCCGCATGGGCGTGGTCAGCTGGACTGACGTCATCGCCACCTCCGGCATGGCCGACGTACTGCTCAACGGCCTCGGCTACGACAGCAAGCAGACCAGCGCGGTGCAGCAGATCATTTTTGCCGGCATCCGCGACAAGCGCCTGGATATCTTCCTCGGCTACTGGAAACCGGCGATGGACAACAACATCGCGCCGTTCCTGGCCGCCAAGCAGGTCAAGGTGTTCGACACGCCGAGTCTCGCCGACGCCCAAGCCACCCTGGCCGTGCCGCAATACGTGGCGGATGCCGGGCTGAAGACGTTTGCCGACATCGCCCGCTTCAAAGACAAGTTAGGCGGCAAGATCTACGGCATCGAGCCGGGCAGCGGTGCCAATACCGATATCCAGAAGATGATCGACACCAACCACTTCGGCCTCGGTGGCTTCAAGCTGGTGGCTTCCGGTGAGGCGGGCATGCTCGCGGCGGTGCAGCGTGCAGTCAATCGCAAGGAGTTCGTGGTGTTCGTCGGCTGGACCCCGCACCCGATGAACATCAACATGAAAATGGCTTACCTCACCGGCAGTGAAGATGTGTTCGGCCCGGACGAAGGTCGCGCCACGGTTTCCACCGTCACCGCGCCGGATTTTGCCGAACGTTGCCCCAACGCCAACCGCCTGCTGACTAACCTGACCTTCACCGCCGCCCAGGAAAGCCAGTTGATGGTGCCGATCATGGAGCGCCAGTCGCCGCAGGATGTGGCCAAGCAATGGTTGCGTGACCACCCTGAGGATCTGCAGCGCTGGTTGGCCGGGGTTACGGCGTTTGATGGCAGCGATGGCGTGGCAGCAGTGCAGGCCAGCCTCAAGCCCTGAAAACACCGCCGGGCAAAATGTGGGAGCTGGCTTGCCTGCGATTGCGGTGTACCAGTGAATGAACAGGTGACTGACACACCGCCATCGCAGGCAAGCCAGCTCCCACCTTTGTATCGCCATTGTCAGGGATATTGCGCATGTATCCGATTTCTCGGCAGCTTGCCGCCTTCGTCACCAAAACCGAATCCTTCACCAGTGACGACTCGTCGCTGGCAGGCTTGCGCCACAACTACGACCGTATGTGCCAGGCCTTCACGCCACCGAAGCCAGAAGGGTTGCAGCTGTCGGACTTTTTCCTGGGCGGCGTCGGCGTGCGCAGTTACCTGCCCACGGCTCCAGCGCCGACTGAAGGCTGGCCCTGCCTTCTATATATGCACGGCGGCGGCTGGGTGGTCGGCGGGTTGGGCTCCCACGACTTCATCTGCTTCGAACTGGCCAGCGCGCTGCAAGTGCTGGTGATCGCCATCGACTACCGCCTGGCGCCTGAGCACCCGTTCCCGGCGGCCTACGACGACTGTCGCGCCGTGTGGCAGGCCATCCAGGCCGGGCAGGGGCCGCACGCCATCAACCGGCAACGTCTGATGGTGATGGGCGACAGCGCGGGTGGCAATCTGGCGGCGGCGCTGTGCCTGGGTCTGCGCGACGACGGCCAGCCGTTGCCCGTGGCCCAGGTGCTGATTTACCCCGGTTTGGGCGGGCCGGCCGATTTGCCCTCGCGCCGTGACTGCATGGACGCGCCGTTGCTCAGCACTGCCGATACCGACTGCTACCTGGCGCTGTACCTGCTAGGTACGGGCGCGCCATCGGCCTATGCCATGCCTTTGCTGGCGGAATATTTCGGCGGTTTACCCAAGGCGTTGATCGCCGTGGCCCAGTTCGACCCGTTGCGCGATGACGGCATGCTTTATGCCGAGCGGCTGCAGGCGGCGGGCGTCCAGGCTGTGCTGTATCCCGGCAAAGGTCTGGTCCACGGTTGCTTGCGCGCGCGCGGCCAAGCCCCGGAGGTGGATCAGCTTTATAACTATCTGCTGCATTACCTCAGGAGCGAAGGGCTGACACAGGTCTGAGTATTCAAGGACATGCTCATTGCACAATTCGGGTTTATGATGCCAGACGGCAAGAATAATAGACGTCCCCTCAGGGATGAACCCGACACCCTACGGAGCGCGCAATGCAGACTTGGTACCCGCAGATCAAACCCTACGCCCGGCACGATCTGGCAGTCGATGACACCCACACGCTGTACGTCGATGAAAGTGGCTCCCCCGAAGGCTTGCCTGTCGTCTTCATCCACGGTGGCCCCGGCTCTGGTTGCGACGCCCAGAGCCGCTGCTATTTCGACCCGAACCTTTACCGTATCGTCACGTTCGACCAGCGTGGGTGCGGGCGTTCTACGCCGCGCGCGAGTCTTGAAAACAACACCACCTGGGATCTGGTCGCCGACCTTGAGCGCATTCGCGAACACCTGGGCATCGACAAATGGGTGCTGTTTGGTGGCTCCTGGGGCTCGACCCTGTCGTTGTCCTACGCGCAAACCCACCCTGAGCGCGTGCTTGGCCTGATCCTGCGCGGTATTTTCCTGGCCCGCCCGCAGGACATTCACTGGTTCTACCAGGAAGGCGCGAGCCGCATGTTCCCGGATTACTGGCAGGACTATCTCGCCCCGATCCCGGCAGACGAGCGCCACGACCTGGTTGCCGCCTACCACAAGCGTCTCACCGGCAACGACCAGATCGCCCAGATGCATGCGGCCAAAGCCTGGTCCGGCTGGGAAGGGCGCATGCTCGGCCTGTGCCCGAGCCCGCAGCATGTCGAGCGTTTCTCCGAGCCGCAGCGTGCCCTGTCGATCGCGCGTATCGAGTGCCACTACTTCACTAACAACTCCTTCCTAGAGCCCAACCAGCTGATCCGCGATATGCACAAGATCGCCCATCTGCCTGGCGTAATCATCCATGGCCGCTACGATATGATCTGCCCGCTGGACAACGCTTGGGAGCTTCATCAGGCCTGGCCCAACAGCGAGCTGCAGGTGATTCGTGAGGCCGGCCACGCCGCGTCCGAGCCGGGCATCACCGATGCATTGGTGCGCGCGACCGGCGAGATGGCACGGCGCCTGCTTGATCTGCCGCCAGAAGAAGCATGAAGGGCCTGTTGCAGCGGGTGCGTGGCGCCCGGGTCGAGGTCGCGGGTGAAATCGTAGGCTCGATAGACCAGGGTTTGCTGGTGCTGGTCGCCGTCGAACCTTCAGATACACCCGAGAGTGCCGATAAACTGCTGCACAAGCTGCTTAACTATCGAGTGTTCAGCGACGATGAGGGCAAGATGAACCTCTCGTTGAAGGATATCGGCGGCGGTTTGCTGCTGGTGTCGCAGTTCACCCTCGCGGCGGATACCAAAAGCGGGTTGCGGCCGAGCTTCTCCACGGCGGCCTCACCGGCCCTGGGAGCGGCGCTTTTTGAGCACTTGTTGTTACAAGCGCAACAATTGCATGGCAAGGTGGCGTCAGGGCGTTTTGGCGCTGATATGCAGGTGCACTTGGTCAATGATGGCCCTGTGACATTCCTCTTACAGACATGAATGTATTAAAAACGACTTTAATGCCTAAAAACGCAGGGTTTCACTACAAATACTTCGTTGTCCCTGATGCGTTGTATCGCGGGCTACTAGATAATCGCGCGCTATGGGGATCAGCGTAAATTGGTCCATTTTTGACTTAGGTAGAGACTTGTCCGACAAACCAGTGGGGAATCATTTTGCCCCAGAGGAGTCGGAACAATGCTCGCCAACCTGGCATATAGATAGCTGGCCGTTGGTTTTTTGATCTGTTTTCGGCGAGGGTTGCTCGTGATTGTTAGTCCCTGTAATGCACCAAAATTGTCTGCCAAACGGTTACGAAACGCACTGGTAACGGGCTCTGCCCTGTTTTGCCTGTTCGGCGCGGGTCAACTGTGGGCATTCAGTCTGGATGATGTGTCGGCCAAGGCAAAAGAGCTGGCCGGGCAGAAATACGAAGCTCCGCGCAGCAATCTGCCGAACGAATTTCGCGAGATGAAATTCGCGGACTACCAGAAAATTCGTTTCCGCAACGAAAAAGCCGAGTGGGCCGATCAGAACACACCGTTCAAGCTGTCCTTCTATCACCAGGGCATGCACTTCGACACGCCGGTGAAAATCAACGAAGTGACCGCCGACAGCGTCCAGGAAATCAAGTACGACCCAAGTCGTTTCGATTTCGGCGACGTGAAATTTGATCCTAAAGCCACCGAACAACTGGGTTATGCCGGTTTCCGTGTGCTGTACCCGATCAACAAGGCCGACAAGCAAGACGAAATCATGACCATGCTCGGCGCCAGCTACTTCCGCGTCGTCGGCAAGGGCCAGTCCTATGGCCTGTCGGCCCGTGGCATGGCGATCGACACGGCATTGCCGTCCGGTGAAGAGTTCCCGCGTTTCACCGAGTTCTGGATCGAGCGCCCAAAACCGGGTGAGAAACAGCTGGTGATCTTCGCCCTGCTGGACTCGCCACGCGCCACCGGCGCCTATCGCCTGACCCTGCGTCCTGGCACCGACACCATTGTCGACGTCAAATCCCAGATGTTCCTGCGTGACAAGGTCAGCAAACTGGGGATCGCCCCGTTGACCAGCATGTACCTGTTTGGCGCGAACCAGCCGTCCAAGGTGCTTAACTACCGCCGTGAACTGCACGATTCCAGCGGCCTGTCGATCCATGCCGGCAATGGCGAATGGATCTGGCGCCCACTGAACAACCCTAAACACCTGTCGGTCAGCAACTTCGCTGTCGAGAACCCGCGCGGTTTCGGCCTGCTGCAACGTGGCCGTGACTTCAGCCACTACGAAGACCTGGACGACAACTACGACAAGCGCCCAAGTGCCTGGATCGAGCCTGAAGGCGACTGGGGCAAGGGTTCTGTCGACCTGGTAGAGATTCCGACCGCCGACGAAACCAACGACAACATCGTTGCGTTCTGGAGCCCGGCCGAGCTGCCGAAAGTCGGCGAGCCGCTGGATGTCAGCTACCGCCTGCACTGGACCATGGATGAGAAAGACCTGCACCCGGCCGACAGCGCCTGGGTCAAGCAGACCTTGCGTTCCACCGGTGACGTGAAGCAATCCAACCTGATCCGCCAGCCTGACGGCAGCGTGGCCTACCTGGTGGACTTCGAGGGCCCGTCCCTGAAGAACCTGCCACCGGATGCGCCAGTACGTAGCCAGGTGAGCGTGGGCGACAACGCCGAAATCGTTGAAAACAGCGTGCGCTATAACGAGCACACCAAAGGCTGGCGCCTGACCCTGCGCATGAAGATCAAGGACGCAGGCAAGCCTACCGAAATGCGTGCCGCGCTGGTCGAGGACATCGTGAAAGCTGAGCCTGAGAAGGTTTCGACCCAAGTGCTCAAGGCCGACAAGCTGCTGGCCAAGCAACACGAAAAACAGGCCAAGAAAGACGCCAAGGAAGCGAAAGACAAGGACGCCAAGCAGCCAGAGGCTGCCCCCGCCAATCCGGAGCCGGAAAAGACCGAACACGTCCTGACCGAAACCTGGAGCTATCAGTTGCCTGCCGATGAGTAATTCTCAAGCCACGCCAGAGACTCTGTCCGAGTACCTGGCGCACCTCCCGATGACCGCAGAGCAGCGCGCCGAACTGGCGGGCTGCAGTTCCTTCAGCGAGCTGCACGAACGCCTGTCGTCAAAGACTTTCGACGCACCCACCGAGGCTGCCCAAGCCTCGGTCGGCCGTCGGTTGACGCTCAATACCGCCGAGGAACTGCAAGACGCCGAGATGCTGGCGCTTGATGCCAACGGTCGGGTTTGCCTGAAGGCCACGCCGCCGATCCGTCGGACCAAAGTGGTGCCGGAGCCATGGCGCACCAATATCCTGGTGCGCGGTTGGCGCCGGATGACCGGTCGCACCAACCCGCCGGCGCCGCCGAAGGACGAGCGTGTACTGCCGGCTGCGCGCTGGCGTACCGTGGGTTCGATCCGCCGTTACATCCTGTTGGTGCTGATGCTCGGCCAGACCATTGTTGCCGGCTGGTACATGAAAGGCATCATGCCGTACCAGGGCTGGTCGCTGGTCGACTTCGACGAAATCCGCAACCAGACCCTGCTGCAAACCGCCACCCAGGTACTGCCTTACGCCTTGCAAACCAGCATCCTGATCATGTTCGGGATTCTGTTCTGCTGGGTCTCGGCCGGTTTCTGGACCGCGCTGATGGGCTTCCTGGAGCTGCTGACGGGCCACGATAAATACCGGATCTCCGGTAAAAGTGCCGGTGACGAGCCGATCCCAAAGGACGCCCGCACCGCGCTGGTGATGCCGATCTGCAACGAAGACGTGCCCCGGGTATTTGCCGGCCTGCGCGCTACTTTTGAATCGGTGGCCGCCACTGGCGACCTGGACCGTTTCGATTTCTTCGTGCTCAGCGACAGTAACGAAGCCGATATCTGCATCGCCGAACAGCAAGCCTGGCTTGATGTGTGTCGCGAAGCTGGTGGTTTCGGCAAGATCTTCTATCGCCGCCGTCGCCGTCGCGTAAAGCGCAAGAGCGGCAACCTCGACGACTTCTGCCGTCGTTGGGGCGGTGAATACAAGTACATGGTGGTACTCGACGCCGACAGCGTGATGAGCGGCGAATGCCTGACCAGCCTGGTGCGCCTGATGGAAGCCACGCCGGATGCCGGGATTATCCAGACTGCGCCGCGTGCGTCGGGCATGGACACCCTGTATGCGCGCATGCAGCAGTTCGCTACCCGTGTTTATGGCCCGCTGTTTACCGCTGGCCTGCACTTCTGGCAGCTGGGTGAATCCCACTACTGGGGCCACAACGCCATCATTCGTATGAAGCCGTTTATCGAGCACTGCGCCTTGGCGCCGTTGCCGGGTAAAGGCGCGTTTGCCGGTGCGATCCTCTCCCACGACTTCGTTGAAGCCGCGCTGATGCGCCGTGCCGGCTGGGGCGTGTGGATTGCCTACGACTTGCCGGGCAGCTACGAAGAACTGCCGCCGAACCTGCTGGACGAACTCAAGCGTGACCGTCGCTGGTGCCACGGTAACCTGATGAACTTCCGCCTGTTCCTGGTCAAAGGCATGCACCCGGTACACCGTGCGGTGTTCCTGACCGGCGTGATGTCCTATTTGTCGGCGCCGTTGTGGTTCTTCTTCCTGGTGCTGTCGACGGCGTTGCTGGCGGTGAACACCTTGATGGAGCCGCAGTACTTTATGGCGCCGCGCCAGTTGTACCCGCTGTGGCCACAATGGCACCCGGACAAGGCGGTGGCACTGTTCTCCACCACCATCGTGCTGTTGTTCCTGCCTAAATTGCTCAGCATCATCCTGATCTGGGCCAAGGGCGCGAAAGAGTTCGGTGGCAAGTTCAAGGTGACCCTGTCGATGCTGCTGGAGATGCTGTTCTCCATGCTGCTGGCGCCGGTGCGCATGATTTTCCACACCCGTTTCGTGCTCGCCGCGTTCCTGGGCTGGGCTGCGACCTGGAACTCGCCGCAGCGTGACGACGACTCCACGCCATGGAGCGAGGCGGTCAAGCGCCACGGCCCGCAAACCCTGCTGGGCTTCCTGTGGGCGCTGCTGGTGGTGTGGTTGAACCCAAGCTTCCTGTGGTGGCTGATCCCCATCGTCGGCTCGCTGATGCTGTCGATTCCGGTGTCGGTGATCTCCAGCCGGGTCAAGCTGGGCCTCAAGTCGCGCGACGAGAGCCTGTTCCTGATTCCTGAGGAATACAACCCGCCGCAAGCCTTGCTGTCGACCGAGCAGTACACTCACGAAAACCGTTGGCACGCCCTTAATGATGGGTTTGTGCGCTCGGTGGTCGACCCGCAGCAAAACGCCCTGGCCTGCGCCCTGGCGACCTCGCGTCACCGTGAGGCGGAGCCGATCGAACACTTGCGTCAGGAACGTGTGCGCCACGCGATGAAAGTCGGCCCTGCCGGCTTCAACAACGGCGAGCGCCTGGCGTTGCTCAGCGACCCGGTAGCCCTGGCTCGTCTGCATCAGCAGGTATGGAGCGAAGGCCACGCCGAGTGGCTCGGTGCCTGGCGTGCTTCGGTCAAGGCGGATCCGCACGCGCCATTGCTGCCGCTGCAACCGCTGTCGTCCCAGGCCCAGCCGGCCTGATTCCGACGCCCCCGAGGGCTCACCTCGGGGGCGTTAGATGCGCTGTTCCTACAGCGTTCAGAACATCCTCCTAATACTGCTAACTCCTTGTTATTTCGAAACAAAAGTCCTTTGTTCGAAGCGTATTGCCGTGCCTGTCGCTGGGGTAGCATCGCCCTCCAAATTGACTAGGCCGCAGGGGGATTCATGATCAAAAGGTATTGTTTGGCAGTGCTGACCGGCATCGTCGTACTGGTTTACGCCGGCTGGCTGAGCGCCGGTGCCCTGGATGATGCGGTTCGGCGGGGCGTGCTTAAAGTCGGCACCACGCCCACCTATGTGCCTTTTGAAATGAAGGACAAGCAAGGCCGCATCGTCGGCTTCGAAATCGACTTGCTGCAGGCGATGAGCCGCGCCTTGGGCGTCGAGCTTGAACTGGTCGCCGTGCCTTATACCGAGTTGTTGCCGGGGCTGATGGCGAAGAAATTCGACATGATCGGCAGCGGCATGACGGTGACGCAGGAACGCAACCTCAAGCTGAACTTCAGCGACTCCTTTATCGTGGTCGGCCAGACCGTACTGCTGAACCCCAGCCTTGCCGGCAAGATTGCCAGCATCGAAGACCTAAACGAGGCGGGTTACCGCATCGCCGCGACTGAAGGCACCACCGGCGAAGCGGCGGCGCAACGGTTTCTGGGCGCCGCGCGCCTGAGCAGTTTCGCAACCCCCGAAGAAGGCGTGCGCCAGGTGGTGGAGGGCAAGGCCGATGCCTTTGTCCATGACGCGCCCTACAACCTGATCGCGATGGCCAGGCCGGAAAACCACCAGCTCCTTGCCCTTGAGCAACCGTTTACCTTTGAGCCGCTGGCGTTTGGCCTGAAAAAAGGCGACTACGACAGCCTCAACTGGATTAACCACTTCCTCAATCAAATTGCCCAGGATGGCACCTACGATCGGTTGCACGACAAGTGGTTCAAGGACACCGACTGGATGGCGGAGATCGACTGAACGTCATAAATGCTTACACATCAATCAATTGCCGACTCTTTGCGCTGATGTGTCTAGCCCCTGCGCTGTGTTGCACCGTTGTGGGGCTTTTCCGACATACGCCGATAACATTTACCCGTGAATCCTTTGTGACGGGCAACGAGTGGGTTAGGATCGCACCCCGAATGGGTGCAGCCCTTTTGCGCGCCGGCCTTATAAGAATCTTTCAGGGGACTTGATGATGAAAAAGTATCTTTCGATGCTGATGCTTGGCGTCACCGCGCTGGTCGCGGCCACTGCGGCGCATGCTGGCGCCATCGACGATGCGGTCAAGCGCGGCACGCTGAAAGTCGGCATGGACCCGACCTACATGCCGTTCGAAATGACCGACAAGCGCGGTGAAATCATCGGCTTTGAAGTCGACATCCTCAAGGCCATGGCCAAGTCCATGGGCGTCAAGCTGGAGTTGGTGTCCACCGGCTATGACGGCATCATCCCGGCCTTCCTGACCGGCAAGTTCGACATGATCGGCAGCGGCATGACCCTGACCCAGGAGCGCAACCTGCGCTTGAACTTCAGCGAACCCTTCATCGTGGTCGGCCAGACCTTGCTGATTCGCAAAGACCTGGAAGGCACGATCAAGTCCTACAAAGACCTCAACGACGAGAAGTACCGCCTGACCTCCAAGCTCGGCACCACCGGCGAGATGGTTGCCAAGAAGCTGATCTCCAAAGCCAAGTACCACGGCTATGACAACGAGCAGGAAGGCGTGCTGGACGTGGTCAACGGCAAGGCCGATGCCTTTGTGTATGACGCGCCGTACAACGTGGTCGCCGAGAAGAAAGTCGGTAACGGCAAGCTGGTGTTCCTGGAAGAACCCTTCACCTTCGAGCCTTTGGCGTTTGGCTTGAAAAAGGGTGATTACGACAGCCTCAACTACATCAACAACTTCCTGCACCAGATTCGCAACGACGGCACCTACGATCGCATCCATGACAAGTGGTTCAAGAGCTCCGAGTGGCTCAAGGATATGGAATAAGGGCTGAGACCGAGTCGACTTCATCGCAGGCAAGCCAGCTCCCACAGTTGAAATGCGTTCCCTTGTGGGAGCGGGCTTGCCCGCGATGACGGCATGCCAGGCGATACATCTTCGGAAAGTGAAATGAAACAGAAAAAAGCCCAATGGCCCTGGCACCTGCTGACCGTGGTCGTGCTGGTTGGCCTGGCCGGCGCGTTGTACTACGCCACTTCGCTGATGTCCTACGAGTGGCGCTGGAACCGCGTGCCGCAGTACTTCGCCTATCAGGCCGAAACCTCCCAGCGCGCCGCCGACATCTCCACTGTCATTGAGCTGGTGCGCAACGGCGACGTCGCCGAAGTCACCCTGCGCAACGACGCAGGCGCCGAGCAAAAGCTGACCGTGGCCGACAACAGCCTGCAAGTGTCACGGGGTGACGACGTGGCCGAAGGCGATGTTATCGGCGTCACCCGGCATTGGGCGCTGGGTCCGCTGATGTGGGGTTTGTGGACCACCTTGTGGTTGTCGGTGGTCTCCGGAATCCTCGGTTTGGCGATTGGTCTGGCAACCGGCTTGTGCCGTCTGTCGAGCAACCCGACCTTGCGCGATCTGTCGACGATCTACGTCGAACTGGTGCGCGGTACGCCGCTATTGGTGCAGATCTTCATTTTCTACTTCTTCATCGGCACGGTGCTCAACCTGTCCCGCGAATTTGCCGGGATTGCCGCGCTGTCGCTGTTCACCGGCGCTTACGTGGCGGAAATCGTCCGTGCCGGCGTGCAGTCCATCACCCGTGGCCAGAACGAAGCCGCACGCTCCCTGGGGCTGAGCGCCAGCCAGTCGATGCGTCATGTGGTGTTGCCGCAAGCGTTCAAACGCGTACTGCCGCCATTGGCCGGGCAATTTATCAGCCTGGTGAAAGACACTTCGCTGGTTTCGGTGATCGCGATTACCGAACTGCTTAAAAGCGGCCGTGAAGTGATCACCACCTCGTTCTCGCCCTTTGAAATCCTGTTCTGTGTGGCAGGCCTGTACCTGCTGATCAACCTGCCGCTGTCGAAAATGGCCAGCCGGCTTGAGCGGAGGCTCGCGCAAAGTGATTGAAGTCCGCGATCTGGTAAAAGTCTTCGACACCCGTGGCCAGGTAGTGCGCGCGGTAGACCACGTCACCACCCAAGTCGCCAAGGGCGAAGTGCTGGTGGTGATCGGCCCGTCGGGTTCGGGCAAGTCCACGTTTTTGCGCTGCCTTAACGGCCTGGAAGAGTTCGACTCAGGCTCGGTGAGCATCGACGGCCTGCAGCTGGCCGACCCCAAAACCGACGTGAATGCCTATCGCCGTGAAGTCGGCATGGTGTTCCAGCACTTCAATTTGTTCCCGCACATGACTGTGCTGGAAAACCTGTGCCTGGCGCAAAAAGTCGTGCGCAAGCGTGGCAAGCAAGAGCGTGAAGCCAAGGCTTTGGCGCTGCTGGAAAAGGTCGGTATTGCGCAGAAGGCCAACGAGTTTCCATCGCGCTTGTCCGGTGGCCAGCAACAACGGGTAGCCATTGCACGCGCGTTGGCCATGGAGCCCAAGGTGATGCTGTTTGATGAGCCCACCTCGGCGCTGGACCCGGAAATGGTCGGCGAAGTGCTGGACGTGATGAAGACCCTGGCCTTGGAAGGCATGACCATGGTCTGCGTCACCCACGAGATGGGCTTTGCCCGTGAAGTGGCAGACCGTGTGCTGTTCTTCGACCACGGCAAATTGCTCGAAGATGCGGCCCCGGCCGAGTTCTTCGATGCGCCGAAAGACCCGCGCGCCCAAGCCTTCCTGCGCCAAGTCCTGTAATGATCGTTCCCACGCTCCGCGTGGGAAAGCCTCCTGGGACGCTCCGCGTCCCGACGTTAGTGACGCCTCAAAGCCTGAATTTACCCACCAACGTCTGCAAATCCAGGCTCAACCGGGTCAACTGAGCGCTCGCCGCGGCTGTTTCCTCACTGGCCGCAGCGGTTTGTTCGGTGACATCCCGCACCTTCAACACACTGCGATTGATCTCTTCCGCCACCGCGCTCTGTTGTTCGGCGGCGGCAGCAATCTGCGGGTTCATTTCCTGAATGATCGACACGGTGCGCGCAATCGCTGCCAAGGCATCGCCTGCATCGCGGGTCAGGCCGACGCTGTTGTCGGTCAGGCTGCGGCTGTTGTCCATTATGTCCGCGACCTGCTGGGTGCCGTTGTTCAAGCCAAGGATCAGCCCCTCGATTTCTTCGGCGGATTCCTGGGTGCGCTGGGCCAGGCTGCGCACTTCGTCGGCCACTACCGCAAAACCCTGGCCGGCACTGCCCGCGCGCGCCGCTTCAATGGCAGCGTTCAGGGCCAGCAGGTTGGTTTGCTGGGACACTGACTTGATCACGTCCAGCACGCTGCCGATCTTCTGGCTTTCGTGTTGCAGCGCAATCATCGCCTGGCTCGAGCGCGCCATCTCATGGGCCAAATGGCCGATTTGTTCCACCGCCTGGGTCACCACTTTTTCGCCGGCACCGGCCTCCTGGTCCGCTTCATTGGCCGCCACGGACGCCTGCTCGGCGTGCCGCGCGACCTCCTGGGCAGTGGCGAGCATTTCATTCATTGCGGTGGCCACCTGATCGGTTTCGTCCTTCTGGTCGTTGACCCCGGCGCGAGTCTGTTCGGTGACGGCGGATAACTGCGTTGCGGCACTGGCGATCTGCCGGGCGCTGTCGCCGATACCGCTGATCAGGTTGCGCAGGTTGCGGGTCATTTGCCCGATGCTCTGCTGCAACTGGCCCAGCTCATCGCGACGGTCCTCTTCAATGTCCCGGCTCAGGTCGCCGTCAGCAATACGGTGTGCGGTCGTAAGGATTGCGCGCAAAGGCACGACTACTTGCCGAGCGATCCACCAGGCGGCGAGTACACCGAGTAGCAAGGCCGCCACGGTAACGCTCAGCAACCGTGTGCGGGTCTGCTCGGCTTCGCTGTCACGCTTGGTGTTCTGATCCTCGCTCAGTTGATGGCTTTGCTCGCGCAAATCATTGAGCTGCTGTTCAAAGCGGTTTTGCAGGGTCTCGGTGTTGAGCTGTGCGTCCTTGAGCTTGGTCAATTGTTCGCGATAGTTGGCCAGGTCGGCTTTGAGCAGCGCCGCGTCCACGGGCAGTGCGGTTACCGCCGCTTGTGCCACATTCAGGGCGTCGAGTGCCTGAACAAGTGCCTCTGTATAGGCTTGCAACGACTCCGCGGCCCAGGCCGGGCTCTGAGCGCGATCTTCGGCCTGCTCCATGGCCTGGCGCAGGTTCTCGATGGCGTCCAAGGCTTTTTCGTCTTCCTGGTTGGGCAAATCGCTGGCGAACTGGGCGAGGCTGTCGCTGGCCTGCAGTGCGGTTTTCTTGAGGGCCGGGCCGATGCGCTCGCGTTGCTGGATCAACGCGGGCAAGTCCGCCAGCGCTGTCTTGACGCTCGCCATCAAGCGTGTCGCTTCCTGCAGTCGTTGCACGTCGGCCGGCTCTTTGAGGCGGCTTGAAAGGTCGGCCAATCGCTGGTCGATCGTTTCGGTCTGCGCATGCATTTTGGCCAGGCTGCTGGCGTCTGTCAGGGTGCGGTACACGATCCTGTCGGCGCGCATGGCCTCGGCGTCAAGGGCCAGTTGCCCAAGGGTCGTCAGGCTGTTTGAGCGATAAAGCACGTCGTTCAAGGCCTGCCAGCCGGTCGCGGCGATCAGGATACTTAAGATCAACACTTGGCCGAAACCCAGTGCGAGTTTGAGACGGATGCTGGCGTTGACCAGCAAACGGGTCAGCCGAGGGAACATGGTGAACCTCCAAATCTGGGGAAGCATTTCGCAACAGCTGAAACGCTAAATCGATTCGAGGTCGTGGCGGGCTGATAACTACGTAGGAAATTTCACAAGTTGCGGCGGCCTTGATCCGGCCGCCGCGTAGGTGCGGGTCAGATGCGGAAGCGCCCGACCAGAGACTGCAAATAGACCCCCAAGCGTGCCAGTTCGGCACTCGAGGCGGCAGTTTCCTCGCTGGCCGAGGAGGTCTGTTCAGACACGTCGCGCACATTCAGCACGCTGCGGTTGATCTCCTCGGCCACAGCGCTCTGTTGCTCGGCAGCGGTGGCGATCTGCGAGTTCATCGCCTGGATAGTCGAAACCGTGCGCGTGATATTGCTCAGCGCGTTGCCGGCGCGACGGGTCAGCTCGACGCTGCTGTCGGTGAGGCCACGGCTGTTGTCCATGATGGTCGCCACCTGCTGGGTGCCGTTTTGCAGGCCGACGATCAGCTCTTCGATCTCCTCGGTGGACTTCTGCGTGCGCTGCGCAAGGCTGCGCACCTCATCGGCCACCACCGCAAAGCCGCGACCGGCCTCACCGGCCCGCGCCGCTTCAATCGCCGCGTTCAGCGCCAGCAGGTTGGTTTGTTGGGCCACCGACTTGATCACATCAAGCACGCTGCCGATCTTGTCGCTTTCGCGCTTGAGGTCGCCCATGGCCACCGTGGAGTTACCGACCTCAGTGGCCAGGCGCTCGATCTGCGCGATGGCTTCACCCACCACCTTGTCGCCTTCACGGGCCTGTTGGTCTGCCGCCACGGCAGCTTCAGAGGCTTCTTCGGCGTTGCGTGCCACTTCTTGCACGGTGGCAGCCATTTCGTTCATGGCGGTGGCCACCTGGTCGGTCTCGACCTTCTGGCTGTTGACCCCGGCGCTGGTCTGTTCGGTCACGGCCGACAGTTGTTCGGCAGCGCTGGCGATCTGGGTGACGCCGTCGCTGATACCGCCGATCAACTCGCGCAGGCCGACGGTCATGCTCTGCATGGCGCGTTGCAACTGGCCCAATTCGTCCTGGCGGGCGGAGTTGAGGTTATGGCTCAGATCGCCCGAGGCCACGCGTTCGGCGACTTTGAGGGTTTGGTTGAGCGGGATCACGATCTGGCGGGTGATTGCCCAGGCGGCGAGAATGCCGAAGATCAGCGCCAGCACGGTGGCCAGCAGCAACAGCTGTTTAGCGTGGGCGGCATCGGCATCGCGCACGGCGGTTTGGGAGATGGTGAGTTTTTCACTGTGCCCCAGCAGGATATCGCCCTGAGCAGTCATGATTTTCAGCGCGGCCGCACTGGCCACCTGGGAGTCACGGTACTGGCTGACGGCGGCGCGGTAGGCTTGCAGTGACACGCCGGCCTCTTGCAGGTTGGCCTGGTATTGCTCAGGCAGCTTGCCTTGCAGATCGGTGATTTTCTTCAGGGCATTGTCGATGGCATCCAGTGCCGGTTGCTCGGCCTCGGTCTTGCCGCTGTAGGTATAACCGCGCACCTGGAAGCGCGACTGTTGGATCAACTTGCTCAGGTCGACCACGCTGTTGAACTGCGTGACGCTGTCGCCTTGCAGCAGGGCTGCTTCGATTTCGTTGATCTTGGCCACGGCGTTGTCGGCGGTGTCGCCGAGCTTGCTGCGCGCACCCTCGCGCTTGAGGCCGGCCAGGACCATGGCGCCGAAGGCCTTTTTGTATTGGCCCAAGGCTTCCAACTGTTGCTCGACCAAGGCTTTGTCGTTGGGTTGCTCGATCAGCGTTTCGGCGGTTTTGAGGCCATCGTCCAATTGCTTCAGCAGGCTGTTGACCGCGTCGGTGCCTTGTTCGCCCCGGCGCATTTCAAAGTCCAGGCGCGCCAGGCGCAGGTCTTTGGTCAGGCCGTTGAGGCTGGAGATGAATCCCAGCTTGTCGCCGCGACTGATCACGTCGCCCAAGCCGGTCCAGCCGGTGAAGGTGGTCAACAGCGTCAGGATCAATACCAAGCCAAAGCCAATGCTCAGCTTGCGATTGACGCTCACATTCCCCAGTTTTTCGGCTAACCAACGATACATGCTGCGATCTCCTTTGGAACAAGGCTTGGACTTATTCAAAGGCTATCGGCTGCGCAGGAAATTTCTGTAGGTGCTCAGAACCAATGTGGGAGCTGGCTTGCCTGCGATGCAGGCACCTCGGTACATCAGGCATACCCAGGTGATGCAATCGCAGGCAAGCCAGCTCCCACATTTTTTCGGGGCGGGTCGGGGTTCAGAACAACCGGGCGAGCAGGGCGGTCACGGCGGTTTCTACGCGCAGGATGCGTGCACCCAACTGCACCGGTTGCAAGCCGGCCTTGGCCAACAGCTCCACCTCGTAGGGGATCCAGCCGCCTTCGGGGCCGATGGCGAGGGTCACCGGCTCATCCAGGCCACGCGGGCACGCCGGGTAATCGCCGGGGTGGCCGATCAGGCCTAGGGTGCCTGCGGTCATGGATGGCAGGCGGTCCTCGACGAACGGCTTGAAGCGCTTTTCGATGATGATCTCGGGCAGCACCGTGTCCCGTGCCTGCTCCAGGCCCAGGATCAGTTGCTCGCGCACCGCCTCCGGCTCCAGGAACGGGGTTTGCCAGAAGCTCTTTTCAACCCGGTAACTGTTGACCAGTACTACTTTCGGCACGCCCATCGCCGCGACGGTTTGCAGCACCCGGCGCAGCATCTTCGGACGCGGCAGGGCCAACAGCAGGGTCAGCGGCAGTTTGGTCGGTGGTGGCTGGTCGAAGCTCACTTGCAGCTCGGCTTCACCCGCTTCCAGGCGCAGCAGTTGCGCATTGCCCATCAGCCCGCCAATACGGCCGACCCGTAGGTTGTCGCCCACCACCGCGCGGTGGACTTCCTGCATATGCACCAGGCGCCGATCACGCAGGATCACCCGGTCGGCCGCGATAAAGTCGGCCTCCTCAAGCAAAAGCAGGTTCACGGTTGCGTCGCTGGCGGCTGGTCGTCGTCGGCGGGTTGGTCATCCGGGTGTTCGCCGCGCTTGGTGATCAAGCTGCTGAACAGGATGCCAATCTCAAACAGCATCCACATTGGCACGGCCAGCAAGGTCTGCGAGAAGATGTCCGGCGGCGTGAGGATCATGCCTACCACGAAGCAGCCGATGATCACGTACGGGCGCACTTTCTTCAGGTATTTAACGTCGACCACGCCGATCCACACCAGCAGCACCACGGCCACCGGGATTTCGAAGGCCACGCCAAAGGCGAAGAACAGCGTCATCACGAAGTCGAGGTAGCTGGTGATGTCGGTCATCATTTCCACGCCGGCCGGGGTGGCGGCGGCGAAGAACTTGAAGATCAGCGGGAACACCAGGAAATACGCGAAGGCCATGCCGGTATAGAACAGCAGGATGCTCGACACCAGTAACGGCACCGCAATGCGCTTCTCATGCTTGTACAGGCCCGGTGCAATAAAGCCCCAGATCTGGTGCAGGATCACCGGGATCGCCAGGAACAGCGAGACCATCATGGTCAGCTTCAACGGCGTCAGGAACGGCGACGACACGTCGGTGGCGATCATCGTCGCGCCGGCCGGCAGGTACTGGCGCAAGGGCGTGGAGACGAAGGTGTAGATCTGCTGGGTGAAGGCGAACAGCCCGGCAAAGATGATGAAGATGGCCGCTACGCAACGCAGCAGGCGGGTCCGCAACTCGGTGAGGTGCGAGACCAGCGGCATGTGCTGGTCGTTTTCCGGTTTATCAGCGCTCATGGGGCTCGCGGCGGCAATGTAGGGTCATGGGGAGCGGGCGACGCCATGGGCGTCGGCGCTGGCTCAGTCGGGGCGGGCGCGGGTGGCGGCGCTTCGGCGGCCGGGGCAATGCTGTTTTCGATCACAGGTTCCACCGGTTTGGCGGGCTCCTGCACCGGCGACAGGATCTTGCGCGCCTCTTGCTCCAACGACAGGATATGTTCGTTGTGCAGCTGGCGGCGGATCTCGTCGGCGCCGATTTCCCGTTCAACTTCCTGTTTGATGGCGTTGAAACTGCGTTTCAGGCGCCCGATCCACAGGCCGGCCGTGCGTGCGGCACCGGGCAGGCGTTCCGGCCCGAGTACCAGCAAGGCCACGAGGCCGACGAGCAGCAGTTCAGAGAAGCTGATACCAAACATTAGTCAGTGCTCACGAGTCTTTGCGGGTCGGCTCTTGGACTTTTTCAGCCTGCACGTCGAAGGTACGACGCTCGGTGATCGGCTGGGTGGCCTGCGGGTGAACGGGCTGGGCCGGCGGCACTGGGTTGGCCATCGGGTCGGCCGGTTTCTCGTCGTCGTTCATGGCTTTACGAAAGCCCTTGATGGACTCGCCCACGTCAGTGCCCAGGTTCTTGAGTTTCTTGGTGCCGAACACCAGTACCACCACCACCAGAATGACGATCCAGTGTTTCCAGTCAAAAATGCCCATGCTGCAATTCCTCTGTAAAAGTTATTCAGGCGGACGGGCGCGAGGCCTTTTCGGCGTGCCCGGACAAGCCGAAGCGACGGTCCAGTTCATCCAACACGGCCTGTGGGTGCTGCCCCAGTTGGGCAAGCATGACCAGGCTATGGAACCACAAGTCTGCGGTCTCGTAGATTACATCACTGTAATCACCGCTGATTTGCGCATCCTTGGCGGCAATAATCGTCTCGATCGACTCCTCGCCCAGTTTTTCCAGAATCTTGTTCAAGCCCTTGTGGTACAGGCTGGCGACATAGGAGCTGTCGGCATCCGCACCTTTGCGGTCTTCCAGCACCTGGGCCACACGGTTCAGGGTATCGCTCATGTTCAGTGTCCTGCGGAGTAAATGGCGTGCGGGTCTTTGAGCACCGGCTCCACAACCTTCCACTCGCCGTTCTCGAACACGCGATAGAAGCAGCTGTGACGGCCGGTATGGCAGGCGATATCGCCGATCTGCTCGACCATCAGGATCACCACGTCGGCGTCACAGTCGATGCGCATCTCGTGCAGGGTCTGCACGTGCCCGGACTCTTCGCCCTTGCGCCACAGTTTGCCACGCGAACGTGACCAGTAAATGGCGCGCTGCTCAGTGGCGGTGAGGCTCAAGGCCTCGCGGTTCATCCAGGCCATCATCAGCACGCGCCCGGTCTTGTAGTCCTGGGCAATGGCCGGCACCAGGCCGTCACTGTCCCACTTGATCTCGTCCAGCCAGTCTTTCATGTTCGGCTCCGGCAATTTGCGACAGTGTATAACCGGATCGGCTATCGGCGCACGATCAGATAAACACCCACGGCGACCATGATGCCAGCCGGCCAGTGGCCCAGTTGGTTCAACGGCCCGCCAATGGCGAGCATCACGCCGCCGACCAGGTGCGCGGCGCCCAGCAGGCGCAGGAACCAGTCGTCCTTGCGCTTCTGCCACGGTGGCGCCGGGTCTTTGGCATGGGGCTGGGACATGCGCTCCAGCAGGTCGCGGGTCATGTTGGCCAGGTGCGGCAGTTGTTCGAACTGGCTGTGCAGGTTGCCCAGCAGGGTTTTCGGGCTGACGCGCTCGCGCATCCAGCGTTCCAGGAACGGCTGCGCGGTGTTCCACAGGTCCAGGTCCGGGTACAGCTGGCGGCCCAGGCCTTCGATGTTGAGCAAGGTTTTTTGCAGCAGCACCAGCTGTGGCTGCACTTCCATGTTGAAGCGCCGCGCGGTCTGGAACAGGCGCATCAACACCTGGCCGAAGGAAATATCTTTTAACGGTTTTTCAAAGATCGGCTCGCACACGGTGCGGATCGCCGCCTCGAATTCGTTGAGCTTGGTTTCGGCCGGCACCCAGCCCGAATCGATGTGCAACTGCGCCACGCGGCGGTAGTCGCGCTTGAAGAAGGCGAACAGGTTACGCGCCAGGTAATCCTGGTCTTCCGGGGTCAGGCTGCCGACGATGCCGCAGTCGATCGCAATGTATTGCGGGCTCCACGGGTTGACGGTGCTGACGAAAATGTTGCCCGGGTGCATGTCGGCGTGGAAGAAGCTGTCGCGGAACACCTGGGTGAAGAAAATCTCCACGCCGCGCTCGGCGAGCATCTTCATGTCGGTGCGCTGGTCGGCCAGGGTCGCGAGGTCGGTGACCTGCACACCGTAGATGCGCTCCATCACCAGCACTTTGGGGCGGCACCAGTCCCAATACACTTGCGGCACGTACAGTAATGGCGAGCCTTCGAAGTTGCGCTTGAGCTGGCTGGCGTTTGCCGCTTCGCGCAGCAGGTCGAGTTCGTCGTAGATGGTTTTTTCGTAGTCGGCGACCACGTCCACCGGGTGCAGCAGGCGCGCGTCGGCGCTGAAACGTTCGGCAGCGCGGGCGAGGATAAACAGCCACGCCAGGTCCTGGCCGATGATCGGCTTGAGGCCTGGGCGAATCACCTTCACCACCACTTCTTCGCCGGTCTTGAGCTGCGCGGCGTGTACTTGGGCTACCGAGGCCGAGGCCAGCGGCTCGACGTCAAAGCGGCTGAACACCTCACTGATTTTCTGGCCCAGCTGTTCTTCGATCAGCTTCATCGACTGCTGGGAATCAAACGGCGGTACGCGATCCTGCAACAGCATCAGTTCGTCGGCGATGTCTTCGGGCAGCAAGTCGCGACGGGTGGAGAGGATCTGCCCGAACTTGATAAAGATCGGCCCCAGGTCCTGCAACGCCAGGCGCAGGCGCGCGCCACGGCTCAGCTCCAGCGGTTTGCGCGGGAACCAGCGCCACGGCAACACATAACGCACGGCCAGCAGAAACCACGGCAACGGTAGGGCGAACAGCAGGTCATCGAGGCGGTAGCGGATTACGACGCGCTGGATACGAAACAAACGGCGGACGGCGAGCAGCTTCATGCGTTATCGCTTGGATCAAGGGAACGGCTCAGGCGCTCGAAGCGTGCCTCAAGGCGTTCCAGGTCGATTTTGGCCTTGTCGAGTTCACGAAAGCGCGCTTGCGCTTCCCGTTCTCCGACCAGGGTGCGCGATTCTTCGCTCAGGTATTCGGCAAGGTTCTGGTTAAGGCTGGCGAACCCTTGCTGGTACCAGCGCGAGCGGCTGCGCAGGTGCCCGCTGATCAACTGGGTGGCCACCGGGCCGATCCAGCGTGACAGCTCGTATTCCCAATCCAGTTCCAGGTCTTGCAGCACGGCGGCCAGGTCCATCAGCACCGCGCTGTCGCCTTCCAGCTCCACTTCGGGGCTGTGCAGGATGGCGGTCTTGTTGCGGCTCAGCGCCAGGTGCAAGAGGCTCGAGGCGGGAGCGCGCAGGGTGCAGTCGGCCTCGGCGGCCCAGGTGCCGGCGAGCAGCAGGCCTTCATCGCTGGGCAGGATAAACAGCTGCAAGGCGGGGCTGGTGCAATCGACGGCAATGACTTTGCCGTTCAAGTGCGCAAGCCGCGCCAGGGCGGTGCTGTCCAAGCGCAGGACACGGTTGATGCCGTGTTCGACGCTGGCGAGGAGGCCGGCGAACAGCATCAGGGCTTGATGCCGCGGTGCAGGGCGACAATGCCTGAGGTCATGTTGTGGTAGGTCACGCGGTCGAAACCGGCTTCTACCATCATCGACTTCAGGGTTTCCTGGTCGGGGTGCATGCGGATCGATTCGGCCAGGTAGCGGTAGCTCTCGGCGTCATTGGTGATCAGCTTGCCCATCAACGGCATGAAGGCGAACGAGTAGGTGTCGTAGACCTTGGACATCAGCGCGTTGGTCGGCTTGGAGAACTCCAGCACCAACAGGCGGCCGCCCGGCTTGAGTACGCGCAGCATCGAGCGGATCGCGTCCTCTTTATGGGTCACGTTGCGCAGGCCGAAGGCGATGGTCACGCAGTCGAAATGGTTGTCCGGGAACGGCAGCTTTTCAGCGTCGGCCTGTACGAACTCGATATTGCCGGCCACGCCTTTATCCAGCAGGCGATCACGGCCGACCTTGAGCATTGAACCGTTGATGTCCGCCAGCACGACCTGGCCGGTCGGGCCAACCAGCTTGGAGAACTTGGCCGCCAGATCGCCCGTGCCGCCGGCGATATCGAGCACGCGGTTGCCGGTGCGTACACCCGACAACTCGATGGTGAAGCGCTTCCACAGGCGGTGCATGCCGCCCGAGAGCACGTCGTTCATCAGGTCGTACTTGGCCGCAACGGAATGGAACACCTCAGCGACTTTTTCCGCTTTCTGGCTTTCCGGAACGTTCTTGAAGCCGAAGTGAGTGGTGGGTTCGGCATCGCTGCCTTTGCGCTGATCAGTCATATCGCTGTCACCAAAAGAGAATGCGGGACATGATAATCCCCACCGCCTGCTTTGTCTTGGCAAGGCTGAAGGTAAGATAGGTGTTCATCGAGACCTTTTGCCGCATGGCAGGTGTTCTGAGTCGTTATAAAGAGGAGTCATTGCAATGGCCCGTATTACCGTTGAGCGTGCACATTCCCTGGGTAAAGAAGGCGCGCGCGCGAAGGCCGAGAAGTTGGCGCACAAACTCAAGGAGCAATATGGCCTTGAGTCATCATGGTCGGGCGATAGCCTGAACCTCAAGCGTTCGGGGGTTAAAGGCACGGTGTTAGTCGCCGATGAATCGCTGCGTATTGATGTGGAACTTGGCCTGTTGATGTCGGCCATGAGCGGCACCATCAAGTCCGAAATCGAGAAAGCCTTGGATAAGGCGTTGGCCTGATCGATGTGTTCTTAGGGTGCCGATTCTAATTTTCCAGCCTACTTTGTGCCCAAGCCCTCAACTCCTGCGGGCCGTTCCTCGACCCTAATCTGCGTGAGGTGCACCATGGCCAAAGTTATTTTGAAGAAAAAAATCGACCTTCAGTCCACTGCCCTGAGTGACGTTAAAAGCTACGCCCGCAAGATCTGGCTGGCAGGACTTGGCGCCTATGCCAAGGTCGGCAGCGAAGGCGGCGAGTACTTCAAAGAGCTGGTCAAGACCGGTCAACATGTTGAAAGTAAAGGCAAAAAAGTTGTGGTTGAACAACTTGATGCTGCCAACAGTCAGATTGACCAAGTAAAGAGTAATGTCTCCAGCGTCAAAGGTTTGGTTGAAGTTCAACTCGATAAAGTTGAAAAAGCTTTTGACACGCGTGTTGCAAGTGCCTTGAATCGGATCGGCATTGCGTCTAAACATGACGTGGAGACACTCTCTGCTAAGCTCGAAGAGCTGACGACATTGCTAGAACGTGTCGCGCGTAAACACTAAGGAGACATCGGGATGGCTGTTAAAAAGACTACTCAGAAAGAAGGCAGCTCGTGGATCGGGGAGGTTGAAAAATATTCCCGTAAGATCTGGCTTGCTGGTTTAGGCGTGTACTCGAAGGTTAGCAGTGACGGCGGCAAATACTTCGAGACATTGGTCAAGGACGGCGAAAAGGCCGAGAAGTTGACCAAGACCACGGTTGGTAAAAAAGTTGAAGCGGCCAAGGCCTCTGCCGGCTCCGCCAAGTCGAGCATTTCTGACACTTGGGGCAAGTTGGAAGAAACCTTCGACAAGCGTCTCAACAGTGCCATTTCGCGACTGGGCGTGCCCAGCAAAGCGGAACTGAAGACGCTGCACAGCAAGGTCGATACCCTGACCAAGCAAATCGAAAAACTCACCGGCGCTAAAGTGGCTCCAGCCAAAACCGCCGCCGCTAAACCGGCTGCCAAGCCTGCGGCTAAAACTGCGGCGGCTAAACCGGCTGCAAAAACCGCTGCCAAGCCACTGGTTAAAGCGGCGGCCAAGCCAGCTGCCAAACCTGCGGCCAAGGCCCCGGCTAAAGCCGCAGCAAAACCTGCTGCTAAAACTGCAGCTGCCAAACCGGCCGCCAAGTCTGCAGCAAAACCCGTTGCCGCTAAGGCCGCTGCCAAGCCTGCGGCTAAACCGGCTGCTAAAGCGGCAGCCAAGCCTGCGGCTAAAACCGCAGCTGCCAAACCTGCTGCCAAGCCGGCCGCTGCCAAACCAGCAGCCAAGCCAGCTGCTGCTAAAGCTGCTGCCAAGCCTGCTGCAGCAAAACCAGTGGCTGCCAAGCCTGCGGCAAAACCTGCCGCCGCGAAGAAGCCAGCCGTTGCCAAGAAGCCTGCGGCGCCCAAGCCTGCTGTTGCGGCCAAACCTGCAACCCCAGCACCAAGCGCTTCGACAGCCAATTCGGTGTCCGCACCGACCCATGCTGCTACTGCCCCGACTGCAACGCCGGTAACCCCGACGCCATCCAGTCAGTCCTGATTTTTTCAGGGCACAAAAAACGCCCGGCCTGTGAAGGTCGGGCGTTTTTTTTGGCGCTCTCTCAAGAACACTTAAGGCCAAATGTTCCACATTTTCAATCCGCGTCATCCAGATATTTGAGCGCAAACCGCTCAGTCGCCTGCCGCGCCGGTAGCAACAGGTGCGGCGCTACCAGCATCATGATCTGGTACACCACCACCCGCACCTCGCCCTCGCGGTCGAGAATCCGCTGGTAGTCCAGGGAAAACAGCAGGGTCATGGTGATCTGTTCCACCAATTGCCCCAATGCCTGTGTATCGCTGACCAACTGCCCCGCCGCCTTCAAGCGCGCAAGCAGCGAAGCCAGGGTGCGTTTGAGCGCCGTGAGCAAGTTGCGAATGCCCTTGGCCAGCTTGGGCAGGCGCCCGGCCAGGTTCGACAGGTCCTGGAACAGGAACCGGTAATGGGCCATGCGCTCAATGATCAGGTGCAGGAACAGCCAGTAATCTTCAGGTTTGAGCTGCGCATCCGCCGGCGGGTCGAGCAGCGGCGCCAGTTCATTCTGGAAACGCTCGAACAACCCGAGCACCAACGGCTCCTTGCCATGGAAGTGGTAGTAGAGGTTGCCGGGGCTGATCCCCATTTCATTCGCCACTTCCATGGTCGACACGTTCGGCTCGCCCTTGTGGTTGAACAACTGCAGGGCACATTCAAGGATACGGTCGCGGGTCTTCATCCAGTCTTCTTAATCTGATCGTTGAGCTCAGCGCACCCGCACGTAAGTGCCCGGCGCCGCTTCCATCGGTGGGTAATTCTGGTTGCCCAGGGCGGTGAGGGTTTCGCGTTGCACGCCCGAACGTTGCTGGATCCACGCCAGCCATTGCGGCCACCAGCTGCCTTCGACGTGGCTGGCGTCGTAGTACCAGGCACGCGGGTCGCTGCTCAGCTTGGGGTTCTCGACGTAGTTGGCCTTGGGGTTGCCCGGCGGGTTGAGGATGCTCTGGATATGCCCGCTGTTGGACAGTACAAAGCGCCGCTCGCCGCCCAGCAGTTGCGTGGAGCGGTACACCGCGTCCCACGGCGTGATGTGGTCGTTGATGCCGGCCACGCTGAAACTGTCCACGGTGACTTTTTGCAGGTCGATAGGCGTGCCGCACACCTCCAGGCCGCCCGGGTGGCTGAGTGGGTTGTGCTTGAAGAAGTCCAGCAGGTCGCCATGCAACGCGGCGGGCAGGCGCGTGTTGTCGTTGTTCCAGTAGAGGATGTCGAACGCCGGCGGCTCTTTGCCAAGCAGGTAGTTATTGATCCAGTAGTTCCAGATCAGGTCGTTGGGGCGCATCCAGGCGAAGACCTTGGCCATGTCGCGGCCGTCGAGTACACCTTGCTGGTAGGAGCGGCGCTTGGCGGCTTCGAGGGTCTGTTCATCGGCAAACAAGGTGGCGGGGCTGTCGATCTGGCTGTCCAGCAGGCTCACCAGGTAGCTGGCGCTGGAGATTCGCCGCAGCTGGCGCTTGGCTTGCAGGTGGCCTTGCAGCGCGGCGATGGTCAGGCCACCGGCGCAGGCGCCCATCAGGTTGACCTCACGGGCACCGGTGATTGCCCGGCACACATTCAGCGCTTCTTCCAGTGCCGCCACATAGGTGGACAGGCCCCATTCGCGGTGACGTACATCGGGATTACGCCAGCTGACCATAAAAGTCTGCAGGCCGTTTTTGAGGGCGTATTGCACAAAGCTGTTGGCGGGGCTGAGGTCGAAGATGTAGTACTTGTTGATTTGCGGCGGCACGATCAACAACGGCTTGGCGTACTGCTTTTCGCTCATGGGCTTGTATTGGATCAGCTCCAGCAGCTCGTTGCGAAACACCACGGCCCCCGGCGTGGTTGCCACCGTTTTGCCCACTTCAAAAGCGTGTTTGTTGACCTGGCTGGGCAGGCCGTTGTTGTGCAACAAGTCGTTAAACAAATTGCTCACGCCGCGCACCACACTGTTGCCGCCGGAGTTGAGCAGCTCCTTGATGGCCAGCGGGTTGAGCAAGGTGTTGGAGGGCGAGACGGCATCGTTGATCAGCGAGAAGGCGAAGTGTGCACGGGCGCGGTCATCGGCGCTCATCGAGCTGTCGTCGATCCAGTGACGGGTCTGCTTCTGCCAGCTCAAATAGGCTTGCAGGCTGCGCCGGTACAGCGGATTAAGCGCCCAGGTGGGATCGGCGAAGCGGTTGTCGGCGGGGTTGGGGGCATGCACAGTTTCACCCAGCAGCACGCGGCCGAGTTGGCCGCCCAAGGCCAGGGCGTGCCGAGCGGTGTACAACGGGTTGCGCAAGCCATGGTTGGCGACGCTGCGCAGGGTCGCCAGCAAATCCCGGCCCCGCAGGCCACTGATCGCATTTTGCGCGTTGATAAACGCGGCTGGGGTGGGCGCCGGGTTCGTCACGGGTCTTTCTCGCATGAGCCAACACTCCTTCGTCAAGCCATCAACAGGCACGCCAATTCAGAACCATAGTCGGTTCCTGGCAAGTTGCGCGGCGGCGTAGTCCTTACACCGCTGGTCGTGGGTGAATCACCGCACGCAGGCGCTCCTCTTCAAGAAACTTCATGATGATCGGCGCCACAGCTTCGGCGCGGGTGATCAGGAACAAGTGGCCATCATCGATGATGTGCAACTGTGCGTTGGGAATGCGCCAGGCGAGCATGCGCATATTGATCAGCGGGATCAGCGGGTCGTCGTCGCCCGCCAGCACCAGGGTCGGTTGGCGGATCTTGTGCAGCCAGTGAATGCTGGTCCAGCCAAGGCCGGCAAACAGCTGCCAGTAATAACCGAGCTTGCCCGCCGAGCGCACTTTGCTGGCGTGTTCGGCGGCCAGTTTGGAATCGCGGCGGAACGAGCCGCCATAAATCATCGGTGCAATGCGCACCACGTGAGACGGCTGGATGTAGCGCCTGGGGCTTGCCATCAGCCACAGCACCTTGGGTTTGCCCGGCACCATAAAGGCTCCGGCCGCCGTGGCCGCCAGGATCAGTTTTTTGCAGCGTTCGGGGTAGTCATAGGCAAACTGCTGCGCCAACGCGCCGCCCCAGGACACTCCCACCGCATTCACCTGGCCATAGTCCAGGTAATCGAGCATGCGTGCGGTGAGTTTGGCCAAACCGGGAAAGCGATAGGGCACGCTGGGCGTTGAGGAACCCCCCACACCTGGCACATCGAAGGCGATCACTTCCAGGTCCGGGTCCAGCGCCTGGACGAACGGAAACACCAGCTCCAGGTTGGCGCCGATGCCGTTGAAGATCAGCAACGGCGTCAAGTGCGGCTTGCCCGGGCGTACCGCCGTACGGATGGTCTGGCCATCCAGGTCGATGGTACGGAAGATGAACGGTTGCGGCATGCTCAAGCCCTGTGAAGTGGCGCTATTTGTCTGGAAGAACTCGGTTCATGTGGGAGCTGGCTTGCCTGCGATAGCCATCTGTCAGTTAGCTCATCATCTAACTGGCTCACCGCTATCGCAGGCAAGCCAGCTCCCACATTGATCGTATTTCTACCGCAAAATCTGCTTATCGTTCGTGCACATAAGTACCCGGTGCCGCCTCAGCTGCGGCATAGGCTTTGTTACCCAGGCTTGTAGGGGCTTTCTTGAGTTTGCCCGCCCGCTCTGCCTGCCACGCCTGCCAGTGCAGCCACCAGGAGTCAGTATGCTTGGTGGCATTCTCCTGCCACTCCAGCGGCTTGCCGGCCAAACCATCGCTGGTCTGGTAACGCGCCTTGGGGTTGCCTGGCGGGTTGAGGATGCTCTGGATATGCCCACTGCTGGACAGCACAAATTCCACTTTGCCACCAAACAACTGCGCCGACTTGTAGCACGACTGCCACGGCGTGATGTGGTCGTTGGTGCCGGCCAGGGAATAGATATCGGCGGTCACCTGCTTGAGGTCGATCGGCGTACCGCACACTTCCAGGGCATTGGCGCGTACCAGCGGGTTGTTCTTGAACAGCTCAATCAAATCGCCATGGAAGGCGGCCGGCAGGCGCGTGGTGTCGTTGTTCCAGAACAGGATGTCGAACACCGGCGGCTCGTTGCCAAGCAAGTAGTTATTGACCCAGTAGTTCCAGATCAAGTCGTTGGGGCGCATCCAGGCAAACACTTTGGCCATGTCACGGCCTTCCAGCACGCCGGCCTGGTAGGAGTGGCGCTTGGCCGCCTCCAGGGTCTGTTCGTCGACGAACAGCGCCACCTGGGTGTCCAGTGTGGTGTCCAGCACACTCACCAGCAGGGTCAGGGCGTTGACCTTCTTCTCGCCCAGCGCCGCGTAGTGGCCCAGCAGCGCGGTGCAGGTGATACCACCGGAGCAGGCGCCGAGCATGTTCACGTCTTTGCTGCCGGTAATCGCCGTGACCACATCCACCGCTTCCTTGAGCGCCTCGATATAGGTCGACAGGCCCCACTCGCGTTGCGCCTTGGTCGGGTTGCGCCAGCTGACGATAAACGTCTGCTGGCCATTGCGCAGGCAGAAGCGCGCCAGGCTCTTTTCCGGGCACAAGTCGAATACATAGAATTTGTTGATCTGCGGCGGCACCACCAGCAGTGGGCGCTCGTGCACCTGCTCGGTGATGGGCTTGTACTGGATCAGCTCCAGCACGTCGTTACGAAAGACCACCGCGCCTTCGGTGGTGCCCAGGGTCTTGCCCACTTCAAAGGCGCCCATGTTCACTTGGCTGGGCATGCCGCCGTTGTGCACCATGTCTTTGGCTAAATGGGACAGGCCATCAAGCAGGCTTTTGCCGCCGGTTTCAAAGAAGCGTTTGACTGCCGCCGGGTTGGCCGCGCTGTTGGTCGGGGCCATGGCTTCGGTCATCAGGTTGATCACGAAGTGGCCTCGGCTGATGTCCTGTTCGGACAGGTTGCTGTCGCCGATCCAGTCGTGCAGTTCCTTGCGCCACGCCAGGTAGGTTTGCAGGTAGCGCTTGTAGAGCGGGTTCTGGCTCCACGCCGGGTCGTTGAAGCGACGGTCATCGCCTTCGGGGGCCAGTGCGGACTTGCCGAACATCACGTTCTTCAATTCCACGCCAAAATGCGCGACGTGTTTGACGCTGTGCAACGGTTGCTTGATGGCTTGGGTCAGCACCATCTTCGCTGAGGCCAATAAATCCTTTTTGCGTAACGCGATGATCGGGTTCAGCCCCAGGGTGTTTTCCGAGGCCTGGCGTTTCAAGTCATCGTTATTCTTGTTACTCATCTACGACGCTCCATTGTCCGAAAGACGAGTACCGGCGATTGCTGCGCACCCAATTTCGATACACGACACCAGCCTGGTACTGCGACTCGGGTGACCGTTGATACCGCATCGTCAAATGCAGGGAACTTGCCAGTTCCATTGGTTACCCGAGTTTAATTTTTTTCGCAAGCGGGCCAATCGTTGACCACGCGACAGGGCATTCAAGCAGATGAAATTAGAAAATGCCCTCTAAAGAGCAAGACACCCGAGTTAGAGCATCAGCCGCACGACCGACTCGCTCGGGTCGCGGGTTTTGCCGGCGGCTTTGAGTTCAGCGAGATACTCGGCCCATAAGTCTTCCTGGCGCACAGCCAACTGGTAGAGGTAGTCCCAGGTGAACAGTCCGCTGTCATGGCCGTCGTCGAAGGTCAATTTCAGTGCGTACTGGCCGGCCGGTTCAATTTTGATCAGCCGCACGTTGAGCTTGCCGAATTGCAGGATGGGTTTGCCGTGGCCCTGGACCTCGGCGGAAGGCGAGTGGGTGCGTAGCAGCTCAGCGGGGAGTTGGTAGACCTCGTCCGGCCCGTAGGTGAGGCCGAGGGTGTTGGAGGTTTTGTGCAGGTTTACAGCGGTGGGGAATTTCGACATTGGAGAACCGCCCAGAGATAGTCCTGAAGGAACCGGCTTAAAACTGTGGGAGCGGGCTTGCTCCCACATTAAAGCAAAGCGGCCCAGCTTAAGCTTTACAGGATATAACGAGACAGATCTTCGTTCTGCGCCAATTCGCCCAAGTGGCTATTCACGTACTCAGCATCAATCTTGATCGCTTCGCCATTCTGCAAGCCGGCCATGTCGCCCGCACTGAAGGACACTTCCTCCAGCAAGCGCTCAAGCAGGGTGTGCAGTCGACGGGCACCGATGTTCTCGGTCTTCTCGTTGACCTGCCAGGCAATCTCCGCCAGACGCTTGATGCCGTCCGGCTGGAACTCGATGCCCAAACCTTCGGTTTTCAGCAGTTCGCGGTATTGCTCGGTGAGCGAAGCATGCGGCTCGCTGAGGATGCGTTCGAAGTCGCCGGGGGTCAGCGCCTTGAGTTCCACGCGAATCGGCAGACGGCCTTGCAGCTCAGGCACCAGGTCGCTTGGCTTGCTCAGGTGGAACGCGCCGGAGGCGATAAACAGGATGTGGTCAGTCTTGACCATGCCCAGCTTGGTGTTCACGGTGCAGCCTTCGATCAGCGGCAGCAAGTCGCGCTGTACGCCCTCGCGGGACACATCGACGCCGCCGGAGTTGCCGCGCTTGGCCACCTTGTCGATTTCGTCGATAAACACAATACCGTGCTGCTCGACCGCTTCCAGGGCCTTGGCCTTGAGTTCTTCCTCATTCACCAGGCGCCCGGCTTCTTCGTCGCGCACCAGCTTCAGCGCGTCCTTCACCTTGAGCTTGCGGCTTTTCTTCTTGCCTTTGCCCATGTTGGCGAACAGGTTCTGCAACTGGCTGGTCATTTCTTCCATGCCAGGCGGTGCGGAGATATCGACGCCGGACACTTCGGCCACTTCGATCTCGATTTCCTTGTCATCCAGCTGGCCTTCACGCAGGCGCTTGCGGAACAGCTGACGGGTGTTGGAATCCGAGCTTGGCGCGGCGTCTTCGTTGAAACCCATGCGTGCCGGTGGCAGCAGGGCATCCAGAATGCGTTCTTCGGCGGCGTCTTCAGCGCGGTGGCTGACCTTGGTCACTTCCTGTTCGCGGAGCATCTTCAACGCGGCGTCGGCCAGGTCACGGATGATCGACTCAACGTCACGGCCTACGTAGCCTACTTCTGTGAACTTGGTGGCTTCGACCTTGATGAACGGGGCGTTGGCCAACTTGGCCAGGCGCCGGGCGATTTCGGTTTTACCCACGCCTGTCGGCCCGATCATCAGGATGTTCTTGGGCGTTACTTCAACGCGCAGTTCTTCGGGCAGTTGCATCCGGCGCCAGCGGTTACGCAGCGCAATGGCAACGGCGCGCTTGGCATCGTCCTGGCCGATGATATGGCGATTAAGTTCATGGACGATTTCGCGGGGAGTCATGGACATAGTGTTTGGCGGCCTCAAGCGGGAATAAGCCTACGGCTTACTCGGCGAGGTCCTGCTCCTCAATGGTGAAGTTGTGGTTGGTGAACACGCAGATATCGCCGGCGATACCCAAGGCAGTCTCAACGATTTCGCGGGCCGACAGGTCGGTTTTCTTCAACAGGGCGCTGGCTGCCGCCTGGGCGTAGCCGCCGCCGGAACCCATGGCGATCAGGCCGTGCTCGGGTTCAACCACATCGCCGTTACCGGTGATGATCAAGGATGCGTCTTTGTTGGCGACAGCCAACATGGCTTCCAGGCGGCTGAGGGAACGGTCGGTGCGCCATTCTTTGGCGAGTTCGACAGCGGCGCGAACGAGGTGGCCCTGGTGTTTTTCCAACTGGCCTTCGAAGCGTTCGAAGAGGGTGAAGGCGTCGGCAGTGGCGCCAGCGAAACCGGCGAGCACCTGGCCGTGGTACAGGCGACGCACTTTCTTGGCGTTGCCTTTCATCACGGTGTTGCCCAGTGAAACCTGGCCGTCGCCGCCCATGACAACTTTGCCGTGGCGACGTACTGAAACGATGGTGGTCAAGGGGAGAGTCTCCACGCAGCGGGGCGAAAATGCCCTGATGGATTCTCATATGGGGGTGGCGGGGGGGATTTCAACCGTAGGACGTGTGTGCGGACGAGTGGTGGTTATGTGTCGAACGCGGCCCCGAGAGCGCTGAAAATCAAATGTGGGAGCGGGCTTGCTCGCGAATGCAGTGTGCCAGTCGCCGGAAATAGTGACTGATCTACCGCATTCGCGAGCAAGCCCGCTCCCACATTGGTTAGGTTTTGGTTTTAAGTTAGCGACTCTGGCGTTGTTGTAACAACAAATTGCTAAAGCCTGCACCCGCCAGTTGCTTCTGCGCCACTGTCAGCTGTTCACGGTTGCTGAACGGCCCGACCAATACGCGATACCAGGTCGCGTCTTTGACCGTGCCAGACTCTACCGTCACCGACTGGCCCAACAGAATGATCTGCGCACGCACACGATCCGCATCCGCCTGTTTCGGGAACGAGCCCGCTTGCAGGAAGAACTTGGTCACCGGCGCCGCCTTGGTGGCCGCTACCGGTGGCGCTGGTGGCGGCGTAATCCCGGCCAGCGCAGCCTGGGCACGTGCAGTGTCGATTTTCGCCGCTTCCGCTGGCGTCACCGGTGTGGTTGGCACTTGCGGCGTCGGCAGGGTTTTCTCCGGCACGGCATCAGGCGGCACGATCACTTCCGATTCCGGCAGCAGCGTGTAGAAGTCGTATTTCGGCTTCACGGGTGCGGTCGGGCTTGGCGCTGTTTTATTGGCCTCGGCGATTTTCGTGGCCTTCTGCTGTTCTTGCTTGACCCGTTTGACGTCATCGCCCTTGCCAGGCTCCAGCTTCATCAGGATCACCACAAACGCGCCGACCGCCAGGCCGATAGCCATCCACAGCCAGCCCGGGATTGGTTTCTTCGCCGGTGCCTGATAGCGGCTGGCGCCGCGCTTGGGTGCAGGTTTTTTCTTGGCAGCCAACTTACATACGCTCCAGGGTTTCCAGGCCTAACAGTTCCAGGCCTTGCTTGAGGGTCCGTCCAGCCAGTGCGGCGAGGCGCAGGCGACTTTGCTTTTGGGCTTCGTCGTCTGCCGTGAGGATCGGGCAGTTCTCGTAGAAACTGGAGAACAGGCCGGCAACTTCGTACAAATACGTGCAGAGGATATGCGGCGTGCCTTTTTCGCCGACGCTGTTCAGCACTTCGCCGAACTGCGCCAGTTTGGCCGCCAGTTCCTGCTCGTGCGGGGCATCCAGCACGATCTGGCCTTCAACCTCGCTGAAGTCCTTGCCCAGCTTGCGGAATACACCGGCCACACGGGTGTAGGCGTACAGCAGGTACGGCGCGGTATTGCCTTCGAAGTTGAGCATCAGTTCGAAGTTGAAGCTGTAGTCGCTGGTGCGGTGCTTGGACAGGTCGGCGTACTTCACTGCGCCAATGCCCACTACGCGGGCGATGTTGCGCAGGTCGGCCTCGGCCAGCTCCGGGTTCTTTTCCTTCACCAGGCTGTAGGCACGTTCCTGGGCTTCGTTGAGCAGGTCGATCAGCTTCACGGTGCCGCCGTCGCGGGTCTTGAACGGGCGGCCATCGGCGCCGTTCATGGTGCCAAAACCCATGTGCTCCATGTGCATCGGGTGGGTGACGAAGCCTGCGCGGCGCGCCACTTCGAACACCTGCTGGAAGTGCAGGGCCTGGCGCTGGTCGACAAAGTACAGCGCGCGGTCGGCTTTGAGCACGCCGCTGCGGTAGCGTACGGCTGCCAGGTCGGTGGTGGCATAGAGGTAGCCGCCATCGGCCTTGACGATGATCACCGGCAGCGGCTCGCCGTCGGCGGTCTTGAATTCTTCGAGGAATACACACTGCGCGCCGTTGCTCTCAACCAGCAGGCCTGCGGCCTTGAGGTCGTTGACCACGTTGATCAGGTCGTCGTTGTAGGCGCTTTCGCCCATCACGTCGGCCATGGTCAGCTTCACGTTGAGCAGCTCGTAGATTTCCTGGCAGTGCGACAGCGAGATATCCCGGAAACGCGACCACAGAGCCAGGCATTCCGAGTCGCCGGCTTGCAACTTGACCACCAGGCCACGGGCGCGGTCGGCAAACTCTTCGGATTCGTCGAAGCGCTTTTTGGCGGCGCGGTAGAAGTTTTCCAGATCGGCCAGCTCGTTGCTGGTGATCGGGTTTTCCTGCAGATACGCCATCAGCATGCCGAACTGAGTGCCCCAGTCGCCCACGTGGTTCTGGCGGATCACGGTGTCGCCGAGAAACTCCAGCACCCGCGCCACGCCATCGCCAATGATGGTCGAACGCAAGTGGCCCACGTGCATCTCTTTGGCCAGGTTGGGCGCCGACAGGTCAATTGCCACACGCTCCACGGGGCCAGCCTTGCGCACGCCAATGTTGGCGTCGGCCAGGGCTGCGTCCAGGCGCGAAGCCAGGGCCTGGGTGTTCTGGAAGAAGTTGATAAAGCCCGGGCCGGCGATTTCGGCCTTGGTCACACTCTCGTCGGCCGGCAACGCAGCGATGATTTTCTCCGCCAGGTCGCGCGGTTTCATGCCGGCAGGCTTGGACAGCATCATCGCGATGTTGCTGGCGAAGTCACCGTGGGTCTTGTCGCGGGTGTTTTCCACCTGGATCGCCGGCGACAGGCCTTCAGGCAACACACCTTCGTTGACGAGTTGGGTGAGGGCTTGTTGGATCAACTGGCGAATGGTGTCTTTCATGGTGTTCTCTTTCGACCGCAAGCGGCGGCGCGCGATGCGCAGGTGGAAAAACTGGGCATTATCCGTGGCGAGGGCGGGCTTGCCAACCGTTCAGACAGGTTGGTAGACCTGCGGGCCTCATCGCGGGCAAGCCCGCTCCCACATTTTAATGGGTGAATACTTCTACATGTGTGGGTTGGCTTGGTATCAATACAGGTCCACTGGATCCACATCCAACGACCATCGCACTTGGCGGCCGCTGGGCATTTGCTCCAGAGCAAGCATCCAGCTACTTAATAGCCGATGCAGCGGTGCACGCGACGTTGCCTGCAAGAGTAGCTGAGCGCGATACCGTCCGGCGCGGCGCTCCATCGGTGCGGGCACCGGGCCGAGCAATTCGATGCCGGTCAGACCCAACTCGCCGAGCAAACGTTCGGCGGCGCTGCAGGCCTCGTCGAGAAAACTTTCGGCCTGCCCTGGCTTGTGCGCTTCGGCGCGCAACAGCGCCAAGTGTGCAAACGGCGGCAGGCCGGCGGAGCGGCGTTCGCTCAGGGCCTGTTCGGCGAAAGCGAAGTAGCCTTGTTCTGTCAGTTGAATCAATAGCGGATGGTCGGCCAAGTGCGTCTGGATAATCACTTTACCCGGTTCTTCGGCCCGCCCGGCACGGCCTGCCACCTGCACGATCAACTGCGCCATGCGTTCGCTGGCGCGGAAGTCGCCGGAGAACAAACCACCGTCGGCATCCAGGATCGACACCAACGTTACCCGTGGGAAGTGGTGCCCTTTGGCGAGCATCTGCGTGCCGATCAAGATGCACGGCTGGCCTTTCTGGATGGTCGCGAACAGCTGGTTCATCGCATCTTTGCGTGAGGTGCTGTCGCGGTCGACGCGCAGCACCGGGTAATCCGGGAACAGAATGCCGAGGCGCTCTTCGGCGCGCTCGGTGCCCGCACCCACGGGGCGCAAATCCACTTTGCCGCATTGTGGGCAATGGCGCGGCACGCGCTCCACATGGCCGCAGTGGTGGCAGCGCAGCTCGCCGTGGCGCTGGTGTACGGTCATGCGCGCATCACAGCGGTTGCACTCGGACATCCAGCCGCAGTCATGGCATAGCAGTGTCGGCGCAAAGCCTCGGCGGTTAAGAAACACCAGCACTTGCTGGCCGGCAGCGAGGGTCTGGCCGATGGCTTGCTGCATCGGCCCGGAAATGCCGCTGTCCAGCGGGCGACTTTTTACATCCAGGCGCAGGAAGCGCGGTTGCTTGGCGCCGCCTGCGCGCTCGTTGAGGCGCAGCAGTCCATAACGGCCGGTGTAGGCGTTGTGCAAACTTTCCAGCGAAGGCGTGGCCGAACCCAGCACAATCGGGATGTCTTCCTGGCGCGCGCGCACCAGGGCCAAGTCGCGGGCGTGGTAGCGCAGGCCTTCCTGCTGTTTATAAGAGCCGTCGTGCTCTTCGTCGATGATGATCAGCCCGGGGTTTTTCATCGGCGTGAACAGTGCCGAGCGAGTGCCGATGATAATGTCGGCATCGCCGTCCCGAGCTGCCAGCCACGATTCCAGGCGCTCGCGGTCATTGACCGCCGAATGCACCAGCGCAATGCGCGCGTTAAAGCGCTGCTCGAAACGCGCCAGGGTTTGCGGGCCCAGGTTGATCTCCGGGATCAGCACCAGCGCCTGTTTGCCGGCCTGCAGGGTTTCGCGGATGAGCTGCAAATAAACTTCGGTCTTGCCGCTGCCGGTGACACCGGCCAGCAGGAAGGCGTGGAAACTGTCGAAACCTGCGCGAATGGCTTCATAGGCGGCGCGTTGCTCAGGGTTCAGCGGTAATTCTGGCTGGGCCAGCCAATGGTCGTGGCGCGGGTCTGGCGTGTGTTTGCGGATTTCTACCTGCACCAAGCCCTTGGCCAGCAGCAGATCGAGGCTGTCCTTGCTCAGCATCAATTTGCTTAAGAGCTGGTGGGCCACACCGTGCGGGTGCTGGGCGAGTGTGGCCAAGGCTTCACGCTGGCGCGGGGCGCGGGCGATGCGCGGGTCATCCAGGCGCGCGCCGGGTACCGTTGACCAAAAACGTTCCTGACGGGCCTCGGCCAGCTCGCCCTGGCGCAGCAGCACCGGCAGCGCCCAGCTCAAGGTATCGCCGAGGCTGTGCTGGTAATACTGGGCGGTCCACAGGCACAGCTTGAACAGCGGGGGCGGCAGTGGCGGCGTGGCGTCGAGGATGGCCAGGGCTGGTTTTAGCTTTTCGGCTGGGACTTCGCTGTGGTCGGCCACCTCGATCAGGATGCCGATCATCTCGCGACGGCCAAACGGCACGCGCACACGCATGCCCGGCTGCAACTGCGCCCGCAACACACCGGCCGGGGCCCGGTAGTCGAACAGGCGGCGCAGGGGCGAGGGCAGGGCAAGGCGCAAAATGGCGTCGGGCACGCGGGGGGTCTCATATAAAGGCAGGCGGTGGCGCAGGGGCGGGAGCCTAGCAGACAGGGGCAGCCTTGGGTATGCCGAGGTTTTTCTGATGAAAGGGGCTTTTATGTGGGTAAACCACGGGAGGCGCCGCTTGCGCGTTTAAAAAGGTCTGGTAGAATCCGCGGCCTAATTACGTGCGGTATTCGACAATAGTGTCGAGTGGCGGCACGCTAGCCCGAGGAAGTCACCATGAAAGCCGATATCCATCCAGCGTACGAAGTCATCGACGTAACTTGCAGCTGCGGCAACAAGTTCCAGACCCGTTCGAACCTGTGCAAGCCACTGGGTACTGACGTATGCAACGAGTGCCACCCGTTCTACACCGGTAAGCAGAAAACTCTGGACACCGGCGGCCGTGTACAGCGCTTCGCAGATCGCTTTGGTGCTTTCGGCAAGAAGCCTGCTGCTACTCCAGCAGAGTAAGGCTCAAAAGCCTTTCAGGCTTTTGCCAGCTGTTGAAAAAGGCGCCCCTTGTGGGCGCCTTTTTTGTACCTGCGATTTCACCGCGCTGCACTCAAAGCAATTTTTAATAAAAAATTGTAGACATTTTTTATCTCGATTGTGAACAGTTAAGCCCTTGTATCCCGTGGCTCTTGGCCGAAAGTCGTAGTGCGCGGCCCTTGACGGGAGTGACTGGTCAGTCTTGTGGGGACTTTCTCACACGCGTATCCTCGGCGGTCCGTCGACCAACAGTAAAAGCGGAATGCCGATATGTCTGATTTGAAAACTGCCGCTCTCGAATATCATGCTCATCCTCGTCCAGGAAAGCTGAGTGTAGAGCTCACCAAAGCCACTGCCACCGCTCGCGACCTGTCGCTGGCCTACAGCCCTGGCGTTGCCGAGCCCGTACGTGAAATCGCCCGCGACCCTGAACTGGCGTACAAGTACACCGGCAAAGGCAACCTGGTTGCAGTGATTTCCGATGGCACCGCGATTCTCGGCCTGGGCAACCTCGGCCCGTTGGCTTCCAAGCCAGTCATGGAAGGTAAAGGCGTGCTGTTCAAGCGCTTTGCCGGCATTGACGTTTTCGACATCGAAGTCGACTCCGAAAGCCCGCAAGCTTTCATCGACACCGTAAAGCGCATTTCCATCACCTTCGGTGGCATCAACCTGGAAGACATCAAGGCACCTGAGTGCTTCGAGATCGAAAAGGCCCTGATCGAACAGTGCGACATCCCGGTATTCCACGATGACCAGCACGGCACCGCAATCGTTACTGCGGCCGGCATGATCAACGCCCTGGAAATCGCCGGCAAAACCCTGGCTGACGCACAGATCGTCTGCCTGGGCGCTGGCGCTGCAGCCATCTCCTGCATGAAGTTGCTGGTGAGCATGGGCGCCCGGCTTGAAAACATCTTCATGGTCGACAGCAAGGGCGTTGTGCAGTCCGAGCGTACCGACCTGAACCAGTACAAGGCGATGTTTGCCCACGCTACCGACAAGCGCACCCTGGCTGACGCCCTCGACGGTGCCGACGTGTTCGTCGGCCTGTCCGGCCCGAACCTGCTGAGCGCCGAAGGCCTCAAGTCCATGGCGGCCAACCCGATCGTGTTCGCCTGCTCCAACCCGGACCCAGAGATCTCGCCTGAGCTGGCCCACGCCACTCGCAGTGACGTGATCATGGCCACCGGCCGCTCGGACTACCCGAACCAGGTCAACAACGTGTTGGGCTTCCCGTTCATCTTCCGTGGTGCCCTGGACGTTCGCGCCAAGCGCATCAACGAAGAGATGAAAGTGGCTGCCGCCAACGCCCTGCGCGAACTGGCCAAGCTGCCGGTACCTCAGGACGTGTGCGATGCCTACGGTGGTGCCCCGCTGGCATTCGGTCGTGAGTACATCATTCCGAAACCAATGGATAAGCGCCTGATCACCCTGATCTCCGATGCCGTGGCCAAAGCCGCGATCGAGACCGGTGTGGCTACCCTGCCGTATCCGAAGCACTACCCGCTGCAAAGCGTGGATGATGTGTTCAACGGCTAAGCCGTTGTAGCGCACCAACAAAAAGCCCCGGCTCTTGCGAGTCGGGGCTTTTTTGTAGCTGGCTGATGCGGCCTTCAGGCGCCAGGTAAACCCTGTGGGAGCCGGGCTTGCCCGCGATGGCGGTGTATCAGGGGATAAGTCAGTGGCTGATACACCGCCATCGCAGGCAAGCCAGCTCCCACAGTGGAGCTGGGTCATGCCATTGATTTCATCAGAACAAATCGATCGGCGCCGCCTCATCTGCCGGCAGTGGGCTGCCCGGTACAACGCCGTTGCCCAGCTCGTTGACCGACGGCGGCGTGTCTTCGCTCTTGAACAGCTCGAAGTACGCATTCGGCGTGCTAGGTGATGCCGCACGGCCGCTGACCGGGTCGATCCGCAGGCTGAGGATGCCTTCCGGCTCAGCCTGGGTGTGCAGCGGCTTGTCTTTCAAGGCTGCGCCCATGTAGCTCATCCAGATCGGCAGTGCGACGGTGCCGCCAAACTCGCGACGGCCCAGGCTTTCCGGTTGGTCGTAGCCGGTCCATACGGTAGTCACGTAGTCGGCGTTGTAGCCGGAGAACCAGGCGTCCTTGGATTCGTTGGTGGTACCGGTCTTGCCGGCGATATCTGCGCGGCCCAAGGCCAGTGCGCGACGCCCGGTGCCTTTCTTGATCACGTCTTCCAGGATGCTGTTGAGGATGTAGGTAGTACGGCCATCCACCACACGTTCGGCCACTGCTGGCGCCTGTGGCTCGGTGGGCACGGCAGCATTGGTGGCCGGTGCTGCGCCTGGCGTCGGCTCAATAGTGATGCCGCCGTTGGTCGGCGCTGCGATGCCATCGGGTGCAGCCACACCGTTGACCACGTCACCCGGCACGCGTGGCGGGTTGGCGGTGAACAGTGTGTCGCCATTGCGGCTCTCGATCTTGTCGATCAAGTACGGCGTGATCTTGTAACCGCCGTTGGCAAAAGTGCTCCAGCCGGTGGCGATTTCCATCGGCGTGAGGGTCGCGGTGCCCAGCGCCAGTGACAGGTTGGGTGGCAGATCCGACTTGGCGAAACCGAAGCGCGTCATGTAGTCGATGGTCTTGCCCACGCCCATCGCCTGCAGCAGGCGGATCGATACCAGGTTACGCGACTTGTACAGCGCCTCGCGGATGCGGATCGGGCCGAGGAAGGTGTTGGTGTCGTTCTTCGGGCGCCAAACCTTGTCCAGGTACTCATCGACAAACACGATTGGCGCGTCGTTGACCAGGCTGGCGGCGGTGTAGCCGTTGTCCAGTGCAGCGCTGTAGACGAACGGCTTGAAGCTCGAGCCCGGCTGGCGCTTGGCCTGGGTGGCGCGGTTGTAGTTGCTCTGCTCGAAGGCGAAGCCGCCGACCAAGGCGCGGATCGCACCGTTCTGCGGGTCCAGGGACACCAGAGCGCCCTGGGCCACAGGCACCTGGCTGAATTTCAGGCTGTCGTCTTTCTGACGTTGCACGCGGATCAAGTCACCCACCTGTGCCACGTCCGACGGCTGCTTGGGCATCGGGCCCATGCTGTTGGTGTTCAGGAACGGGCGTGCCCATTTCATGCTGTCCCACGACACATGGCCTTCGCCGCTGCGGGTGAGCACTTGCACGCCATCCTTCTTCACCTGGGTGACGATGGCGGGTTCCAGGCCGCTGATCGGGCGCTGTTTACCCAGCTCGGTGGTCCAGGCGCTCAGGGTTTTGCCTGGCAGGCGCGATTCGGGGCCACGGTAGCCATGGCGCTGGTCGTAGGTCACCAAGCCGTCGCGTACCGAGTTGTTGGCAATTTCCTGCAGGTTGCTCGGAATGGTGGTGGTTACGCGGAAGCCTTCGGTGTAGGCCTCGCTGCCATAACGCCCGACCATCTCGGCACGCGCCATTTCAGCGATATACGGGGCATTCACTTCCGGCGTCGGCACGTGGTAGCTGGCGTTCAGCGGCTCGGCGACAGCGCTTTCATAGGCGGCCTGGTCGATTTTGCCCAACTTGTACATGCGCCCCAGGATCCAGTCGCGACGCTCCTTGCTGCGCGCCGGGTTGGCCAGCGGATTGAAACGCGACGGCGCCTTGGGCAGGCCGGCGATCATTGCCATTTGCGCCAGGCTGGCGTCACGAATCGACTTGCCGTAGTACACCTGCGAAGCGGCCTCGATCCCGTAGGCGCGGTTGCCCAGGTAGATCTTGTTCACGTACAGCTCAAGGATTTCGTCCTTGGTCAGCTGACGTTCGATCTGCAACGCCAACAGAATCTCGGTGGCCTTGCGCGAAAAGCTGCGTTCGCTGGTGAGGAAGAAGTTCTTCGCCACCTGCATGGTGATGGTGCTGCCACCGGATTGAATGTGCCCGCTTTTTACCAACTGGGTGGCTGCGCGCACCAGGCTGCTCGGGTCGACGCCGTAGTGGTTGGCGAAATTATCGTCTTCAGCCGAGAGCAGGGCGTTGATGAAATTGGGTGGAATGTCGGCGAAACGGATCGGTGTGCGGCGCATTTCGCCGAACTCCGCGATCAGTTTTTCATCGCTGCTGTAGACCCGCAAAGGAATCTGCAACTGGATACTTCTGAGTGCCTCTACTGAGGGCAAACCCGGACTAAGGTAGAGGTAGGCCCCGCTGAGTACGAGCAGCAGCCCGCAGACGATCGCGACAATGGAGTACCCGAAAAACTTCAGCAGACGAATCAAGGCTTTTGGATTTCCAGAGAAAAGAATGAGTTACGCGTCGGGGCATGCATGGCAAACGATGGATCGACCCGAGCAGCAGGAAAAAGCGGGAAAAAACGCTGGGCATTAAAGCATTTTCGGCCTGGGGCGTCATTCGTGGCGGCCAAACAAGTCGACCGAATGCACGATTCCCAGCGGCAATCAGGCGGTATGACAGGCAAAGTTTTAGGGAGTTTTATGAGAAAGGGATTTTTCAGGCGCAAAGCCGACACCCTGCTGGGCGTCGACATCAATGACACCGGTATCAAGCTGATTGAATTGGACCACAGCGCCGGCGCCTACAGCGTCAAGGCATACGTCACGCAGGGGCTGCCCGCCAACGCGGTCGTCGATGGCACGCTGTTGGACCTTGAACGGGTGGGGCAGGCGCTGCAACAGGCATTGTCTCGGTTGCACACGTCTGCTCGACAAGCAGCGGTGGCGGTGTCGGGCCCATCGGTCATCACGCGGGTGATCGACCTGGAGGCGGGGCTCAGCGATGAAGAGATGGCCTGGATGATTCAGATGGAAGCCGACCAGTACATTCCTTACCCACTGGATGACGTCGCCATCGATTTTCAGGTGCGCGGCCCTTCGCCTCAAGACTCGGCGCGGGTCGAAGTGGTGCTGGCTGCATGCCTGAAGGAACAGGTCGAGGCCCGCGCAGCGGTTTTGGCCCTGGCCGGGCTGGTCGCGCGGGTGGTGGACGTCGAAGGGTTTGCATTGGAGCGCGCTTGCCGTCAGGATTTCGCCAGCTTCATGCCGGGCCATCGAGTCGATGGCGCACAATGGGCCGTGGATGCTCACGGGATGGGAATTGCTTGTGGGCTGGCCCTGAGGAGTTTCGCTGGATGACACGAATCAATCTTTTGCCTTGGCGCCAAGCGCAGGCAGAGCGGCGGTGTAAGTACTTCCTGGTGTTTCTGCTGGCGTTCGCCGCAGTCGCACTCGCAGCGGTGTGGCTGGCGGATCAGGTCATCGATCAGGCGATCGACCGGCAAGTGACGCGCAATAGCCACCTGAACAAAGACGTCGCCATTCAGGACTCGCGGCTCAAGACCATTGATGACTTGCAGGAGCAGAGCCAGCAGTTGGCCGCGCGTATGAAGGTCGTGCAGGACCTGCACGAATCCCGCTCGGCCAGCGCACAGCTATTGGACCAACTCGCCCGTGCCGTGCCTGATGGCGTGCACCTGCATGAGGTGGTTGCCAAGGGCAATACGGTGAGTGTCAGTGGCAGTGCCGAATCCAGCCAGGATATCGCCCAACTGATGCGCCGCCTGGAGGCTTCTGAAGGCGCGCATGCCACTCGATTGCAGCATGTACGTGCGCAGGGCCAAGGTGGCGGCAGCGAATTCCAATTGATGGTGCGCCAAGGGGAATCCACCGAGGCCCAGCCTTGAGCCTGCCCAGGCTCGACTTTTCCACGCTCTCTCACAACGCTGCTAAATGGCCCTTGCCGGGCAAGGTTCTGCTCGGCTGCGCGCTGGCGGGGCTGGTGTGGGTGGTGGGCGATGGATGGCTGCTGGCCCCGGCACGTGAGCGGCTGAACGCGCTGCAAGTGCAGACGCTGGCTTTGCAGGAGAAACTTACGCAAAGGGCCGGTGTGGCCGCCGATCTTGAGGCGCGTGCCCATCAGGCCCGGCGGATGCAGGCGCAGGTTGCCGGGCTTTTACGGCAGTTGCCGAGCGAGTCGGACATGCCGGGTTTACTCGAAGACATGGCGCGGCTGGCGGCGGCCAACGGCTTGGTGGTCGAAGGTGTCACGGTGTTGAGCGAACAGCCGCAGCCGTTCTACATCGAGGAGCCGGTACAGGTCGGTGTGTTTGGCGCCTACCACGACCTGGCGAGCTTCGTGAGTGCCTTGGGCGGTTTGCCGCGGATCGTCACTGTGCAGGATGTGGTGCTTCGCTCTGATGGAGCGTTATTGCGCCTTGATTTGCTGGCCAAGACTTATCGTGGCCTGGGCGCGTCTGGCCAGCCTGAGCCGGTAGCCGAGCAGGGCGCACGTTTTGTCTACGACGCGGCAGCCCTGCGTGATCCGTTCCAGCCGCCCACCGCGCAGATCGATCACCGGCCTGGCCGGCCCGCGCTTGCGCCGGACCTGGCACGCAAGCGGGGTAGGTTGGAAAGCCTGGCTGTCGATCAGTTTGAAATGGTGGGCACACTTTCAATCAATACATTGCCCGGTAGCCCGCAGACCTTCGCCCTGCTGCGCGCACCTTCGGGTGTGTACCGGCTGGCGGTCGGCGACTACCTGGGGCCTAACCATGGCCGGGTCACGGCCATTTTTCCCAGCCACATCGAACTGGCCGAGCTATTCCCGGATGAACAAGGCGTCCCGGATGAACAAGGCGCATGGCTCGCGCGTTCTCGAACCCTGGTGTTAAACGTCAACTCATAACGGAATCAAACAATGAAAAGGACTTTCTCGTCCTTCGGTGTGGCGCTATGGATAGCGTTCACGGCACCGATGGCATTTGCTGTGCCCAATCGCGTCGATCTGATCCAGCTGCCGCCTCCCGGCAGCATGGTTGCAAGTGGCGCCTACAGCGGCGACAAGCTCACCCTCAACTTCCAGAACATCGATTTGCGCGCCGTCTTGCAGCAGATAGCGGATGTGGCCGGGCTTAATCTGGTGGCCAGTGACGAAGTGCAAGGCTCGATCACGTTGCGTCTCAAGGACGTGCCCTGGGATCAGGCGCTGGATCTGGTACTGCAAACCAAAGGCTTGGACAAACGGGTGAAGGCTGGTGTTTTGCTGGTGGCACCCGCCGAAGAACTGGCCGCTCGCGAACTGCTGGCGCTGGAGTCGCTCAAGCAAATGGAGGAGCTGGCGCCCTTGCGTCGCGAGTTACTGCAGGTCAATTACGCCAAGGCAGCGGACCTGGCCAAGCTGTTTCAGTCGGTGACCGGCGTTGACGGCTTTACCGATGAGCGCGGCTCGGTGGCGGTGGATGATCGCACCAACAACATCATCGCCTACCAGACCCGCGAGCGAATTGACGAGCTGCGGCGCATCGTGGCGCAGCTGGATGTGCCGGTACGCCAGGTCATGATCGAGGCGCGGATCGTCGAAGCCAATGTCGACTACGACAAAAGCCTGGGCGTGCGCTGGGGCGGGCGGCTCAATCGCGGCAACTGGGGGGCGGGCGGTATCAGCAAGCCGCTGGCCGAGGGTGCGGAGCCACCGGCGAATCCGCCCAGCTCACCGTTTGTCGACATGGGCTCGCTGACAGGTACGGCGGGCCTGGGCATTGCTTTTATTACCGACAACCTGTTGCTGGACCTGGAACTGACAGCCATGGAAAAAACCGGCAATGGCGAGATCGTCTCACAGCCCAAGGTGGTCACTTCCGACAAGGAAACCGCGCGCATCCTCAAGGGCACCGAGATTCCTTACCAGGAATCCAGCTCGCGTGGTGCCACCTCTGTGTCGTTCAAGGAGGCCTCGCTGTCGCTGGAGGTGACCCCGCAAATCACCCCGGATGGCTGGGTGATCATGGAGGTCAAGGTCACCAAGGACGAGCCTGACTACCTGAACAAGCTCAACGATGTACCGCCGATCAAGAAAAACGAGGTCAACGCCAAGGTGCGGGTCAAGGATGGCGAGACCATCGTCATTGGCGGGGTTTTCTCCAATACCCAAAGCAAAGTGGTAGATAAAGTGCCATTTTTGGGCGATGTGCCGTATCTTGGCCGCCTTTTCCGGCGCGATGTGCTGGCGGAGAAAAAATCCGAGCTGCTGGTATTCCTGACTCCGCGTATTATGAATAACCAGGCGATTGCTGTGAGTCGTTGATTCTGTGCGAAATTTGATTCTTGTAGGACCGATGGGGGCTGGAAAAAGCACCATCGGCCGTTTGCTGGCCAAAGAGCTGCGCCTGCCGTTCAAAGATTCCGACAAGGAAATTGAATTGCGCACGGGTGCCAATATCCCATGGATCTTCGATAAGGAAGGCGAACTGGGCTTTCGCGACCGCGAGCAGGCGATGATTGCCGAGCTGTGCGGCTGCGATGGCGTGGTATTGGCCACCGGCGGCGGTGCAGTGATGCGCGATGAGAACCGCCGTGCGCTGCATGCCGGGGGGCGCGTGGTGTATCTGCATGCATCGGTCGAGCAGCAGGTGGGCCGTACCGCGCGCGACCGCAACCGCCCATTGCTGCGCACAGCTGACCCGGCAAAAACCTTGCGGGACCTGCTGACGCTGCGCGATCCGCTGTATCGGGAAATCGCCGATCTGGTGGTTGAAACCGATGAGCGGCCGCCTCGAATGGTGGTTCTCGACATTCTTGAGCGTTTGCAGCAGTTGCCACCCCGTTAAAGCCAGGCCCGAAATGCGCTATTCTCGGCGGCGTGCCATCACCCTTCGGGGTATGGCGCAGAGCCATCAGGCGACGAAAATCCGAGCGTTGCCGATCGTACATATTTCTTCACGCGGGGACACATGCAGACACTTAAGGTCGATCTAGGCGAGCGCAGCTACCCAATCCATATTGGCGAAGGTTTGTTGGACCTGCCCGAGTTGCTCGCACCGCACATTGCCGGTCGGCAAGTGGCGATCATCTCCAATGAAACGGTCGCGCCGCTGTATCTTGAGCGTCTGAGCCGCAGCCTTGCGGCCTACTCGGTGATTTCGGTGATCCTGCCTGACGGCGAGGCTCACAAGAACTGGGAAACCCTGCAACTGATCTTTGATGGCCTGCTGACTGCACGGCATGACCGACGTACCACGGTGGTCGCCCTGGGCGGCGGCGTGATCGGCGACATGGCCGGCTTTGCCGCAGCGTGCTACCAGCGCGGCGTGGACTTTATCCAGGTGCCGACCACCTTGCTGTCCCAGGTCGATTCGTCGGTGGGCGGCAAGACCGGCATCAACCACCCGCTGGGCAAGAACATGGTCGGCGCGTTCTATCAGCCGCAAGCTGTGCTGATCGACACCGCTACCCTTAACACCTTGCCACCGCGTGAGCTGTCGGCCGGCCTGGCGGAAGTCATCAAGTACGGCCTGATCTGTGACGAGCCGTTCCTGACCTGGCTCGAAGAACACATGGACGCCCTGCGTGCCCTGGACCAGGTTGCACTCACCGAAGCGATTTCCCGCTCATGCGCCGCCAAGGCGCTGGTGGTGAACGCCGACGAACGGGAGTCCGGCGTACGCGCCACCCTGAATCTGGGCCACACCTTCGGCCATGCGATCGAAACGCACATGGGCTATGGTGTGTGGTTGCATGGGGAAGCCGTAGCGGCTGGCACGGTAATGGCACTGGAAATGTCGCAACGCCTGGGCTGGATCAGCGCCCAGGAGCGTGATCGCGGCATCCAGCTGTTCCAGCGCGCCGGTTTGCCGGTTATTCCGCCGCAAGAGATGACCGAGGCGGATTTCCTCGAACATATGGCAATCGACAAGAAAGTGATCGACGGTCGCCTGCGACTGGTACTGCTGCGCCATATGGGCGAAGCGGTAGTGACCGACGATTATCCGAAAGAGATTTTACAGGCCACGCTGGGAGCGGATTACCGCGCCCTGGCCCAGCTTAAAGGTTAATAAGATCCCGATGACTAGTTTGCATGCCGACGAGGCGTTCCTCGGCCACTACCAGTTAAGCCACGACCCATTTGCTCCGCGGGTGCCTGGCTTCAAATTCTTCCCTGCCCAGCGCAAGCCGGTGCTCGGTCAGTTGCACCACCTGGCGCGCTACAGCCAACTGTTGCTGGTAGTGACCGGCCCGTTGGGCAGCGGCAAGACCCTGCTGCGCCAGGCGCTGGTTGCCAGTACCAACAAGCAATCGGTACAGAGCGTGGTGGTGTCGGCCCGTGGCGCCGGTGATGCAGCCGGCGTACTGCGCCAGGTGGCCCAGGCGCTGGACGTTGCCAATGCCGAGCCGAACGCGATCCTCAAGCAGGTTGTGCAGTTGGGCCTGACCGGCCAGGAAGTCTACTTGCTGGTGGACGACGCCGAGCAGCTTGACGAATCCGCCCTGGAAGCGCTGCTGGCGCTGGCGGCGGGCACACCGGAAGGGCGCCCGCACGTATTCCTGTTTGGTGAGTCGTCGTTGATTGCCGATCTGGAGCAGATCAGCGGCGAGCAGGAGCTGTTTCACGTTATCGAACTGCAGCCCTACGAAGAGGAAGAAACCCGCGAATACCTGGCTCAACGCCTCGAAGGCGCCGGTGCCGGTATCGAACTTTTCACGGCAAATCAGATCTCTGATATTCACGAAAGCTCCGACGGCTGGCCTGGCACCATCAACCAGGTTGCCCGCGATGCCTTGATCGAAGCCATGATTGCCAGCCGCTCTGCGGTTAAGCGTCCAAAGATGGGGTTTACTATGCCTAAGAAGCACGTATTGGCGATTTCTGCCGTTGTCGTGGTCGCTGTCGCCGCTGCCTGGTTGATCCCGGGTCGCAGCAAGGCACCCGCCACCGCCGGCGCGCCAACCGAACAGGCGCAGTTGCCACTGGGCAAACCCACGCCAAATGTCGAATTCGCCAACTCCGGCCAACCGACCAACCTGCCGATGGTCGGCCAGCCGGTCATGCGCGGCCCGCTCGCTGAAGCCGCCGGTGGTATCTCTGAAGGTGACGACGGTGTGCCGGTCGAAGGCTCCAGCGCCACGCCACCGACCGTGACCACCACCGCGCCGCCTGCTGGCGTTCCGGCTGGCCCAGCCGCCGCTCCAGTTGCCAAGCCGACGCCAGCGCCGACCGTCGCCACTGCCAAGCCTGCTCCAGTTGCCAAACCTGTCGCGCCTGCGCCAGTGGCCAAGCCGGCACCGGCCGCCAAGCCTGCTGAAAAACCTGCCACTGTCGCTAAAGCGGCCCCTGCCGCCGCCGGCAGCAGCTGGTACAGCAGCCAGCCAACGGGTAATTTTGTGGTGCAGATCCTGGGTACCAGCTCCGAAGCCAACGCCCAGGCGTTCGTGAAAGAGCAGGGCGGCCAGTACCGTTATTTCAAGAAAGTGCTCAACGGCAAGCCTCTCTACGTGATCACCTACGGCAGTTTCCCAAGCCGTAGTGCAGCTGATTCTGCGATCAAAACCTTGCCAGCGAAGGTTCAGGCTGGTAAACCTTGGCCTCGCACTGTCGCCAGCGTTCAACAAGAACTCGCAACAGCTCGCTGAAGACCCGGCGGCCTTACCCAGGCCGCTCTCTCAGCACCTCAAAGAAAACAACACAGCGTGCAGCCCTGAAGGCCGCGCGCTTTGTGGTGTCTGCGTCACGTAGCTTTTGAGTCGTAGCGGTCAGAATTAAAAAAGTTTTGACTAGCACAGCATATCGCTTTAAACCTTTCATAAATGCGACATAGATTTGCGACATTTCGTCGCTAAATTTGTGAGCGTTCGTGTCGGTGTGTACAATGACCTCCCTTTTGCCCCCGCTAAGCCGGCGTACGTTCGGCGTGGAAGGTAACCGGTTGAATTGAAAAGAAATTTGCCTCGGTAGAAGAGGCAGCCTGGTGAGAAAGTGTCTATGAAAGCAGGTCTGTACCAACCCGATGAATTCAAGGATAACTGCGGTTTCGGCCTGATAGCCCACATGCAGGGCGAGCCCAGTCATACCCTTTTGCAAACGGCCATCGAGGCCCTGACCTGCATGACCCACCGCGGTGGGATCAACGCCGACGGCAAGACCGGTGACGGTTGCGGCTTGCTGATTCAAAAGCCCGACCAGTTCCTGCGCGCTGTCGCAAAAGAGCAATTTGCTGTCGACCTGCCCAAGCAATACGCCGTGGGCATGGTGTTTTTCAACCAGGACCCGGTTAAAGCCCAAGCCGCTCGCGAGAACATGAACCGCGAAATCGTCGCCGCCGGCCTGCAACTGGTTGGCTGGCGCAAAGTGCCGATCGACACCAGCGTGCTTGGCCGCCTGGCCCTGGAGCGCCTGCCGCAGATCGAGCAAGTGTTCATCGCAGGCGATGGCCTCAGCGATCAGGACATGGCGATCAAACTGTTCACCTCGCGTCGTCGTTCGTCGGTCTCCAACGCCGCGGACACCGACCACTACATCTGCAGCTTTTCGCACAAGACCATCATTTATAAAGGCCTGATGATGCCGGCGGACTTGACCGCCTTTTATCCGGACCTGAGCGACGAGCGCCTGCAAACCGCGATTTGCGTGTTCCACCAGCGCTTCTCCACCAACACCCTGCCGAAATGGCCGCTGGCGCAGCCATTCCGCTTCCTCGCCCACAACGGCGAGATCAACACCATCACCGGCAACCGCAACTGGGCCGTGGCCCGTCGCACCAAGTTCGCCAACGATTTGATGGACCTCGAAGAGCTCGGCCCGCTGGTCAACCGCGTGGGTTCCGACTCCTCCAGCATGGACAACATGCTCGAACTGATGGTCACCGGCGGCATCGACCTGTTCCGTGGCGTGCGCATGATCATTCCGCCTGCGTGGCAGAACGTCGAGACCATGGACCCGGACCTGCGTGCATTCTACGAGTACAACTCGATGCACATGGAGCCGTGGGACGGCCCGGCCGGCGTGGTGATGACCGACGGCCGCTATGCGGTGTGCCTGCTCGACCGTAACGGTCTGCGCCCGGCGCGTTGGGTCACCACCACCAACGGTTTCATCACCCTGGCGTCGGAAATCGGCGTGTGGGACTACAAGCCTGAAGACGTGATCGCCAAAGGCCGCGTAGGCCCAGGCCAGATCCTGGCCGTGGACACTGAAACCGGGCAGATCCTCGACACCGATGCCATCGACAACCGCTTGAAGTCGCGTCACCCGTACAAGCAATGGCTGCGCAAGAACGCCCTGCGCATCCAGGCGACCATGGAAGACAACGACCACGGTTCGGCTTTCTACGACGTCGACCAGCTCAAGCAGTACATGAAGATGTACCAGGTCACGTTCGAAGAGCGCGACCAAGTGCTGCGCCCGCTCGGCGAGCAAGGCTATGAAGCGGTCGGCTCCATGGGCGATGACACGCCAATGGCCGTGCTGTCCCAGCGCGTGCGCACGCCGTACGACTATTTCCGCCAGCAGTTTGCGCAGGTGACCAACCCGCCGATCGACCCGCTGCGCGAAGCCATCGTGATGTCGTTGGAGGTGTGCCTCGGTGCCGAGCGCAACATCTTCCAGGAATCGCCTGAGCACGCCTCCCGCGTGATCCTCAGCTCGCCGGTCATTTCCCCGGCCAAATGGCGTTCGTTGATGACCCTGGAGCGTCCAGGCTTCGACCGCCAGATCATCGACCTGAACTACGACGAGAGCCTCGGCCTTGAAGCCGCCGTGCGTAACGTCGCCGATCAGGCTGAAGAAGCTGTGCGCGCCGGTCGTACCCAGATCGTGCTGACCGACCGCCACATCGCCCCAGGCAAGCTGCCGATCCACGCCTCCTTGGCCACCGGCGCGGTGCACCACCGCCTGACCGAAAAAGGCCTGCGTTGCGACTCCAACATCCTCGTGGAAACGGCTACTGCCCGCGACCCGCACCACTTTGCGGTGCTGATCGGTTTCGGCGCCTCGGCGGTTTACCCGTTCCTGGCCTACGAAGTGCTGGGTGATTTGATCCGTACCGGTGAAGTGCTGGGCGACCTCTATGAGGTGTTCAAGAACTACCGTAAGGGCATCACCAAGGGCTTGCTGAAGATCCTGTCGAAGATGGGCATCTCCACCGTCACGTCTTACCGTGGCGCCCAGCTGTTCGAAGCCATCGGCCTGTCTGAAGAAGTCTGCGAGCTGAGCTTCCGTGGCGTGCCAAGCCGTATCAAGGGCGCGCGTTTCGTCGACATCGAAGCCGAACAGAAAGCCCTGGCAGCCGAAGCCTGGAGCGCGCGCAAGCCGATCCAGCAAGGTGGCCTGCTCAAGTTCGTGCACGGTGGCGAATACCACGCCTACAACCCGGACGTGGTCAGCACCCTGCAAGCCGCTGTGCAGCAGGGCGACTACGCCAAGTTCAAGGAATACACCGCGCTGGTGGATAACCGCCCGGTGTCGATGATCCGCGATTTGTTCAAGGTGAAGACCCTGGACACGCCGCTGACCATCAGCGAAATCGAACCGCTGGAATCGATCCTCAAGCGCTTCGACTCCGCCGGTATTTCCCTGGGTGCCTTGTCGCCCGAGGCTCACGAAGCCCTGGCCGAAGCCATGAACCGCCTGGGTGCGCGTTCCAACTCCGGCGAAGGCGGCGAAGACCCGGCGCGCTACGGCACCATCAAGAGCTCGAAAATCAAGCAGGTCGCCACTGGCCGCTTTGGTGTAACCCCGGAATATCTGGTCAACGCTGAAGTGCTGCAGATCAAAGTCGCCCAGGGTGCCAAGCCCGGTGAAGGCGGCCAGCTGCCTGGCGGCAAGGTCAACGGTTTGATCGCCAAGCTGCGTTATGCAGTGCCGGGCGTCACCCTGATTTCGCCACCGCCGCACCACGACATCTATTCGATTGAAGACTTGTCGCAGCTGATTTTCGACTTGAAACAAGTCAACCCGCAGGCGCTGGTCTCGGTGAAACTGGTAGCAGAAGCCGGCGTGGGCACCATCGCCGCCGGTGTGGCCAAGGCCTATGCCGACCTGATCACCATTTCCGGCTATGACGGCGGCACCGGCGCTTCGCCGCTGACCTCGATCAAGTACGCCGGCGCGCCGTGGGAACTCGGCCTGGCCGAAACCCACCAGACCCTGCGCGGCAACGACCTGCGCGGCAAGGTGCGGGTGCAAACCGATGGCGGCCTGAAAACCGGCCTCGATGTGATCAAGGCTGCGATCCTCGGCGCCGAAAGCTTCGGCTTCGGCACCGCGCCCATGATCGCCCTGGGCTGCAAATACCTGCGCATCTGCCACCTGAACAACTGCGCCACCGGCGTCGCCACTCAGAACGAGAAGCTGCGCAAGGATCACTACATCGGCACCGTCGACATGGTGGTGAACTTCTTCACCTACGTCGCCGAAGAGACCCGTGAGTGGCTGGCCAAGCTGGGCGTGCGTTCGCTGGAAGAGCTGATCGGTCGTACCGACTTGCTCGACATCCTCGAAGGCCAGACCGCCAAGCAACAGCACCTGGACCTGACGCCGCTGTTGGGCAGCGATCACATCCCGGCAGACAAGCCACAATTCTGCCAGGTGGACCGCAACCCGCCGTTCGACAAAGGCCTGTTGGCCGAGAAGATGGTCGAGATGGCCAGTTCCTCGATCAATGACGCCAGCGGTGGCGACTTTGCCCTGGATATCTGCAACTGCGACCGCTCGATTGGCGCACGTATCTCCGGCGAAATCGCGCGCAAGCACGGCAACCAAGGCATGGCGAAAGCGCCGATCACCTTCCGCTTCAACGGCACCGCCGGCCAGAGCTTCGGCGTGTGGAACGCCGGCGGCCTGCACATGTACCTCGAAGGCGACGCCAACGACTACGTGGGCAAGGGCATGACCGGCGGCAAGCTGGTGATCGTTCCGCCTAAAGGCAGCATCTACAAGACCCAGGACAGTGCCATCATCGGCAACACCTGCTTGTACGGTGCCACTGGCGGCAAGCTGTTTGCCGCAGGGACCGCCGGTGAGCGTTTCGCCGTGCGTAACTCCGGTGCCCACACCGTGGTGGAAGGCACTGGTGATCACTGCTGCGAGTACATGACCGGTGGCTTTGTCGCGGTACTGGGCAAGACCGGTTACAACTTCGGTTCGGGCATGACCGGCGGTTTCGCCTACGTGCTCGACCAGGACAACACCTTCGTCGACAAGGTCAACCACGAGTTGGTCGAGATCCAGCGGATCAGCGGCGAAGCCATGGAGTCCTACCGGAACCACTTGCAGCACGTGCTGGACGAGTACGTCGAGGAGACCGGCAGCGAATGGGGTCGTAACCTCGCCGAAAACCTCGATGATTACCTGCGTCGTTTCTGGCTGGTCAAGCCCAAGGCTGCCAACCTGAAATCGTTGCTTTCCAGCATCCGTGCCAACCCGCAGTGATATGCGCCTGAAGAGTTTGATGAGGTTTTAACATGGCTGAACGTCTGAATAACGACTTCCAGTTCATCGATGTCGGGCGCAAAGATCCGAAGAAGAAACTGTTGCGTCAACGCAAGAAAGAGTTCGTGGAAATCTACGAACCCTTCAAACCCCAGCACTCGGCCGACCAGGCCCACCGCTGCCTGGGTTGCGGTAACCCGTATTGCGAATGGAAGTGCCCGGTGCACAACTTCATTCCCAACTGGCTAAAGCTGGTGGCCGAGGGCAACATCCTCGCCGCCGCCGAGCTGTCGCACCAGACCAATACCCTGCCGGAAGTCTGCGGCAGGGTTTGTCCCCAGGACCGTCTGTGCGAGGGTGCCTGCACCCTTAACGATGGTTTTGGCGCGGTGACCATCGGTTCGGTGGAGAAGTACATCACCGACACCGCGTTCGCCATGGGCTGGCGCCCGGACATGTCCAAGGTCAAGCCGACCGGCAAGCGCGTTGCGATCATCGGCGCAGGCCCGGCGGGCCTGGGCTGTGCCGACGTGCTGGTACGCGGCGGCGTGACCCCGGTGGTGTTCGACAAGAACCCGGAAATCGGCGGCCTGCTGACCTTCGGTATTCCCGAGTTCAAGCTGGAAAAAACCGTACTGAGCCATCGTCGTGAAGTCTTCACCGGCATGGGTATCGAGTTCCGTCTCAATACCGAAATCGGCAAAGACATCACCATGGAGCAACTGCTCGCCGAATACGATGCCGTGTTCATGGGCATGGGCACCTACACCTACATGAAGGGCGGCTTTGCCGGTGAGGACCTGCCGGGCGTGTATGACGCGCTCGACTTCCTGATCGCCAACGTCAACCGCAACCTGGGCTTTGAAAAGTCGCCGGAAGATTTCGTCGACATGAAAGGCAAGAAGGTCGTGGTACTGGGCGGTGGTGACACCGCGATGGACTGCAACCGCACCTCGATCCGCCAGGGCGCCAAGTCGGTGACCTGTGCTTATCGCCGTGACGAAGCCAACATGCCCGGCTCGCGTAAAGAGGTGAAGAACGCCAAGGAAGAAGGCGTGAAATTCCTCTACAACCGCCAGCCGATCGCCATCGTCGGTGAAGACCGTGTTGAAGGTGTGAAGGTGGTCGAGACCCGTCTCGGCGAGCCGGACGCCCGTGGCCGTCGCAGCCCTGAGCCGATCCCGGGCTCCGAAGAAATCATCCCGGCTGACGCCGTGGTGATCGCTTTCGGTTTCCGCCCAAGCCCGGCGCCGTGGTTCGAGCAGTTCGAAATCCAGACCGACAGCCAGGGCCGCGTTGTAGCCCCGGAGCAAGGCCAGTACAAACATCAGACCAGCAACCCGAAAATCTTCGCCGGCGGCGATATGGTGCGCGGCTCTGACCTGGTAGTTACCGCGATCTTCGAAGGCCGCAACGCCGCCGAAGGCATCCTGGATTACCTTCAAGTTTGAGTTGAAACACGGTCAACTGTGGGAGCTGGCTTGCCTGCGATAGCGGTGGTGAATTCACTACTGTCATCGCAGGCAAGCCAGCTCCCACACAAACCCCATTCCAGATAGGGTTTGGTGGTGTCTGTCATACCGCAAGACACCGCGACAAATTGACCCGATAGACAAAAGGCACGGCTCACTCCGTGCCTTTTGCGTCGCGCTCTGAGAAAATGCCCGCACTTTTTTTGCGGATGCCGACATGACTGCCCTCAAGAACGACCGTTTCCTTCGTGCCCTGCTCAAGCAACCCGTAGACGTCACGCCCGTGTGGATGATGCGTCAAGCCGGTCGCTACCTGCCGGAATACCGCGCCAGTCGCGCCAATGCCGGCGACTTCATGAGCCTGTGCATGAACCCGGAGTTCGCCTGCGAAGTCACGATGCAGCCGCTGGACCGCTACCCACAACTGGACGCGGCCATCCTCTTCTCCGACATCCTCACCATCCCTGACGCCATGGGCCAAGGCCTGTATTTCGAAACCGGCGAAGGCCCGCGTTTCAAAAAAGTCGTCAGCACCCTGGCCGACATCGAAGCCCTGCCGATCCCGGATCCGCACAAAGACCTCGGCTACGTGATGGACGCCGTGAGCACCATCCGTCGCGAGCTTAACGGCCGCGTGCCGCTGATCGGCTTCTCCGGCAGCCCGTGGACCCTGGCCACTTACATGGTCGAAGGCGGCTCGTCGAAAGACTTCCGCAAAACCAAGGCCATGCTCTACGACAACCCGCAAGCCATGCATCTGCTGCTGGACAAGCTGGCGCAGTCGGTCACCAGCTACCTCAACGGCCAGATCATGGCCGGGGCGCAAGCGGTGCAAATCTTCGACACTTGGGGCGGCAACCTGTCGTCGGCGGCGTACCAGGAGTTCTCCCTGGCCTACATGCGCAAAATCGTCAGCGGGCTGATCCGCGAACACGAAGGCCGCAAAGTGCCGGTGATCATGTTCACCAAAGGCGGCGGCCTGTGGCTGGAAAGCATTGCTGATGCGGGCGCCGATGCACTGGGCCTGGATTGGACCTGCGACCTCGGCGAAGCCCGCCGTCGCGTCGGCAACCAGGTAGCGCTGCAAGGCAACATGGACCCGACCGTGCTGTACGCCAAGCCGGAAGCGATCCGCACCGAAGTCGGCCGCATCCTGGCCAGCTATGGCAAGGGCAGCGGGCACGTGTTCAACCTCGGCCATGGCATCACCCCGGAAGTAAATCCGGAGCACGCTGGCGCGTTCCTGCGTGCAGTGCATGAGCTGTCGGCGCAATATCACGAGTAAAACTCAAACCAAATGTGGGAGCGGGCTTGCTCGCGAATGCGGTGATTCAGTGACGAATTTTTCGACTGACACTCCGCATTCGCGTGCAAGCCCGCTCCCACATTAAAAACAGTGTTGCATCAGGCCTGAACATTTCTCAGCGGCGGCAACTTCGCCAGCTTCAGCGCCACTAGCAGCGCACCCATCAGCAACGCCACGATAAACCCGCCAATCCCGTTCCACCCGGCAAAATGCCAGAAGAACCCGCCCGCCGTCCCCGCAATACTCGACCCCACGTAGTAGCAGAACAGATACAGCGACGACGCCTGTCCTTTGGCCTTCACCGCCCGCCGCCCAATCCAGCTGCTGGCCACCGAATGCGCGCCGAAGAAGCCGAAGGTGAAGATCAGCATGCCCGGCACCACCAGCCACAGCGGTGTGAACAGGGTCAGCAGCATCCCCGACAGCATCAAGACGATGGTGCCCCACAGCACGCGACGGCGGCCGAGGCGGTCGGCCAGGGAGCCGATTTTGGCCGAGCTGTAGATGCCCGACAGATACACCAACGACAGCAGGCCGACCACCGCCTGGCTCAGCTCGTAGGGTGAGGCCAGCAGGCGATAGCCGATGTAGTTGAACATCGTCACAAACGCGCCCATCAGCAGGAAGGCTTCGAGGAATAACCACGGCAGGCCCGCGTCCTTGAAGTGCATGACAAAACCGTCCACCAGGTTGCGCGGCTTGAGGCTGCTGGCGCGGAAGTTGCGCGATTCGGGGAGGATTTTCCAGAACACCGTGGCTGCGATCAGCGCCAGGGCGCCGATAATCAGCATTGCGGTGTGCCAACTGACAAAGTCGATCAACACGCCGATGATCAGGCGCCCGCTCATGCCGCCAATCGCGTTGCCGCCGATGTACAGGCCCATGGCCAGGCCGATGTGCTGGGGGTGGATCTCTTCACTCAGGTACGTCATCGCCACGGCGGCCAAGCCGCTTAACGACAGGCCCACCAGCGCACGCATCAGCAGAATGCCTTCCCAGGTCGGCATCAAGCCACTGGCGATGGTGGCCAGCGCGGCACAGAACAACGCAGCGACCATCACCGGTTTACGCCCCAGCCTGTCAGAAATCGGCCCGGTGATCAGCAGCCCCAGCGCCAGCATCGCCGTGGCGACAGAGAGGATCAGGCTGCTTTGTGCCGCATTGATGGAAAACTCGTGGGACAGCGCCGGCATCATCGGCTGCACGCAGTACAGCAGGGCAAAGGTGGCAAACCCGCCGGAGAACAGCGCCAGCACTGTGCGCATGAACATCGGCGTGCCTTTTTCGATGTACTCGTCATTGAGCTGAGCGACCACCTCATCCAAAGCGGTGGGCGGGACTTCTTGAGCGAATGGCGCGACAGCAGATTTCACGGGGACCTCGGGGAGGAAAAGCCTGCCAGGACTGGCAATACGAAAAAGAATATAGCTGCCTAATGATTCTTTCCAATATATTGTTCGACCTGTTTAAGAGCTTTTACGACCTAATGAGGTTTACATGGAATTGCGTCACTTGCGGTACTTCATTGCCGTCGCCGAAGAGCTGCATTTTGGCCGCGCCGCAAAGGTGCTGGGCATCTCGCAACCGCCGTTGAGCCAGCAGATCCAGGCGCTGGAACAGGAAGTGGGCGCACGTTTGTTTGAGCGTACCAACCGTCGGGTTGAGCTGAGCGAGGCTGGCCGGTTGTTCCTGCAAGAAGCGCGCTTGGTGCTGGCGCAAGTGGATAAAGCCGCCGACGTGGCGCGCCGCGCGCAATTGGGCGAGCTGGGCGAATTGAAGATCGGCTTCACCTCGTCGGCGCCATTTAACTCCAGCATTCCACAGGCGATCTTTGCGTTTCGTAAAGCCTTCCCGGCGGTGCACCTGAATTTGCAGGAAATGAGCAGCACCGAGGTGGCCGAGTCGCTGGTGGATGAGTCGATTCAGGTCGGCCTGATGCGCCCGCTGCCGTTGCCGGATTCTCTGAGCGTGATCGAGTTGATGCGTGAGCCTTTGGTCGCAGTATTGAACGCTGGCCATCCGTTGGTGGAAGGCAGCGAGCGCGGCCTGCACCTGGCGCAACTGGCCGAGGAGCCGTTTGTATTTTTCCCACGCACCTACGGCAGCGGCCTGTACGCCCAGCTACTCAACCTGGCCCGCGATGCCGGCTTCAGCCCGCACTTTGCCCAGGAAGCCGGAGAAGCAATGACAATTATCGGCCTGGTGGCGGCGGGGCTGGGGGTGTCGGTGCTGCCGGCGTCTTACCAGCGCATCCGCATTGATGGTGTGGTCTATCGCACCTTGCTCGATCAGGAGGCCGTGACAGCGGTGTGGCTGGTGCAACGCAAGGGCGCGCAAACGCCGATGGCCAAGGCCTTTGTGGAGTTGCTGACGCGCCAGGCAGTGGTGTAGGCAGCCTCACATATCAGGTAACGCAACCAGCTTAGTTATTCGCGAGAAAGTTGCGCAGAATCGCTCTTTTCAAAGCGAGTGAAATGGATGGCACTTCTTTACCAGCCCAAGGAGGGCAGCGTGTTGATTTGTGATTTCCGAGGTTATGAGGTTCCGGAGATCATCAAGATTCGACCCGTCATTGTGATACGCAAGCACCGCACCAATAAATTGCTGGTTACCGTAGTGCCCCTGAGCACAACCGCACCTCAAACGCTATTGGAGCATCACCTGCAGCTCGACAGCCATCTTCAAGGCGCACACCCCGTCTGCTGGGCGAAGTGCGACATTGTGGCGACCGTAAGCCTGGGACGACTGGATCGAATCAAAAGCAAGGACCGTCATGGCAAACGAACTTACAAAATCGCGGAGCTCACCAGTGACCAGTTTTTAGCGATAAAAGTGGCGGTGCGCAGTGCGCTGGGGCTGCGTTGGAGGGAATGAAGGGTAGACGGCGCTTTGCCACCGATTGCAGGCAACCTGTTTTCAGGCATACTGACCGGGTTCCCGAAAGGGGCTTGTGAGACTCTGAGGATCCTGGGCAACCAGCCATCGCAGAGCCGGGCAGGAAGTGGCGATGACAAGCCGACCTGTTTGTGAAGAGGGCGCCGAATGGCGCCCTTTGTCGTTTATGCAGAACACAAAGCCTCAGTTCTGTTTCAAAGCCTCCACGCCATTCATGCCCGCACTCTGCAAGCCCGCCATGATGTCGCGATCCAGCATGCTCACCCAGCGATTGTAGTTGCGATGGATCTTGCCGTCCTTGTAGCCCAGGTCGCGGCTGTCGCGGTAGGTGATGGCGTAGCTGTTGCGGGTATAGCGGATGTCGATTTCAGCATGGAACTGGTTACGCACAGTGATTTCGGCCTGCACCAGTTGCGGGCTCAGGCGTTGCACGGTCCACTCGCGCTTTTGCAGGGCCGCGACGATCACCTGTTTGACTTTCTCTTCGCTGAGCTGGGCCGTGACCGGCAAGTCGTGCTGGGTGTTGAGTACAGGTTTGTTGGTGCAACCGGCGGTGGTGAGCAGAGCCAGAGTGATCAGGGTGGCGCGTAGCAAGGAAGACATTCCGTTTTCTCCAATCAATTAAAAAATCAGGACCAGCGGCGAAAGATCAACGAAGTGTTGACGCCGCCAAAGGCAAAGTTGTTGTTCATCACGTAGTCGTTGTGCATCTCGCGGAACCCACCTTGCAGGTAATCCAGCTCGCCGCATTGCGGGTCGACGGTATCCAGGTTGAAGGTGTGCACGTACTGGTCACGGTTCATCATTTCGATGCTGAACCAGGACTCCAGCGCACCGCAGGCGCCCAAGGTGTGGCCCAGGAAGCTCTTCTGCGAACTGATCGGCATGCGGCTGCCGAACAGGCTGCTGGTGGCCAACGTCTCGGCGATGTCGCCCTGGTCGGTGGCGGTGCCATGGCCGTTGACGTAGCCGATGGCGGATGGCTCAAGCCCGGCATCTTCCAGCGCCAGCTCCATGGCCCGGCGCATGGTTTTCTGCTCCGGGCGCGTGGTGTGCTGGCCGTCGGCGTTGCTGCCAAAACCCACCAGCTCGGCGTGGATATGCGCACCGCGCGCCAGGGCGTGTTCCAGTTCTTCGAGCACCAGCATGCCGCCGCCTTCGCCGATCACCAGGCCGTCGCGGCCGCTGTCGTAAGGGCGTGGGCTGGTCTGCGGCGCGTCGTTTTTCAAGCTGGTGGCGTACAGCGCGTCGAACACCATGGCTTCGGTGGGGCACAGCTCTTCGGCGCCGCCGGCAAGCATCAACGGCAAGCGGCCGAACTTGATCGCCTCGTAGGCGTAACCGATGCCCTGGCTGCCGCTGGTGCAGGCGCTGGAGGTAGGAATCAGCCGCCCGGTGAGGCCAAAGAAGATGCTGATATTTGCCGCCGTGGTGTGCGGCATCATGCGCACATAGGAGTTGGCATTCAGCCCCTCGGCCACCGAGTTCAGCAGCATATTGCCGAACGCCTTGATCTCATCGGTGCTACCGGTGGATGAGCCACAGGCCACGCCCATGCGCCCATCCTTGATCGATTCGTCGCCTAACAAGCCGGCATCCTGCAACGCTTGCTCCGCCGCCCACACCGCCAGGCGTGAGACGCGGCCCATGCTACGCAGCTGCTTGCGCGTCCAGTGCGCAGGCACGACAAAATCATCGATCGGCCCGGCCAGGCGCGTGTTCAATTCGGTAAAGCGGTCCCACTCATCCATGCGCCGGATGCCGCTGCGGTTGGCGCGAAAATTTGCGGCGATGGTGTCCCAATCGCTGCCCAGGGAGGTCATGCCGGCCATGCCGGTGACGACGACGCGCTTCATCAGCACAGGCCCCCATTCACGGCCAGCACTTGGCGCGTGATATAGCCGGCCTCGGCCGACATCAGGAAGTTCACCGCACCGGCGACTTCTTCCGGGGTGCCCATGCGTTGCGCCGGGATCATCTTCATCAGTTCTTCAACCGGCACGTTTTCATCCAGCATCGCCGTGTCGATCAACCCGGGTGCCACGCAGTTGACGGTGATCTTGCGCTTGCCCAATTCAATCGCCAGCGCTTTGGCCGCGCCGATCAAACCAGCTTTGGAGGCACTGTAGTTGACCTGGCCACGGTTGCCGATCAATCCGGAAACCGAAGTGATACAGACGATACGGCCAGCCGCGCGACGACGAATCATCGGCATCATCACCGGGTGCAGCACGTTGTAGAAACCATCCAGGTTGGTGCGCATCACCACATCCCAATCGTCTTCCGAGAGGGCCGGGAAAGCGCCGTCACGGGTCAGGCCCGCGTTGAGCACCACGCCGTAATAGGCGCCATATTGCTCCACGTCGGCCTCAAGGATCTCCTTGCAGCTGGCTCGATCCGCCACATCAAATTGCAGCACCCGTGCCTTGCGACCCAATGCCTCGATCTCGACTTTTACCGCGTCCGCTTCAGCGCGGCCACTGCGGCAATGCAGCACGATGTCATGCCCGGCCTGGGCCAGGCGCAGGGCAATGGCGCGGCCGATGCCACGGCTGGAGCCGGTGACCAGTACGGATTCAGTCATGGCGTTGCGTCCTTCGGTTCTTCTAAATAATTGGCCGCCTGGGGCGGTCGAAATACGTTCAAGCGTGCGCTGGCCTGGATACCGTCGCCGGTGAGGTGGCATTCGAACACACCCATGCCGTTGTCGTCTTCCAGCGAGCGCAGGCCGTGGATGCGCAGCTCGGCACCGGCCGGGAAGTGCTCCACGTTGCATTCAAATTTGCGCGTGCCGAGCAGGAACCCCAACTCCACTGCCTCGCCATTCTGGCGCGCACGGCAACCGGCATAGGCGGCGACGCTCTGCGCCATCAGCTCGATGCCAACCCAGGCCGGCAGGCTGCCGTCCGGCCGGTTGAACAGGCCGCCGGGCTTGACGGTGGCGCGGGTGTGAACCTGCTCTTCATCGAACGACAGCACCTGGTCGATCAGGATCATGTCGCCCGCGTGGGGCAGCAGCTCGGCGAGTGACCAATCGATCATGGGGCCTCCGCGATTATCAGGCTGACGTTATTGCCGCCGAAGGCAAACGAGTTGCTCATCAGGCAGCGTTTTTTCAAGGTGTCGCCGGTCTGTGTCCACTGCAACGCGGGCAGTGCCGGATCGGCTTGGCCGTCCCACACATGCGGCGGCACACGGTCATGCATCAGGCTCAACCAGCAGAACGCCGCTTCCAGCGCGCCTGCGGCACCGAGGGTGTGGCCGCTCATGGGCTTGGTCGACGAACACGCTACGCCTTGAGGAAACAGGCTGGCGACGGCCAGGCTTTCCATGGCGTCGTTATGCTGCGTGGCAGTGCCGTGCAGGTTCAGGTAGCCGATGTGTTCCGGTTCAAGTTTGGCGCTGGCCAGCGCCTTGCGCATCGCCTGCAACGCACCTTTGCCGGTGGGCTCGGGCGCGGAGATATGGTGCGCATCGCAACTGGCGCCGCTGCCCAGCAGGGCAATCGGCGCAGGCGTTTTAGTCATCAGAAACAGCACCGCCGCTTCGCCGATATTGATGCCGTTGCGGTTCACCGAAAACGGATTGCAACGCTCGCTGGCGACCGCTTCCAGCGCGGTAAAGCCGTTAAGCGTCAGCTTGCACAGGCTGTCGACACCGCCGCAGATCACCGCATCACACACACCCAGGTCGAGCAGGCGCTGGGCGCTCATCAACGCACGGGCGCTGGAGGTGCAAGCAGTAGAAATCACATAGGCCGGGCCGCTGACGTGCAACCAGTCGGCGAGAAAATTCGCCGGTGCGCTGAGTTCCTGTTGCTGGTAGTCATAGTCGCCCGGGAACTGCTGCCCACGCAGGTAATGCGCGATGCCGCGACTGGCTTCATCGATACCCGAGGTGCTGGTGCCCAGCACAATGCCAACCCGCGAGGCGCCGTAGGTGTGGATTGCCTGGCGCAGCTCGCTTTCAATCTGCACGGCCGCTTCCAGCAGCAACTGGTTATTGCGGCTGCTCTGCGGGCGTAGCTCAGCCGGGATTGCCACCAGCTCGCTGCGCACACCGCCCACCGGCAGCACGCGTTCCGGCACCCAACCGCCTTCGGCGCGCATGCCGGAGCAATCGCCGGCAAACAGGCTGCGGCTGACTTCAGCCTGGCCTCGGCCCAGGGCGCAGATCACGCCCAGGGCATTCAGGTAAGCCGTCATCGCGCCGCCCCAAGTGGCGTGATGCGGTAGCTCAACGGCTGGCCCGCCATGTTCACGCTGAACACCTCTGAGGACTGGTAGACGATTTGCCAATGCCCCGGCAGCGTGCGCGTCAGGTCCATCGCCTGGGCACGCGGGTACAGCGTGGGCACGTCATCGGCCGAGGTCAGCGCAAACAACAGCGCCGCAAACAGCTCACGTGCCTGCGGGTTGGGCGGCAGCAAACCGTCGGCCTGCCACTGGCCATTGATCAGCTTTTGCCGGGCCTGGGGAATGCCCAATGGGTCCATCATCGACCAGCGAATGGCCGCGCCTTCGCGCTGGATCACCAGCAGCCAATCCTGGGTCTGGCCGTCGGCGCGGCGCTGCACATGCAGTTGCATGGGCAAGGCCAGGGCCGGAGTTTTTTCGGGCAGCGGCGGCTGGCTGACGCAGGCGCTCAGCAGCAACAGGCAACCCATCAACAGCATACGAATCATGTTTCGGCGCTCGCTAAAGGTTTACGCGCCACGCAGTTGACCAGGGTTTCTTCGCGTTGGCCAACCGGCGGCGGGTTGCGCAGGCCCCAGCGTTCCAGCAGGCCGAAATCGCTGGAGCGGCTCCACCACAAATACGGGTACGAAACGTTCTGCGGGCCGAACTCAAAACCCTGCTCGCGCAGCATCTCCAGGTACTCTTCGGCGCTTTTTTGCACGTGCATCGGGTGGCGGAACAGCCAGCGAATCACCCAGGTGTCGATATAGGCTTCGGTGGATTCGGCAAACAGCAGATAGCCGCCCGGCTTGAGCACGCGATAGAACTCTTTTAAGGCGCGATGCTGTTCAACCAGGTGGTGGAAGGTCTGGTGGCAGAACACAATATCGACGCTTGCGTCCGGCACGTCGAGCGTGGCGCAGTCGCTGCCGATCAGCTCGATGGCCAAGCCTTGGCGCTTGGCTTCTGCCTGGCTCAGCTCGAGGCTGTGCGGGTCGGCATCCAAGCCGATCAAGCGCTGTGGTGCGAACACCTGCTGCAAATACTGGAACGACTTGCCCTGGCCGCAACCGGCATCCAGCAACACCGGCGCCACCGGCAGCGGGTCGGTGAACAAGCTGCGCAGGTCGTTGATCGCCACGCGCAAGACGTGGTGCTGCCAGGTGTGGCTGCGCAGGAACCAGAAGCCGAACCGGGTTTCTTCGACGTAGTTTTTACTCAGGTATTGGCTACTCATACTGGCTCATCCGCGCAAATTTCCGAGAGCATCCGCAGGCGCCGCTTGGGCTCGCTGACAAATGGGTTGCGCTCATCCCAGGCGTAACCGGCGAGGATCGAGCTGATCATCCGGCGAATCTCCGGTGAGCTGCCTGGGTGAAAAATCACATCCTGGAAGGTGCCTGCATACCAGCCTTCGACATAGCAGCGGAAGGTGTCGACCCCGCGTTTCAGCGGCTCGGCAAACTCGGTTTGCCAGTCGACGGTTGCGCCCTTGAGTTGGCGACTGAGCAAACCCGCCGCCATGCTCGCCGAACGCATGGCGATGGTCACGCCCGAAGAGAACACCGGGTCGAGGAATTCCGCCGCATTGCCCAGCAGCGCAAAGCCTGGGCCGTGCAGGGTTTTAACGTTGGCCGAATAGCCGGCGAGGGTGCGCGCGGGTGTATCCCACACGGCGTTTTGCAGCACGCCCGCCAGGCTTGGCGTCTCAGCGATGAAACCGCGCAGGCAAGTATCGAGATCACTGTCGCGGCCGACGAAATGTTCTTTTGCTGCAACCACACCTACCGAGCAGCGGCCATTGCTGAACGGGATGGTCCAGAACCAGATATCGCGCTGGGTCGGGTGAGTGGTGACGAGGATTTTGCTGCGATCAAAACATGGGTGTGTGATGTGATTTTCAACGTGGGTAAACACCGCCTGGCGCACCGGGAAATTCGACGGCGCCTCCAGGTCCAGCAGGCGTGGCAACACGCGGCCGTAGCCGCTGGCATCGAGCACGAATTTGGCCTTGAGGTGATACGCGCTGCCATTCTCGCGGCGCACATGCAGGTAGCGGCTTTCGCCGACGAAATCCACGCCGACGATGCTTTCGCCGTAGCGAATCTCTACGCCTTGCAGTGCTGCCTGATCGGCCAGCAACTTGTCGAACTCGCCGCGCTGCACCTGGAAGGTGGTGGGCTTGCCGTTGCTGAAGGTGTCACTGAAATCAAACGCACTGTAGCGCTCGCCCCAGGCGAACGCCGCGCCGGTTTTTACCTGGAAACCTGCCGCCTGCACGGCATCGAGCATGCCGGCCTCTTCGATAAAGTCGATGCAGTGCGACAGCAGGCTTTCGCCAATCGAGAAGCGCGGGAAATGTTCGCGCTCGATCATCAATACATCATGCCCGTTGCGCTTTAACAGCGCGGCGGCGATAGCGCCGGATGGCCCGGCACCGATCACCACCACCTGGCGACGTTCCATTTCAACTGTGGGCACGAGGGCTCCTTGCCACTTTGGCGATTAACACATTCATAAGGCGTGCTTCTGATGCCCGGCCCAAGGCGCCAGCATAAAGCTGAACGCCAGGCCAAGGCTGACCGACAGGCCGAAATTACTCACGGCGGGTGTACTCGAGACCGCCAACAGGCCAAACGACAACCAGGTCGTCAGCGCTGCCAGCAGCGTACCTAAAAGGCTCACGGCCGCACCGCCGATCTGCTCGCGCATCAAGATCGCATAGTCGACGCTGATGGCCGTGACCAACAGCAGGCCGAACAGGCTGAACAAGGTCAGCGGCTGGCCCAGCCAACCGAGGCTGGCGAGGCTGCACAACGCCGCGAGCAACGGCAGGGCGACAATACGCAACGCACCGCCAAAACCGAACGGCATGATCAATAACAGCACGATCAGCACGCACGACATCAACTTCAATTCCGCTGCGCTGATCTGCGTGTCGGCAAACACCCGGTTCAAATCACCCAGCCGGTCGACCAGTTGCACGCCGGGTAAATCCAGCGCCTGCACGCGCAACAGCGCCGGGTTGTTCAGGCCTTGCAGGCTGACCATCGCCGCCACGCCGCCGTCCACTGGCCCCAGCCACAAGGTGCGCCAAGGCTCAGCCAATGGCCCAACCAGCGCGGCGTTGATGTCTTCGGTGGGCAGCGCTTGCAGTTGCGTGACTTCGGCTTGCAGCGCACTGGCCGGCACGCCCAGGTCCAGCAATGGCTGCCAGTGCGGCGCGAGGTTGTTCAGCGCAGCACGCAGTTGTTGCTGCTCGGCCGGCAGGCTCACCAGTTGGTTGAGCGCCAGGTAGCCTTGCAGCTTGCCCATGTTCACCAACTGATCCAGGCGTTCGCCCAAGGCAGCTTGGCGCTCCAGCAATTGCTGCTGGTTGTCGGCGCGCACCAGGAAAAACTGGCTGGTGGGCTGGAATCCGGTGATACGCGCCACGGCCTGGGCTTCTTGCAGCAATTGCGGCGGGGCGCCGATCCATTGGCGGATATCGTTTTTACTGTTCAGGTGCCACAGGCCGCCCGCGCAAAACAGCAGCAACAGCGCCAGCAGCACTGGGCTTGGCACGCGCTTGAGCAACGCGGCGCGCAATAGCCACAGGCATTCGGCGATGCGCAGCGGCCATTGCGCCGGGCGCAGTTCCACGCCCTTGAGCAGCGCGGGCAGCAGGCACACGGCCGACAAGTAGGCACCGACTAAACCGGCAGCGGAGAACACCGCGATTTGTGTGAGCGCCGGGAACGGCGTCCAGGCCAGCGCCAGGTAGCCAATGCAACTGGTCGCCAGGCTCAGGCTCAGCCCCGGCAAGGTCAGGCGCAATGCCGGCCAGCTGCGCCAGGGTTGCAGGCTCCAGCTTTTGGACAGGTAGTGCAGCGGGTAATCCACCGCCACGCCGATCAGGCTGGAGCCCAGCACCAGGGTCATCACATGCATATGGCCGAACAGTGCCACACAGGCCACCGCGCCAAACAGCATGCCCACCAGCACCGGCACAAACGCCAGCAACACGCGCCAGCGCCGGAACGCCAGCAACAGCAACAACAGGATGCCCAACGTGGCGCCGCCGCCGACCCAGGTGATTTCCCGCGTGGCCTGTTGCTGCCCGTTGGCGGCGTAAAGCAGGCCGCTGGCGGCGAGCAATTGTGCGCCTTGCTCGCGGGCCTGTTCGCGACTGGCCTGGAGCAGGTCCGCCACTTGCAGCGGCAGTTTCATGTCAAAGGCATTGCCGGTGGTGCGCGCGCGCAGCAGCACCCAACTTTTGCCGTCTGCATCGGCAATCAACGCGCCGCTGCCGATATCCAGTTGCACCGAGCCGTGCTGCGGCTGGCTGTTCTGGATGCGCCCGGTGAGGCCCAGCCAGTCGTCCTGGCTCGGCACCAGGCTGAACCCGGTGAACGGGTCGAACAAGGCTTGCACGCGCTGCTGGATGAACGCGTCGGGCTGTTCGATCAGTTGCTCGCGGTCCTTGGCCGAGAGCATCGCCAGCCGACCGCGCAGCAGTTGCTCACGCAGGGCGGGCAAGTCGGCTTGCAGGTTCCACTGCACTTTTTCAAACAGCCCGCTGGCCTGCCAGCGTTCGCCCATTTGCTGCGCCACTGCTACGGCTTTTTGCCGATCGGCATGCCCCACCAGCACCAGCATCTCGCGGTTGAGTGGCTCCTGCATGCGCTGTTCGGCCTTGAGTTCCAGCGCATCCGGCGTGCTGCCCGGCACCAGTTCCATCAGGTTGGCCGACAACGGCGCGCCATGGCGCCATTGCCAGCCGGCCAGGGCCAATACTGCCACCAGCAGGATCAGGAACAGGCGTGGCAGCCAACGCTCACTGGGCAAAGTCGTGTTGCTCCGATTCGCTCAACGGTTGGCCGGCAGTGCTGTCCTGCATGCGCAGCACGGTGCTGTCACCCTGGGTTTCGAGCAGTTCGATTTTTTGCACCAGCTCGCCGCCGTCGATATTGATCTGGGTGAATACCTGCTTGAGCAGCAGCGAACGTGGGACCAGCGTCAGCTTCCACTGTTGGGCTTCACCCTGCAGCTGCAATTCGAAATCTCGCTGCAAGCCACTGCTGTCGCCCTGGAGTACGGCGAGGAACAGGCGATTCTGCTCAGCACCGGCGCTCTTGTTCGGCAGCAATTGCCAGCCATTGGCGTCACGCCGGGCAATGCCCTGGGCGCTGATGCGGTAGTCCTGTTGCAGCGGGGTTTTCAGCAGCCACAGCAGGCCGTGGTCTTTGGCGAGTACGAACGTGCCTTTGCTGACCAAGGGCTGGGGGAGGGCGCGCAGGTGTTTTTCCTGGGTGAAGTGGCCGTGGATTACGGCAGGTTTGGCCAGTTGATCGCTTAGCTGCTGCAGGTCGAAGGCGTGAGCACTGAAACTCAGTAGCAACCCGATCAATGTGGGAGCGGGCTTGCCCGCGATGAACCTGAGGACGCCGCGTAGTATCAGGCGAAGCGCGTTACCGTTGACGACCATCGCGGGCAAGCCCGCTCCCACACTGAATCTCATTTCAGGGCTCTCTCTACGGCGTTGGTGAAGACTGCGGGGGAGGCCAGTTGCATCTCGCGGCTGGCGATTTCTACCGCCACTTGCACAGTGCTGGCGCGGGTCAGGCGTTCGCCAGTGGCCAGGTCGGTGATCAGGTAGTTCACCTTCAAACGGTTCTCCCATTCCACCAAACTGGCGCGCACGTTGATGGTCTGGCCGAACACTGCGCCGCGCACATACCGCAGCTGCATGTCGATCACCGGCCAGGCGTAGCCGGATTCGAGCATCGCCGTGTAGTTATGGCCGAGCTTGTCCAGCAGCGCGCAGCGCGCCACTTCCAGGTATTTCACGTAATGCCCGTGCCACACCACATTCATGGTGTCGATATCAAAAAACGGCACGAGGATCTCGGTGTCGCAATGCAACACGCCCTGGCTACGCATGCAGCCTCCAGTGTTGTTCGGCGATACGTTTGAGGCACAGGCGCAGTTCGCCTTCCAGTGCGCGGTCTTCGATCACCGGCGGGAAGTCTTTGGTCAGCTCGATATGCATGGCCGCCAAGGCCGGTGGCAGGGGGCGCGCGTCTTCAGCCTGGGCGCGCAGCCACAAGCCTTGGTTGGCGGCGAGCAAGGTGGCGGCGGCGACCTGTTCGGTCAGCTCCAGTACGCGGATCGCGTCGCGGGCGGCGATGGTGCCCATGCTCACCTTGTCCTGGTTGTGGCACTCGGTGGAGCGCGAGAACACGCTGGCCGGCATGGTGTTTTTCAGCGCTTCGGCGGTCCAGGCGCTGGTGCCGATCTGCACGGCCTTGAAGCCGTGGTTGATCATGGCGCGGTCGGCTGGCGCGCCGGACAGGTTGCTCGGCAGGCCATGGTTGTAGCGCACATCCACCAGCAGCGCGAGCTGGCGGTCGAGCAGGTCGGCGACGTTGGCCACCAGCGTCTTGAGGCTGTCCATGGCAAAGGCGATATGCCCGCCATAGAAGTGCCCGCCGTGCAGCACGCGTTCTGCTTCGGCGTCGATGATCGGGTTGTCGTTGGCGCTGTTCAGTTCGATTTCGATGAACGAACGCAGCCAGTTCAGGCTGTCGGCCAGCACGCCCAGCACATGCGGTGCGCAGCGCAACGAGTAGCGATCCTGCAAGCGGTGCAGCGGCGCAGTCGGCGCATCAATCGCCAGGTCCTTGCGCAGCCAGGCGGCCACTTGCATCTGCCCCGGGTGCGGCTTGGCGGCGAACAGGCGCTCGTCGAAGTGTTCCGGGTTGCCTTGCAGCGCCACTACGTTCAACGCGGTGATACGCGTGGCCAGTTGCAGCAGGTAGTCGGCGCGGGCAAAGGCCAGGCAGGCAAGGCCTGTCATCACAGCGGTGCCGTTCATCAAGGCCAGGGCTTCCTTGGGCCGCAGCACCAGCGGTTCCCAACCGAGTTCGCGGTGCACGTCGGCGGCCTGGCGGCGTTCGCCACGGAACAGCACTTCGCGCTCACCGGACAGGGTCGCAGCCACGTAGGACAGCGGCGTCAGATCACCGCTGGCGCCCACCGAACCTTCTTCCGGGATCAGCGGCAGCACGTCGTGTTCCAGGAACGCATGCAGGCGCTCCAGCAGCTCCACACGCACACCGGACACGCCATGGCACAGCGACTGCAAGCGTGCGGCGAGCACGGCGCGGGTGGCTTGGGCGTCGAGTAACTTGCCCAGGCCGCAACCGTGGAACGTGTAGAGGTGACGCGGCAACGCCTCGACGTGCTGCAATGGCACCGCCACCACGCAGGAGTCGCCGTAGCCGGTGGTCACGCCGTAGATCACGCCTTCCTTGTCCAGCAGCGAGTCGAGGAACTGCGCGCCCTTGGCGATGCGCTGGCGATAAGCGGCGTCAGCCTGCAATTGCGTGGGCGCCTGGCGGTTGGCCAGGGCCAGCACGTCTTCGATAGGCAGGTGGCGTTCGCCAAAAATTACCGGCTCAAGATGCGGGGTCATCAGTCTTCCAGAAAGGGTAAAAGTTGAACCATTGTTGGGGTGCCTCCAGGCAAAAATCGCCCAGGCGTGCGGCGTAGCGGGCGGTCCACTGGGCAATGACGTGCTCGCGGGTGCTGCGCTTCCATTCGATCAAGGCGGCGAACGGCTCGATAGTCAGGCGGTAGCGGCCATTGTGTTTGAGGCACATCAGCAGGTTGACCGGGCATTTAAGCAGGCCGGCCAGCAGCCAAGGGCCTTGGGGAAAGGCGGCGGCATGCCCGAGGAAATCCACCCGCACCTTGCGCCCGCCGTGCAGGGGCACGCGGTCACCGGCAATCGCCAGCCACTCGCCCTCGTCCAGGCGCTGGCTGAGCAGCAACATGGTCGCCGGGTCCAGCTCGCTGACCTGAATCAGGCGCAAATGCGTGGCCCCGGCTTCGCCCAGCAAGCGGTTGAATTGTTCAGCGTGCTTGGTGTGCACCAGCACGTTCATGGTGACTTGCTCGCCAATCTCTGCGAGTGCGCGGCATACCTCAAGGTTGCCCAAGTGCGCGCCCACCAGCATCTGGCCGCGCTCGCCACGCAACTGCCCGCGCAATTGCGCCGGATCGTTGATTTCGATCTGTTCGATGCGCAGCTTGCCGTTCCACACGTCGAGCTTGTCGAGCAGGGAGTCGGCGAAGGCCATGAACTGCGCGAACACGCTTTTATGGCTGGGGCGCAATGCGTCGCGCCCGCTCCAGTCGGCCAGGCGCTGCTGGTATTCCCAGGCGCTTTGGCGCGCTGTGCGGCCGAACAGGAAAAAGTACAAAACAATGCCGTACAGCACCGGGCTCAACAGGCGACGGCCCAGCACTTTGGCGGCGACGGCGGTGAGTTTCATCAGCCAGAAGCTGCCGCGCTCTTCGCGATCGGCCCAGTGTTTGGTGCTGTCGCTCATGCCTGCCACCGTCGCCACACAATCATCGGCGCGCGTACCAGCATGCCGAAGAACAGCCGGGTGTGCATGGCGCTGATGCGTACGTTGTCGCGGAACAGGCGGAAGTGCGACACTCCGTCAGTGGGGTAATGCACTTGGGTCGGCAGCCAGCGCATCGGCTGGTTGCGCCAGGCCAGGCGCACCAGAATGTCGGAGTCAAAATCCATGCGCGTGCCGATGTACGCCGAATCCATCAACGCCAGGGTCGGTGCCAGCGGGTACACGCGAAAACCGCACATCGAGTCGCGAATCTGCAGTGACAGGGTGTTGATCCACACCCACACGTGGGTCAGGTAGCGTGCGTACAAGCGGCCTTTGGGCACGCTGTCGTCGTATTCGGGGTAGCCGCAGATCACGGCGTTTGGGTGCGTGCGCGAGGCGTCGAGGAAGCCGTCGACTTCACGCAGGTCGTGCTGGCCGTCGGCGTCCACTTGCAGGGCGTGGGTAAAGCCCAGGCGCGCGGCTTCGCGGAACCCGGCCATGACGGCGCCGCCTTTGCCTTGGTTGTTTGGCAGGGTCAGCAAGGTGACATGATCGAGCGTTGCCAGTTGCGCCAATACCGCCGCGCACACCGGGTTGCTGCCATCATCGACCAGCAAGCACGGCAGGCCGCTGTTCAACAGGCTGTGCACCACGGCGGGTACGGCGGTTTCGTGGTTGTAGACCGGGATGAGGGCGCAGGGGTTATGCATGCGCGCTTACCAGTTGGATCCGGCCACTGGAGCAGGCTGCGATGCCGTTGCGGTAGGCGAAATACAGCTTGCCGCGCTCTTGATCAAAGCGCAGGTGCAGTTCGATCTGGTCACCTGGGCGCACCAGTTGCTGGAACTTGAGCACTTCCATTCCGGCAAAGGTCTCGGGTAAATCCAGCAGTTGCTGGCCAAGGTTGAAGGCCCATTCCACCTGCACAACGCCCGGCAGTACCGGCGTGACCGGAAAGTGGCCGCTGAAGTAGGCCAGGTCCGGCGGGATGCTCAGTTGCAGGGTCCATTCGCCGTTGGCTTCGACTTGCTCCAGCACCTGCGGCGCCTTTGGCCGTGGTGCCAGCAGCAATGCTTCTACGTCAGCCTGGGGCAGTTTGCCTTGGCTGTTCAGCGGCAATTGGCGCAGCAGGCGCCAGCGCCGTGGCAGGGCCAGGGCTTCGCAATGTTGGCTCAAATGATCGCGCAGGGTTTGGGTGACGGTGCGGCGCCCCTGGTTGCGCAGCGCATGCAGGCCATCGCCGCTCAGCACCACCAGCGCGCCGAGTGAGGCGCGGTTTTCCTGCACCACGCCCAGGCGGGTTTCAGCGACCCAGGCGTGGGTCAGCAGTGCCTGTTCGAGCATGGGCAGGGAGATGCGTTTTTCTTCCAGTTTGACGATCCGATCCAGGCGCCCGAGCAGTTCGAAGCGGCCATCGGAATGAATGCGCGCCGCGTCGGCGGTTTGTTCGATATGCCCGGCCGGCAGGTACGGTGAGGCAATGCGCAGGGCGCCGTCGGCATCCTGGCTCAGTTCCACATCGGCAAACGGCTGCCACGGCTGTGCGCCCTGGCGCCAGGCGATGCCGCCGGTTTCCGAGCTGCCGAGGATTTCCGTCGGCCATTGCTGCAAGCGGTCGTACAGGCTGCCGGCGGCTTCCACCGGCAGCGCGCCGCCGGATGAGAACACCCGCGATACTTGGCTCAGCGCGGGCCAGTCGAGGTTGTCGCCCATGCGCTTGAGCAGCGCGGGGCTCGCGACCCAGGCAAATTGCCCATGCTCGCGGCTGGCGCGCTGCATGTCTTCAGGGAAGGCCAGTTGCCTGCGCACAAAGGTGCGCCCGGCGCACAGCGGCCACAACACGCGAAACAGCAAACCGTAGATGTGCTGGGTGGCCACGCTGCCGATGATGCAGGCGTCTTTGAGGTCGGTGCCCCACAGCGCTTCCAGCGCCGCCACTTCGTTGGCCAGTTGGCGCAGGGTCTTGTCGATACGTTTGGGCTCGCCGCTGGAGCCGGAGGTGCACAGGCTCAATTGGCAGGCGTCGAGGTCGAGCGCGGCAGGGCTCAACGGCGCTTGAGACAGCGCGTCCAGATCGGCGGCCTCAACCAGCCAGGCGTCTACGCTGTCGTCCCAGCGTTGGCGGGTCTGCGGTTGCAGGTCGGCAGGCAACAGCACGCTGACCCCGGCACGCCAGGCGCCCAGCAGGGCAATGGCCAGCACGCCTGCATCTTCCAGGTGTACCGCCAAGCGCTGGATGCCGCGCGCCTGCAGGCCCGCCGCAAGGCTCAGGGCCTGCTCACAGAGTTGGGCGTGATTCATCGCAGGTTCGGTGGTGACCGAACGTTGTTCCAGCGGCTCAAGCAGCAAGTGCTCAAGTTTCAACCCATTCATACGCGGCCTCGAACCCTTTGTCGTACCAGCCATTCCACGGCAAACAGCAGCCCCATCAGCCCGTAGGCGATGAGGCCGTTGTACAACGTCCACCAGCTCAGCGGCGCCCACAGCGTGAGGGCGGCGGCGAGCAAGCCATTACACAGAAAAAACACGCTCCACACCACGGTGACCTGGCGCGTGTACACAATTGCTTTGGGCGGCAGCTGCGGGTCGGTCATGCGCGCCAGGCGCTCGACCATCGGCGGCCCGTATTTGAGGCTCAGGCCGAACAGCGCCAGCATGAACGCGCTGACCAGGCTTGGGTACCAGCGCAGCAACTGCGGGTTGTCGAACCAAGCCAGCAGCAGGCAGAACACGATCACCGCCACGGCCATCCAGCGGCTGCCTGGGCGCCGCGCACCAGTCAGCGCACGCAGCAGCCACAGGCTGCCCAGCAGCAAACCGAATTGCCACGGCGCGAAGTGCTCGGTGCCGTAATACACCGCAAAAGGGTACAGCAGCCCCGCCAGCAACAGGCCAAGGCCGATCAGCCGGCTCATGCGGCAGGCTGGACCAGACGGTACACCGCCTCAACCACGTCGTTGACGGTGCGCACCGCCTTGAACTCTTCGGCGGCGATCTTCTTGCCGGTCTTGCGCTTGATATGGTCGATCAGGTCCACGGCATCGATGCTGTCGATTTCCAGGTCCTGGTACAGGTTGGCGTCAAGGGTGACGCGCTCAGGCGGCAGTTCAAACAGCTCCACCAAGGCATCGCGCAGGGTGTTGAAAATATCGTCACGAGTTTGCATGGTCCGGTCTCAAGCTGCCTTTTTGGCCGTGACGAATGCCGCAAGGCTGGCCACGTTGGTGAAGTGATTGCGCGTGTCTTTGGCGTCGGCATCGATCTTGATGCCGTACTTTTTCTGGATCGCCAGGCCCAACTCCAGGGCGTCCACCGAATCCAGGCCCAGGCCTTCGCCGAACAGGGTCTGGTCGCTGCCAATGTCGTCGGGGCTGATGTCTTCCAGGCCCAGGGCCTCGATGATCAGCACCTTTATGTCGTGCTCAAGGCGGTGTTGGTCGCTCATCTTCGGCGAGCTCCTTAATGAAATAGTGATGCAGGTAGTCGTTGAGCTTGCGTGAAGCCTGGGGCGCGGGCCCCAGTGTGGCAAACGCCTGTGGGTCTATATCGGCACCTACGCGCAAACTGAAGTGAAAACGGCGCTTGGGAATGCGATACCAGGGTTCGGCCTTGGTCAGGGTGGTAGGGCTGACCTTGATCACCACCGGGGTGATGATTGTCGCACCGCGCAGTGCAATGGCGGCGCCACCGCGATGAAAGGCCGGTGGTGCGCCGGGCGTGGTGCGCGTGCCCTCGGGAAAGATGATCAGCGTCTGGCCTTCGCGCAGCGCATCGGCCGCCGCATCGAGCATATCGGCACTGCCGTCATTGCTGATGTAACCGGCGTCGCGCACCGGCCCACGGGTGAACGGGTTCTGGAACAGGCTCTGCTTGACCACGCAGTTGGTCTGGCGCATCAGGCCGATCAAAAACACCACGTCGATCAGCGACGGGTGGTTGGCGACGATCATCTGACCTGGGCGGCCGAGTTTTTCGGCGCCTTCAACGCTGTAGGTCAACACACCGGCGCGTTGCATCAGGCGAATAAACAGCCAGAACAGTTTGCTGATGGTGTGGCGGGCGCGGCGCTGGTGCTTGGCCGCGCTGCCTGGCAGGCAACTGAGCAGCGGGAACACCAGCAAACGCAGGCACAGCCCGCCGACGCCAAAGCAGAAGAAGCTCGCGGCGGTCGCGAACAGGCGCCAGTAGTAGGCGTCCCGTGGCTTGTCGGTCAGGGCTTGTGTTGCCAGTTCCATACACGGTTCTTCCAGGCATGTTGGCAGGTGGCCTGCTCGGTAAGCAGGGTGCGCAGCAGGTTCAGGGCGTGTGGCCACTGGGTTTGAGTGAGTTGGACAGCGCCGCTGTTTAGTTCCAGTCGCCACTCGTCGCCCGGGGTCAGCAGCAAGCCGAGGGCGTAGGGGAAGGGCACATCATGGATCCAGTCGGCGTAGGCCGCAGGCGGTTGTTCTTCGGTGATCACCAGCAATACCGCCGGCGCGCCTTCGTTGAGCAGCGCGGCCGCTTCGAGCATGCCGTGTTCCAGGCCGTCGCCGGCGGCGGCGAGGGCGGTCATTTCGCAGGTCTCATTGCGCAGGATCGACCACAGGCCAATCACCGCGTTATGCACCGACAGGCTGAACTGGGTGGGCGACAGCGGCTCGTCGTTGGCCAGGTCGCTGAGGATGTCGAGGGTGCGCGGGGTTTCGCCGTGCCGGGAAATAAACACCAGCGGCAGGTCTTGCCGGCCCTCGGCCAATGGCCAGCCCACGCTGAACGCCATGCGCGCCAGCCGGCTCAGGCGGCGGCGCTGCATGGCGGGCAGGAAGGACACATCGGGCGACGCATCGCTGGCGGGCACCACCACCGGGGCCTGGCACCAGGCGCGCCAGTCGTGCGCAGTCTCCAGGCCCGGAGCCCAGGCGCGCCATTGGTCGATATTGAAAGTGATCACTGAGAAGTTATCCCGCCCCTGCGGGCTTCCATGTGCAGCCGTTGGCCCCGAATACCGGGACAGGGAACCATGGCCGAATGGCGCGCATTATCCCGGTGCCGTGGGGTTCTAGCAAACTTTGGTAAAGAATTGTTCACGAGTGAATACAATTTGCCCGGAAAGATTTACAGATTGTCCTTTACCCGCGCCGTGTGTGGATTGTAGGACTCTTCCTTTTGTGCGGCGGCTGATGCGCCAGTGCATGGATGAACGAGGTAGCTAACAGGCGCTTTTGCCCTCTACACTCGGACATTCATTGATACACGGAGGTTTTTTCCATGCGGCGTGTGGTGTTCAATCAAAAAGGCGGGGTTGGCAAGTCCAGCATTGCCTGCAACCTGGCGGCGGTGAGCGCCAGCGAAGGCTATCGGACCCTGTTGGTGGACCTCGATGCACAGGCCAACTCAACCCAGTACCTCACGGGGCTGACCGGCGACGATATCCCGATGGGCATTGCCGACTTCTTCAAGCAAACCCTGTCTTCCGGGCCATTTTCGAAGAAAAACCAGGTGGATATCTACGAAACGCCGTTCGACAACCTGCATGTGATCACCGCGACCGCCGAGCTTGCGGACTTGCAGCCCAAGCTTGAAGCCAAGCACAAGATCAACAAGCTGCGAAAGCTGCTGGATGAGTTGAGCGAAGATTACGACCGGATTTACCTGGATACGCCGCCGGCACTTAATTTTTATGCGGTTTCGGCGTTGATTGCCGCTGATCGTGTGCTGATCCCGTTTGATTGCGACAGCTTCTCACGCCAGGCGCTGTATGGCCTGTTGCGTGAAATCGAAGAATTGAAGGAAGACCACAACGAAGGCCTCGAAGTGGAAGGCATCGTGGTCAACCAGTTCCAGGCCCGTGCGAGCCTGCCGCAGCAGATGCTGGATGAGTTGATTGCAGAAGGTTTGCCGGTACTGCCGGTGTACCTGGCCAGCTCGGTGCGCATGCGCGAGTCGCACCAGGAGAGCAAGCCGCTGATCCACCTGGACCCACGGCATAAGCTGACGTTGCAGTTTGTGGAGCTGCATAACCTGCTGGAAAATGCCTGATTTTACAGGCGATGCAAGTCCCCTGTGATCCCACATTTGTTTTTGTGTTTCAGCAGGGGGATTTGGATTGTTCCTACGAAGGCTGTAGGAAGGGTCTGGCAAATGGGGTTGTGGGTTGTATCGTTGCCTACAGCTAAGCCAGAATCGCCCGGCTTGTGCGTCTGGATGGGCGTCTCTAAGGTTATCGGGTCACTGAATGTTCAGTGATCGGGTTTAGTAGCCCGTGGTGAGACGTACAGCAAATCATTGATCAGGACTGTCCTGTATTTGATGGTGGCTGTACGGAGGGCGCTTTCGAGCGCGCCGGTGAGTCTCCCCGGTCTACTAACCTGCGTACAGCTGCCACCCTCCGTTTAGTAGCGGCTGGTTGCGGCTCCTGCTCGGAGACGATTCATGGTTAACCTTTATACCGTTGCACCCAACCTCCCTACCGAAACCCTCGTACTCAACAGCTACGAAACCTTCTCTTCCGTCCGTACGCTGTTACTCAAGCTATCCAACGACCTCACCGGCGAGCACCGCGACGTGGCCCTGGCCATCCATCAATTAAGCGAACTCGGCGTACAACTCGTAGGCCAGATGATGGACCGCGAAGCCCCCGTAGCCCGAGCCTAAAACGCGGTCAGTGTGGGAGCTGGCTTGCCTGCGATGCAGACAACTCGGTCTATCAGTTGGACCGAGGTGATGCCATCGCAGGCAAGCCAGCTCCCACATTTGACCCCGTTGCTTGAGGGACTGGTTTACACCCCTTGGCTACGCAACCAGCTCATCAACTGCGGCAACGGAAACGCGCCACTCTGGCGTGCCACTTCACGGCCGTTCTTGAACAGAATCAAACTCGGAATCGAGCGAATCCCCAACTGCGCCGACAGCTGCTGATTAGCCTCACTATCAAGCTTGGCCAACCGGCATTTACCCTCCAACTGCCCAGCCGCCTGCTCAAACACCGGCGCAAACGACTTGCACGGCCCACACCATTCAGCCCACACATCCACCAGCAACGGCAGGTCGCCCTTGATCTGGCTGGCGTAGTCGCCTTGTTTCAGCTCGAAAGGCTTGTTCAACAACACAGGCTGCTTGCAGCGCCCGCATTTAGGCGCATCACCCAGGCGCTCGCCGGGGATGCGGTTGAGACCGTTGCAATGCGGGCAGGGGATTACAAGAGATTCGGACATGGTGGGCTCCTTAGGTACGGCCAATAGACTGTATTTGGAGCCAGGTCCGGGGTTTATCAAGATGCGCAGCAAGTGACTCATCCGCTCACAGTTTGCCCGTGTCGATGAGAGGCCCAGTATCTAGGCTGTTCGAGCGTGTTCTGTTTTGCGCCATCTGTCTGTTTGCGGTTATCGCAAATTGCGATAGTCGGGAAACGGGTTTAACCTTCATAGCAAGATGCGATAAGGATGTTGCATGCGAGTGATCAGTGAGAAAAGGATTTGGGAAGCAAAGGAAAAGTGGCCGCGTTCAGCAAGTGCTTTAGATGAGTGGTATCGCCGGATAAAGCGCAACAGCCCGGCTGACTTCGCTTCTATGAAAGGCATTTTTCCCGCAACGGATAAAGTTGGGCAGCTCCATGTGTTCGACATTGGGGGAAACAAGCTGAGGCTAATCGCTTTCGTGCGGTACCAAAAGCAACGAATTTACATCAAGTATCTGTTAGATCACCGCGACTATGAACGGGACAACTGGAAGGAGAAAATCAGATGAGCGCACTCATTCGGCTCGCTGCTGAACATTGGCAATTTGTTTCACCTTTACTGCGCAAGCCTAAAAACGAGGCGGATTATGACGTGCTGGTGACTGCTCTCGACGAACTGCTGGATCTGATCGGGGAGGACGAGTCAAATCCGCTGATGAGCCTGGTGGATATTCTCAGTGATTGGATTGAAGCCTACGATCATGAGCACCGGCCAATGCCCGTTGCCAGTGGTGCCGACGTGCTGCGCGCAATGATGCGCGAGCACGGTTTGAACCAGAGTGATCTGCCTGGTGTAGGCACACAGTCGGTTGTTTCGGAAATTCTGAGTGGCAAGCGTAAGCTCAACCTGCGGCAAATTCGTTGGTTGGCCGAACGTTTTGGCGTAACGGTCGAAACCTTCATTTAGTGCCGTTATGAAGAACAACTAATCTCCAAATGCTTGCCCCAGTCCGGTGGCCGCTGGGCGTATTGCTCCATCCCGGCCTGCTCTTCAAAAGGCTTGCTCAGCACCTCATGCAGGCGCCGCACTTCGCTGTTATCGCCTGACTCGGCAGCAGCGATGGCGTTTTGCGCCAGATAGTTGCGCAGGATGTACAGCGGGTTAACCGCGTGCATGCGTTCACGGCGTTGCTCTTCGCTGTAATCGCCATCCCGTGCGACACGAGCCTTGTACTGTTCGGCCCAGGCATCAAACCCGGCGAGGTCGACAAAGTCATCGCGCAAGCGCGCTACGGCCAGCGCCGCCGACTCATCACCCAGGCGCCGGAAGAACAGCGTGTAGTCCACGCCGCTGTTCTGCATCAGTTTCAGCAAGCGTTCCACCAGTGGCTGGTCATCGTCTTCGGCGGTGGTGAGCCCTAATCGGCGACGCATCAGGTCCAGGTAGTGCGCCTGATACAGCGGCAGGTACAGGCCCAGGGCTTCTTTCAACGCGTCGACGCTGATAAACGGCGTGAGCGCCTGGGCCAGCGCGCTGAGGTTCCACTGGCCGATCGGCACCTGATTGCTGAAGGAGTAACGCCCTTCATGGTCCGAATGGTTGCAGATGAAGTGCGCGTCAAAGTCATCCAGAAACGCAAACGGCCCGAAGTCGAAGGTGATGCCCAGGATCGACATATTGTCGGTATTCATCACGCCGTGGCAGAAGCCATAGGCCTGCCATTTGGCGATCATTTCGGCATTGCGCTCGACGATTTCGCGGAACATTGCCAGGTACGGCTCGGGCTGTTCACGGCACTCGGGGTAGTGCAGGTTAAGCACGTGTTCGGCCAGTTCAGCCTGCTGCTCGGGCTTTTTGGTGTAGTAGAAATACTCGAAATGCCCAAAGCGGATATGGCTGTGAGCCAGGCGCAGCACCATGGCGCCACGCTCTTGTTTCTCACGCCATACCGGCGTGTCGGAGCCGATCACGCACAAGGCGCGGCTGCTGGGAATGCCCAAGGCATGCAGGGCTTCGGAGGCGAGAAACTCACGAATCGAAGAGCGCAACACTGCACGCCCATCGCCCATGCGTGAGTACGGCGTCATCCCGGCGCCCTTGAGGTGCAGGTCCCAATGCTCGCCAGCCTGGTTGTACACCTCACCCAGCAACAACCCGCGGCCATCGCCCAGTTGTGGGGTATAGCCGCCGAACTGGTGCCCGGAATAGACCATCGCCCGCGTTTCTGCTTCGGCCCACAGTTTATGACCACCAAACAGCTCGGCAAATACCGGCGTTTCGGCCACGGCCGGGTCGAGGTCGAGCAAGGCCATGGCGGCATCGCTCGCCACCACAAGGCGCGGCGCGTCGAGAGGCTCCGGCAGTACGTGGGTTGAGAACGCGTCGCCCAGGCGTGCGAAGCGGTTGTCGAAGGTCAGTTCGTCGAGGGCTTTCACCGGCCATCTCCAGCAGAATGTCCGAGCATTCTGCTGGGGACAGGGCGTTTAGTCGAGTTTGCTCGGCGGCGGTTCTTGCACGCCGCCGTCGTTGGCGGGTTTGGCCGGAGTGTCGACTTCCACCAGTTTGTATTCCTGGCCGTGGAGGTTCTTGAGGTAGACCTCCATCTGGCGGAACGAGATGTTGATGTGGTGGTTCTTGAACTCACGGTTGATAAAGCGGTTCACCTCGTCGATCACCGGGTTGCGGTCACCGAGGTCGCGCACGTGCATGCGCAGTTCGTGGTCGAGGGTGCTTTCGCCGAAGTTGAGGAAGTACACATGCGGTTCCGGCTCTTTCAGCACGCGCGGGTTTTCGCGCGCGGCCTTGAGCAACAGTTCCTTCACCAGATCCAGGTCGGAGCCGTAGTCCACGCCCAGCTTCAGCGTCACGCGGGTGATGGTGTCGGTCAGCGACCAGTTGATCAATTGCCCGGTGATAAACGTCTTGTTCGGAACAATGATGTCCTTGCGGTCGAAGTCGGTGATTGTCGTGGCGCGGATACGGATCTTGCTTACCGTGCCCGACAGGTTGCCGATGGTGATGGTGTCGCCGATGCGTACCGGGCGTTCGAACAGGATCATGATGCCGGAGATAAAGTTGGCGAAGATCTCCTGCATCCCGAAGCCCAACCCCACCGACAGCGCCGCCACCAGCCATTGCAACTTGTCCCAGCTCACGCCGAGGGTGGACAAGGTGGAGACGAAACCGACGCCGGCGATCACATAGGACAGCAAGGTGGTGGTGGCATAGGCGCTGCCTTGGGCCAGGTCCAGCTTGGACAGCACCAGCACTTCGAGCAAACCGGGCAGGTTGCGCGCCAGGGCGAAGGTGATACCGACGATGATCGAGGCGCCGAGCAAGTCGCCGATGCTGATCGGCACCATGCTGATATTGGCGCCGGTGCCGCTGGTGTATTCGTAGAGGGTCACGTTGTCCAGGTAGGAGAACACGGTGATCAGGTCTTTCCACACCCAGTAGAGCGCGGCGATAAAGCCGCCGAGCAAGGCCAGGCGGATAAGGCGCATGGACTGTTCGTTGACCTGTTCGATGTCCAGGGTCGGCTCTTCGATCACCGCTTCGCCATCGCCGGCTTCCTTGGCGGCCTGGCGTTTGGCCAGGGCGCGGGCATAGGCCAGGCGCCGTGCAGCAACCCCGAGGCCGCGTACAAAGGTGGCCTCGATGACAAGCCAGAACATCAGCAGGTACAGGGTGTTGATCAGCCGGTCACTGAGTTTGAGCGCGGTGTAGTAGTAGCCAAAGCACACGGCGATAAACAGCGCGACGGGCAGGGCGGTAAATACCAGGCCCACAGCCTTACGGAACAGTGAGGCTTTTTCGTGGGTCGGGCTGTGCAGCAGCAGGCGGCTCAGCAGCCAGGCCATCAGCGCGTAGCAGGTCAGCACCACGGCGATGCCCAGCACGTCGTCGGCCAGCGCGGCCGGCTGGTGTTCGGCGATGGCCACTACGGCTACCAGCGCCAGCACCACCAGCCCGAGTTTGCGGATCCAGCCCTGGAGGAATTCGACCTGGGGCTTTTCCCAGCGGAAATGCAGTTCGGCCACGCCACCCGGCGCGAGAATCCGGTAGGCGGTGTAGAACACCAGCCAGGCCTGGGCGATCAGCAGCAAGGCCGCGCCCAAGTTGGCGTTTTGCCCTCGGGCGTCGATTTGCAGCGCGTAGCCGCACAATGCCAGCGCCAGGGCCACCGGCAGCGCCAGCAGGATATTCACCAGGATGGCCACCGGCGTGTGCCATTGGCTGTCGCGCTTGAAGTGGCCGATATCGAGGTGGATCTTTTTCAGGCGCGCGTACAAGGCTTTACGCCGCCACAGCAGTGCGCCAATCAACAGCAGCAACGGCAAGAACAGCAGTGGGCGCTGGGTCAGGCCGTCATACAGTTCGCTGACGCTGGAAGCCCACGGCAGGGTGGTGACTTGCTTGGTCAGGTGGTCGGGTACGGTTTCCAGCCACTCGGTGTCCAGCGGCTTGTTGCTGGGGATCCAGAACATTTGCTCGTCGAGGGTCGCGCGCAGGTTGGTGGCGGTGCTGAGCAATTGTTTCTGGTTCAGTTGCAGGGTGATGGATTCGTTCAGCAGCGCGCTCAGCTCACGGCTCAGGCGTTCGAGCAGGTCGCTGCGGGTGATCGCCAGCTCCAGCAAGGTGCGGCGCAGTTGCGGTGTGACCTCATCTGACGGCTGATTGGCCAGCAGATTATCCACGTAGGTGCTGGGGGTGCTGATCAGTTCGCGTTGCTGGTTGACCTCGAACTGGTACAGGCGAATGTTGGCGATGTCGTCCGCCAGGTTGCGGTCGACGGTCAGACGCGGCAGTGCCTGCTTCTGTTTGTAGAGGATCTTGGACAGCAGCAGGCTGCCCTTGAGCACGTTGATCTGTTCGTCCAGGGCCGAGTCGCTTTGGGTGACGGTGTCCAGTTGCTGCTTGGTCTGCAGGTTTTTCTGGGTCAGGTCATTGAGGCGGTCAGTGCTTTTGAGCAGGTAGTCGGAGAGCTTGAGGTTGGCCGCGCTTTCGGTCGCGAGCAGGCTGCTGCCGCCGGCCTTTTGCGCTTCGATGGACTGCTGGGTCACGGTCTGCTGGGACTGGGCCAGGCGTTTCTGGTTGATCAGGGTTTGCAGGTCCTGGATCTCTTGTTCCAGGCGCGCGGTCTTTTCCACCACCAGGTCATGCTGGCTGTTGCCCAGGTCTTGCAGTTGGCTGTTGCCGGCCAGTTCCTGGCGGCGCAGCGGGATCAGGGCATTAAGAGCCGCAAGTTCGGCATTCAGTTGGTTGCGCTGGTCGCCGCTGAGGCTTTTGCCGTTGTCTTTACCGGCCTTGAGGATCGAATTGATCTGCTGGATGCGCGTCTGGCTGCTGCTGATTTCGGTCTGGGCGCGCTCGGGACGGGTTTGGGCGGCGATGGTCAAGCTGTTGGCTTCGGCCAACTCTTTTTGCAGGTCGCCTTGCTGGGTGCTGCGCTGCACCAGTAGTTGCTCAAGTTGCGGCACGGGCAGCGAGGCATAGCGTTGGGCCACGGGGACGATTTTAGTCGCCTTGAGCCGCACCAGTTCACGCTGGTTGTCGGTGGTCTGGCGCGGGGCCTCCGCCAGTTGGCGCTTGAGGTCGACCAGGCGCTGCTCGTAATCCTGCTTGTTGCCCAGGTACGTCAACGTCTGTTGCAGGATACTCTGCAACGCCTTCATGTCGGCGTCGGGCAGCTTGCGGTCGGGCAGCTTGTCCAGGCTTTGCTGGATGGCATCGGCGCTGGGCGGGTCGGCGGCGTAAACGTTGCCCACGCAAAGGGTCAGGCCCAGCAGGGCAGTGGCTAAAAAGGTGCGCAGTAGGGTCATGGATACCGGTCGAGCAAGGTAAAGAGGCTGGTGGCGTGGCGCCATAGCCCCGCAGTTTAGAGGAAGAGTCCAGGGCCTGGACGACTTCCTTCGGGGAATTTGACGCCGACTTTTCCGATCTTGTTCCCGTCCATGACCGCGACGGTCCAGATTGTGTTGTTCCACTCCACCTGGTCGCCGACGATAGGCGCGCCGCCGACCTTTTGGGTGATGAAGCTGCTGAGCGGCATGTCCGGGTCGATGCCGTCGAGCTTGAGCCCGTACAGGGCGGAGACCGCGCCCAGCTGGGCGTCGCCTTCGAGCACGAAATCGCCGAAAAAGCGCAGGTCGAGGCCGCGTTGTGGTGCCTGGCTGAACAGTTTGCCGAGGGCCGGCAGGTTGTGTTCGTGGCCGATCACGCAGAGCAAATCGTCGACTTCGAGCACCGTACTACCCGACGGATGGAGCAGTTGCTGACCACGGAACAGCGCGGCGATGCGCGTGCCTTCGGGCATTTTCAGCTCGCGCAGGGCGGCGCCGATGCACCATTTCTCCGCGCCCAGGCGGTAGACGAACAGCTCCCACTCGCTGGTGACGTGTACTTCCAGCGCCGCACGGGAGATAGGCGCCGGGTCCGGCGGCACGGTGACTTTCAGCAGCTTGGCTACCCACGGCAGGCTGGTGCCTTGCACCAGCAACGAGACCAGCACGATAAAAAACGCCAGGTTGAAGTACAGCTGTGCGTGCGGCAGGCCGGCCATCAACGGGAACACCGCCAGAATGATCGGCACCGCGCCGCGCAGGCCGACCCAGGCGATAAAGGCTTTTTCGCGACCGTGGAAGGCCTTGAACGGCAGCAGGCCGACCATCACCGACAGCGGCCGCGCCAACAGGATCATCCACAGCGCCAGGCCCAGCGCCGGCAAGGCGATGGGCAGTAGGTCATGGGGCGTGACCAGCAGGCCCAGCACCAGGAACATGCCGATCTGTGCCAGCCAGGCCATGCCGTCGAGCATATGCAAAATGCCATGACGGCTGCGCACCGGGCGGTTGCCGATCACCAGGCCGCACAGGTACACGGCGAGGAAACCGCTGCCGTGCAGGGCGTTGGTCAGGGCGAACACCACCAGGCCGCCGGCGATCACCAGGATCGGGTACAGGCCGGTGGCCAGGTTGATACGGTTGACCATCTGCAACATCAGCCAGCCGCCGCCCAGGCCGACGATGCCGCCGATGCCGAATTCGCGGATCAGGTGAGTCAGCAGGCTCCAGTGCAGGCCGGTCTGGCCGCTGGCAAGCATGTCGATCAGGGTGACGGTGAGAAACACCGCCATCGGGTCGTTGCTGCCGGATTCGATTTCCAGGCTGGCGGTCACCCGCTCGTTCAGGCCCTTGCCGCCCAGCAGCGAGAATACCGCTGCGGCGTCTGTGGAGCCGACGATGGCGCCGATCAACAAGCCTTGGATGATATTGAGGTCAAACAGCCAGGCCGCCGCCATGCCGGTGAGGCCGGTGGTAATCAACACCCCCACCGTGGCCAGCGACAACGCCGGCCAGAGCGCCACGCGGAAACTCGCCACCCGTGTGCGCAAACCGCCGTCGAGCAGGATGACGGCCAGCGCGAGGTTGCCCACCAGGTACGCGGTTGGGTAGTTATCAAAGATGATGCCGCCGCCATCGACGCCGGCGACCATGCCCACGGCCAGGATGATCACCAGAATCGGGATGCCTAAGCGTGAGGAAAGAGAACTCACCAGAATGCTCGCACCCACCAGCAACGCGCCGATCAAGAACAGGCTGTTGATGGTCGTCGCATTCAAAGGCAGTACTCCAGAGCTGGGAAGACAGGGCGCAAACTGACCATGCAGTCTGCGTGCCAGCGATTCTAACCTGTTGAATTGCTGTGCTGTCAAAAAGCTTTTGTGGGCGCCGCTGATCAAATGTGGGAGCTGGCTTGCCTGCGATAGCGGTGTATCAGTCACTGGGGTTATTGACTGTTAGATTGCTATCGCAGGCAAGCCAGCTCCCACAAGGGATCACCGGTGTCAGTTAGAGCCTGAAGCGCCCCACCATCCCATTCAGGTCCACCGCCAAGCGCGACAACTCACTGCTCGCCGCGCTGGTCTGGCTGGCGCCGGTAGCCGACTGCACCGACAAATCACGAATGTTCACCAGGTTGCGGTCCACTTCCCGCGCCACTTGCGCCTGCTCCTCGGCCGCGCTGGCGATCACCAGGTTGCGTTCGTTGATCTCCACAATCGCGGTATTGATGGTGTCCAGCGACATCCCCGCGCCTTTGGCGATGTTCAACGTCGACTCCGCACGTTCGGTGCTGTTGCGCATCGAGTCCACGGCGTGCTCGGTGCCGGTCTGGATGCTGCCGATCATCCGCTCGATCTCGCTGGTCGACTGCTGGGTGCGATGGGCCAGGGCGCGCACTTCGTCGGCCACCACCGCAAACCCACGACCGGCTTCGCCGGCACGCGCCGCTTCAATCGCGGCGTTCAGGGCCAGCAGGTTGGTCTGGTCGGCCAGGCCGCGAATCACGTCGAGCACTTTGCCGATATCGCGGGACTCATTGGCCAGGTCGCCGATCAAAGTGGCCGTGGCTTGCACGTCGCCGCTCATGCGCTCGATGGCGCTGACGGTTTCCTGCACCAGGTCACGGCCGTCACCGGCAGAGGTGGTGGCGGCGCGTGAGGCTTCGGAGGTGCTCACCGCATTGCGTGCCACCTCTTCGACGGCGCTGGTCATCTCGTTGACGGCGGTGGCAGCCTGTTCGATTTCGTTGTTCTGCTGGGTCAGGCCACGGGCGCTTTCGTCGGTGACGGCGTTCAGCTCTTCGGCGGCCGAGGCGAGTTGGGTGGCGGAGCCGGCGATGCGCTGCAGGGTGTCGCGCAGCTTGTCCTGCATCTTGGCCATGGCGGCCAGCAGGCGGCCGGCTTCGTCGTTGCCGTCTACCTTGATCGGGCGGGTGAGGTTGCCTTCGGCAACTTCTTCGGCAGCTTCCAGGGCCTGGGCGATAGGCAGCGTGATGCTGCGGGTCAGCAGCCAGGCAAACAGCAGGGTCAGCGCCGTGGCAATGATCAGCAGGCCCACTACCAGCTTAAAGGCCATATCGTATTGGTCTTTGGCTTCTTGGTTGGTGGCGTTGGCCATCTGGTTGTTGATGTCCAGCAGGCGCGTCAGCACTGCGTTGACTTGCTCGGAATTGCTCAGCAATTCGGTGTTGAGCATGGCGCGCAGCTCATCGATCTGGTTGTCGCGCGACAGGCTCTTCATGCGCTCCTCGATCTGATGGTACTGGCCGAGCAAACGCACGTACTCGTTGTAGGCGGTGCGTTCTTCGCCGCTTTCGATGAGTTTTTCGTAGACGCCCTGGGCAGCACGGATCTGCTGGTTACGCAGCTCAAAAGCTTCCAGGGTCTTTTGCTGCACGTCCGGCTCGCGGTTGGTGAGCAAACGGTACGACAGCACGCGCAAGCGCAATGTCAGCTGGGTGAATTCGTCTAGGGCGCGAATGCTTGGCACGCTGGACTCGGTGATGTCTTCGGTGGCTGCGCGAATCTTGCTCATCTGGTTCAGGGCGAACACACCGAGAAACAACATCAGTGCCCCAATAAACGCAAAGCCAAGAAAGGCCCTCGGAGCGATATTCATATTACGAAGAGACATGCGGGAATCCTGGGGGAGAAGCGCGATCCGTGCGGCCATGAGACGAGGTGTGCATTGCGTATCGGCCATGCGACTAAAGTCTTAAGGGGGCGCGCGCTTTTGTCGCATCTGACGAGGGGTTGGGCGGATTCAGGAACCAGATCGGGTAAATGCAGTCACTAAGGCTCGAAAGTGCGGCCCGGCCCTTAAAAATCGGGCTGCCAGCCGGGGATAACCCTGGCATCCGAGGTGAATTTTCTTTATCGTCACCGCCCTTTGAAAAAGCCCGAGAAATCAAAATGTTAGAAGCATCCCTCAGCCAGCTGGAACAGCTGGTCACTGACCTCGTACAACAAAACCAGGACCTGCTCGGCAGCAATGAATCCCTGAAGGCGGAACTGGCCCGCGCCAAGGACGAGAACGACAGCCTGCAACTGAACTTGATGGAACAGGAAGAAAAGCACGGCGCCACCGCCGCGCGTATCCAGGCGCTGGTTGAGCGTGTGAGCGCAGGGCCTGTCGGCGCATGAATGAAGGGATAAAGGTCGTTTCGATTCTCGGAGAGGATTACTCGATCAAGGCGCCGCAAGGGGAAGATCAAACCCTGATGCACGCCGTGACCATGCTCAAGGCTTCCCTGGCCACCACCAAGAAAAAGTACCCGACCCTGATCGGTGACAAATTATTGGTACTGGCCGCGCTGAACCTGTGCGCCGAGCAGATCGACATGCAAAAGCATCACCAGCAGGAACTCGACCGTTACCAAGAGCAAGTCAGCGCCACGGTCGAAGTGATTTCCAAGGCGATCGGAACGCCTTAGAACCACGCGTCCTGCATGCCCAGGCACGTGTCATCGCGTGCCTCCAGAATCGCCAGTTCATGATGGCAGCTCGGTACTTCCCAGGTCAGGAAGTACCGGGCGGCCTGGAGCTTGCCTTTGTAAAAGGCCACATCGGCCGCATTGCCCTTGGCCAAACCTTCCTCGGCGCGAATCGCCTGTTCCAGCCAGCGCCAGCCAATTACCGTGTGCCCGAACACCTTCAAGTACAGCGCCGAGTTTGCCAGGCTGCTGTTGACCTTGCCGTGGGCGAGATCCGTCAGCAGGCCAATCGTCACGCTTTGCAGGCGGCTGACCAATTGCTCCAGCGGTTCGCGCAGGGCGGTCAGTGAGGCGTATTCCTGAGCCCGAGCGCCGGTTTCGGCGATCAGGCGGATCAGTTGTTTCAAGCCCGCGCCGCCGTTTTGCGCGAGCTTGCGCCCGAGCAAATCCAGGGACTGAATGCCGTGGGTGCCTTCGTGTATCGGGTTCAGGCGGTTGTCGCGGTAGTACTGCTCCACCGGGTATTCGCGGGTGTAGCCGTGGCCGCCGAGGATCTGGATCGCCAGTTCGTTGGCCTTGAGGCAGAACTCCGATGGCCAGGACTTGACGATGGGCGTGAGCAGGTCGAGCAGTTCGTGGGCGTGCTTGCGCTCGGCTTCGGTTCCCAGCGTGGTGGTGTCGTCAAACAACCGGGCCGCGTACAGGCCCAGGTCAAAGGCGCCTTCTACATAGGCTTTCTGGGTCAGCAGCATGCGCTTGATATCGGCGTGCTGGATGATCGAAACCGGTGCGGTGCTCGGGTCTTTGCTGTCGGGCAGGCGACCTTGCGGGCGTTCGCGGGCGTATTCCAGGGAATAGAGGTAGCCGGCGTAACCCAGCATCACCGCGCCCATGCCCACGCCGATGCGCGCCTCGTTCATCATCTGGAACATGCAGCTCAAGCCCTGGTGCGGTTTGCCCACCAGATAGCCGACACAGTTGCCGTTATCGCCGAAGTTAAGCGCCGTGGACGTAGTGCCACGCCAGCCCATCTTGTGGAACAGCCCGGCCAGCAGCACGTCATTGCGTGCGCCCAGGCTGCCATCCTCATTGACCAGGAATTTGGGCACGATAAACAGCGAAATGCCCTTCACCCCAGGCGGCGCATCCGGCAGCTTGGCCAGCACCATGTGCACGATGTTTTCCGACAGCGGGTGGTCGCCGCCGGAGATGAAGATCTTGTTGCCCTTGAGCCGATACGTGCCGTCGGACGCCGGCTCTGCGCGGGTACGAATATCCGACAGCGACGACCCGGCATGCGGCTCGGTAAGGGCCATGGTGCCGAAAAAGCGGCCTTCGATCATCGGCTGCAGGAAACGCTGTTTTTGTTCCTCGGTGCCGAAGCTTTCGATGAGGTTGGCGGCGCCCATGGTCAGAAACGGGTAGGACGTTGAAGCCGCGTTGGCTGACTGAAAATGCGCGAAACAGGCTTGGGAGAGCAGGGTAGGCAGCTGCATGCCACCGGCTTCGAAACTGCGGGCAGCGTTGAGAAAGCCTGCTTCCAGAAAAGCGTCCACGGCGGGTTTGACTTCCGGGATCAGGATTGCCTGGCCGTCTTCATAGCGCGGTTCGTTTTCGTCGTTTTTGCGGTTGTGCGGCGCGAAGTACTTCTCGGCAATGCTACGCGCCGTGCTGATGGCGGCATCGAAGGTTTCGCGGTTGTGTTCGGCAAACCGCTCGCGCTGGGTCAGGCCCTCGGCATCGAGGACTTCGTACAGCTCGAAAGCCAGATTGCGGGAACTGAGCAGCGTCTCGGACATGTCGGCATACCTTTGAAGGGAATCGCCTGAGTCTAAGTGCGCGAATAGAGGCTGGATAGCAAGATTGATTTGCGTGATGGAGGAGCAGAACGCGAGAAGGGCGTTGTGAATGCGATCAAATGTGGGAGCGGGCTTGCTCGCGAATGCGGTGGATCAGTCAGTACATCTGGTGACTGACACTGCGCATTCGCGAGCAAGCCCGCTCCCACATGCGTTAACCGATAGTCATCAGGCTCGCATTACCACCCGCCGCAGCCGTGTTAACGCTCAATGCCCGCTCGATCACCAGGCGCTCCAGCGCAATCGCCGTTTCACCCTGCGACAAACCATGCACCCCAACAATCGCGCCACCGCGCTGCGCCACTTGCTGGCACACCGCACGCAGTTGGTCGGAATCGCCGTGGTGCACGACCGCGTCGAACACCACCTCGTCCTTGGTCCAGTCAGCCACACGCTTGATCTTCGCCTGAACTTCCCGCGACAGGCGTGGGAACAAGGCTTTGGTCAAGTCAGTTTCCGGCCATACCGCCGAACCGCCAACAGCCAGTACCGCCGCCAGTTGCGTCAGCAAGTCGCCTTCCACTTCCGCCAGGCACAACACGTGCTCGCGGGGCAGGATGGCGTAGCTGTTGCGCTCGCCGGTCGGGCCGGCCAGTTGGCGGGTGATACCGCTTTGCGATTGCGCGGCGAACTGGCTGCACAGGGCGCTCAGGTCGCTGAACTTATTGCTGTCGGCCCAGGTTTTGAGGGCGGTCAGCGGTTGGCTCATGGCATCACGCAGACGCACGTCCGGTGCAGCCAGCTTGTCGCCACGCACGAAGGATTGCTCGATGGCATCCGTAGGGCGCGTCGACAGCAGGCGGTACAGGTACAGCGGGCCGCCCGCTTTCGGGCCAGTGCCCGACAAACCTTCGCCGCCGAACGGCTGCACGCCGACCACGGCACCAACGATGTTGCGGTTCACATAGACGTTACCGGCATGCACGTTGTCGATCACCTTGGCGATGGTCTCGTCGATGCGCGTGTGTACGCCCAGGGTCAGGCCGTAGCCGGAGGCATTGATCTGTGCGATAAGCTGGTCGATCTCTTTGCGCTTGTAGCGCACCACGTGCAGTACCGGGCCGAAGATCTCGCGTTGCAGTTCGTCGAAGCTTTCCAGCTCGATCAGGGTTGGCATCACGAAGGTGCCGCGCTTGATCTCTTCGCCGTCGGCGATTGCCACCTGGTACACGTTGCGGCCTTTGTCGCGCATGGCCTGGATGTGTTTCTCGATGCCAGCCTTGGCTTCGGCGTCGATCACCGGGCCGATATCCACCGACAAGCGCTCCGGGTTGCCCAGGCGGCATTCAGCCATGGCGCCCTTGAGCATTTCGATCACGCGATCTGCCGAATCTTCCTGCAGGCACAGTACGCGCAGGGCCGAGCAACGCTGGCCGGCGCTGTCGAAAGCCGAGGAAACGACGTCGATCACCACTTGTTCGGTGAGTGCCGAAGAGTCGACGATCATCGCGTTCTGGCCGCCGGTTTCGGCGATCAGCGGGATCGGGCGGCCCTGGGCATCCAGGCGCCCGGCGACATTGCGTTGCAGCAGGCGCGCCACCTCGGTGGAACCGGTGAACATCACGCCTTTGACGCGATCATCACCGACCAGGCGGGCACCGACGGTTTCGCCCTGGCCTGGCAGCAGTTGCAGCACGCCTTCCGGGATACCGGCTTCGAGCAGGATACGCACGGCTTGTGCCGCCACCAGCGGGGTTTGTTCGGCCGGTTTGGCCAGTACCGGGTTACCGGCAGCCAGTGCCGCAGCAACTTGACCGCTGAAGATTGCCAGCGGGAAGTTCCACGGGCTGATGCAGACCACTGGGCCCAATGGGCGGTGGGCATCGTTGGTGAAATCGTTGCGCGCCTGTACCGCGTAGTAGCGCAGGAAGTCCACGGCTTCACGCACTTCGGCGATGGCGTTGGCGAAGGTCTTGCCGGCTTCACGGGCCAGCAGGCCCATCAGCGGCTGGATCTCGCCTTCCATCAAGTCGGCAGCGCGCTCCAGTATGGCGGCGCGTTCGGCGGGCGGGGTGGCCTGCCAGATCGGGCCGGCGTTGATCGCGCACTGGATCGCATTGTCGACGTCTTCAACCGTGGCTTCTTGCACGTGGCCGACCACGTCACGCAGGTCGGACGGGTTCAGCACCGGTGCAGCGGCTTCATTACTGGAAGCGCAGCCCAGCATCGGCGTGGCTTTCCAATCGTTGTGCGCGCTTGCCAGCAAGGCGCAAGACAGCGATGCCAAGCGGTGTTCGTTGGCCAGGTCGATACCGGCCGAGTTGGCGCGGTCGCTGCCATACAGGTCACGCGGCAGCGGGATACGCGGGTGCGGCAGGCCGAAGCCGCCTTCCAGCGTGGCCATCTGCTCGATGTTGGCCACCGGGTCGGCCACCAGCTCCTGAATCGAGATGGTGTGGTCGGCAATGCGGTTGACGAATGAAGTGTTGGCGCCGTTTTCCAGCAGGCGACGTACCAGATAAGCCAGCAGTGTTTCGTGGGTGCCGACCGGTGCGTACACGCGGCACGGACGGTTCAGCTTGCCATCGGAAACTTTGCCTACAACCTGCTCGTACAGCGGTTCACCCATGCCGTGCAGACACTGGAACTCGTACTGGCCAGGGTAATAGTTCTGACCGGCGATATGGTAGATGGCCGACAGCGTGTGGGCGTTGTGCGTGGCGAACTGCGGGTAGATGACTTCCGGCACCGACAGCAGTTTGCGTGCGCAGGCAATGTAGGAAACGTCGGTGTACACCTTGCGGGTGTACACCGGGTAGCCTTCCAGGCCTTCGACCTGGGCGCGCTTGATTTCGCTGTCCCAGTACGCGCCTTTTACCAGGCGGATCATCAGGCGATGGCGGCTGCGGCGCGCCAGGTCAATGACGTAGTCGATCACATACGGGCAACGTTTCTGGTACGCCTGGATGACGAAACCGATGCCGTTCCAGCCGGTCAGTTGCGGCTCGAAGCACAGGCGCTCGAGCAGGTCGAGCGACAGCTCCAGGCGGTCGGCTTCTTCGGCGTCGATGTTGAGGCCAATGTCGTAGTGCTTGGCCAGCAAGGTCAGCGACAGCAGGCGCGGGTACAACTCGTCCATCACGCGCTCGTACTGCGCACGGCTGTAACGCGGGTGCAGTGCCGAGAGCTTGATGGAGATGCCCGGGCCTTCATAAATCCCACGGCCGTGAGAAGCTTTGCCGATGGAGTGAATGGCTTGTTCGTACGAGGCCAGGTACTTCTGGGCGTCGTGTTCGGTCAGCGCAGCTTCACCGAGCATGTCGTAGGAATAGCGGAAACCCTTGGCTTCGAACTTGCTCGCATTGGCCAGGGCTTCGGCAATGGTTTCGCCGGTAACGAACTGTTCGCCCATCAGGCGCATGGCCATGTCCACGCCCTTGCGGATCATCGGCTCGCCGCTCTTGCCGATAATGCGGCTCAGGGACGAGGTCAAGCCCGCTTCGTTATGGGTGGCGACCAGTTTGCCGGTCAGCAACAGGCCCCAGGTGGCGGCGTTAACGAACAGCGACGGGCTGTTGCCCAAGTGCGGGTGCCAGTTGCCGGTGCTGATCTTGTCGCGGATCAGTGCGTCGCGGGTGCCCTTGTCCGGGATGCGCAACAGCGCTTCGGCCAGGCACATCAGCGCCACGCCTTCCTGGGACGACAGGGAAAATTCTTGCAGCAGGCCCTGAACAATCCCGGCACGGCCGCCAGCGCTCTTTTGGTTGCGCAGTTTTTCGGCAATCGAGGCGGCCAGCTTGTTGGTGGCCTCGGCCATTGGCTGCGGCAGGCGGGCCTGCTCGATCAGCATCGGCACCACTTCCGGCTCCGGGCGGCGGTAAGCGGCGGTGATCGAGGCGCGCAATACCGATTGCGGCAGGATGCTTTCGGCAAACTCCAGGAAGCACTGGTGGGCGTGGTCCGGCTGCACTTCGCCAGCGTCTTCAGCGTCCTTGCTGCCCGAGCCATTGAGCTCGGTCAGGGTTGCACCACCCTCGAGTTTCTCCAGGTAATTGAAAATCGCCTGCTTGATCAGCCAGTGCGGCGTGCGATCAATGGAGGTCGCGGCCGCCTTGAGGCGTTCGCGGGTCGGGTCGTCGAGTTTGACCCCAAGGGTGGTCGTTGCCATCTTTTTATCCTCATGGGTGCCACTACCGAGTGGCATCTGCTGGCGGCAAGATTAGCTTTGCGCATGCAGAGGTGCAACCGGGTGCAACCCAAATTGTTCAGGAATTTTTCGATCGTGATCGGGAAAAATTTCGGCCCACGACAAAATGCGCTGTGTCTTGGTGCATTTGCTTCTGAGATCGGCTGTTCTTGCTCCGAAAAGGAGCAAAAAAGCGGTATTTCCGCGAAAACACCCTGAGGTGCAACTTATTCTCAAGAAACTGGTTGCACCTTATTTACTTTGTTGAATAGCATTCGCGCCCAAGGTGCAACCACTCGCAAGGGGCGGTTCATCGGCTGGCGGCTTTCCTGGGGAAACGTCAGTCATAAATGCGCGGCTCGCCGTTTCGTCTACCCGTTACCAATGGGTGGCCGTCTGCCAGACCGCTGCTACATAAAAACAAAGCCAGGGCGTCACTCCTATGAGCGTTAGCAATCCAACCCTGATCACATTCGTGATCTACATCGCAGCAATGGTGCTGATCGGCTTGATGGCCTATCGCTCCACCAACAACCTTTCTGATTACATCCTCGGCGGTCGCAGCCTCGGTAGCGTGGTCACGGCTCTATCGGCCGGCGCTTCGGACATGAGCGGCTGGCTGTTGATGGGCTTGCCGGGCGCGATCTACATGTCCGGCCTGTCGGAAAGCTGGATTGCCATTGGCCTGATCGTCGGTGCCTACCTCAACTGGCTGTTTGTCGCCGGTCGCCTGCGGGTGCAGACCGAGCACAACGGTGACGCCCTCACGCTGCCGGATTACTTCTCCAGCCGTTTCGAAGATAAAAGCGGCCTGCTGCGGATTATCTCGGCGGTGGTGATCCTGGTGTTCTTCACCATCTACTGCGCTTCCGGCATCGTGGCCGGTGCCCGTCTGTTTGAAAGCACCTTCGGCATGTCTTACGAGACCGCACTGTGGGCCGGCGCTGCGGCGACGATTGCCTACACCTTCATCGGTGGTTTCCTGGCGGTGAGCTGGACAGATACCGTACAAGCCACATTGATGATCTTCGCGCTGATCCTCACGCCGATCATCGTGCTGTTGGCCACCGGCGGTGTGGACACCACGTTCCTGGCGATCGAAGCCAAGGACCCGACCAGTTTCGATATGCTTAAAAACACCACGTTCATCGGCGTTATTTCGTTGATGGGCTGGGGCCTGGGCTACTTCGGCCAACCGCACATCCTCGCGCGTTTCATGGCGGCGGATTCGGTGAAGTCGATTGCCAAGGCGCGTCGTATCTCCATGACCTGGATGATTCTGTGCCTGGCCGGCACCGTGGCTGTGGGCTTCTTCGGTATTGCTTACTTCTCCGCGCATCCGGAAGTGGCAGGCCCTGTGACCGAGAACCCTGAGCGCGTGTTTATCGAGCTGGCTAAAATCCTGTTCAACCCTTGGATTGCCGGGGTTCTGCTGTCGGCCATTCTGGCGGCGGTGATGAGTACCCTGAGCTGCCAGTTGCTGGTGTGCTCCAGTGCCCTGACCGAAGACTTCTACAAAGCTTTCCTGCGCAAGAATGCCTCCCAGCTTGAGCTGGTATGGGTCGGTCGCCTGATGGTGCTGTTGGTGGCCCTGATCGCCATCGCCATGGCCGCCAACCCGGAAAACCGCGTACTGGGCCTGGTGAGCTACGCCTGGGCCGGCTTCGGCGCTGCGTTTGGCCCAGTGGTGCTGATCTCGGTGATCTGGAAAGGCATGACCCGCAACGGCGCACTGGCCGGTATTCTGGTCGGCGCGATTACCGTGATCGTGTGGAAGCACTTCAACCTGCTGGGCCTGTACGAAATCATCCCGGGCTTTATCTTCGCCAGCCTGGCGATCTATTTCGTGAGCAAGATGGGCGCACCGACTGCGGGTATGGTCGAGCGTTTTGATGCGGCGGAAAAAGACTACAACCTCAACAAGTAACTCGCTGGGCGTTAAGCGCCAATTGCGTTAGAAAAAAGGCCCGCGTCCTTAGGATGGCGGGCCTTTTTTTATCGTTCCCACGCTCTGCGTGGGAATGTCACCCCGGACGCTCCGCGTCCCGCTGTCAGTTCAGCCAGCCTCAGGCTGATTGAGAAAAATCAGCACACCCAGAATCGCCATGTAGAACTTGAATGCCGCTTCCTGGCCATTCCACTGATGGGACTGCCACATCAGAAACCACTCACCGCCCACCACCATAAAACCAAAGAACCACACCACAAAGCCGAGGGTCAGGCCGGCGGTTGCGCTTGCCTTTGCGCGGTTGAATTCGGCGCCGCCCGCGTGCCGCGCACGCCACAGCGACAGTGCGCCACGCGCCAGCAGCACGGCGGTGAGCGCTTCGCCGAGGATGATCAGCGCGTAGGCCGCATGCCACATCCATGGGGTAGTGATCGCCCGGTACATGGCGGCGTTGTTCGGGAAGGTGGTGTCCATGCTCAACACGTGTTGGACGAAGGCGAAGTTGGAGCCGTAGTCCGTGATGTTGTTGAACGCAACCAAGGTGGCGAAGGCCGCCAGGGCAAGGGTCAGGATGATTTTTGCGTAGCGGGTGGTCATGCTTTTTCCAGTGAGCCGTTGAGGGGGAGCTATAACGCTAGCACGGCCTTGGTGCGCCTTCGACGCCAGATACATGAAGAATCGGGCACCCGGAGTGTAGGAGCTTACTGATTTGCCTGTGGTGTGCTCTGGTGGGCGAAAAGCTGGTGCAGAATCCCTCGCCCAGCCCTCGCAGAGAAACACCGGATGTTCGCTCTTGCCAATCAAAGTGCCTTTAACCTGACCCTCGATGGGCAGCCCAGTGAGCTCAAGGTTCGTGGGTTCACGGGCGATGAATTTATCAGCCTGCCTTTTCGTTTTGACCTTGAGTTGGTGAGCGAACAGCCCGACCTGGACCTCGATAGCCTCCTGCACCGTCAGGCTTTCCTGGGGTTTGATTCGCAAGGGCACGGCATTCATGGCCAGGTGTGCCGGGTGGCGCAAGGCGACTCGGGCAAGCGCCTGACCCGTTACCAGATCACCTTGGTGCCGCAGTTGGCTTACCTGGAACACAGCACGCACCAGCGGATCTTTCAGAAAAAAACCGTGCCGCAGATCATTGCGCGGGTGCTGGAGGCTCAAGGGATCCAGGGTGATGCCTTTGCATTTCAGCTGAGCGGGCAATACCCCGAGCGTGAGTACTGTGTTCAGTTCGGCGAAACCGACCTGGCATTCATTCAGCGCTTGTGCGTCGAGTCGGGCATTCACTATCACTTTCAGCACAGCCCCGAGCGCCACCTATTGATGTTTGGCGACGACCAAAGCGTCTTTACCCAGCCAGCTCAAGCCACCTCGTATTCAGCCGGTTCGGCACTGGTTGCCGGCACCCCTGCGATCAAGCATTTCATCCTGCGGTTGGAGACCCGCACCACCGGTGTGAGCGGGCGCGATTACGACTTCAAAAAGCCCAGCCTGGTCCTGGAAAGCATGGCGTCCAGCGGGCAACAGCCTGCGCTGAATGAGCAGTACTATCCTGGGCACTTCACTGATCGAACCCATGGCAAGTACCTGGCGCAACGGCTGCTTGAGCGTCATCGCAGTGACTTTCGCCAAGCCAGCGGTAATAGCGACCAGCCAGCCTTGTCCACTGGGCAGTTCCTGAAGATGACCGGGCACCCTCGCCAGGAATGGAATAACTTGTGGCTGGTTACCCAGTTGCACCATTGCGGGCAGCAGCCTCAGGTCCTTGAGGAGTCTGCGCCGGACACCTACGACGATGGCGTCTCCCCCGGCTACCGCAATGAGTTTGTCGTAACACCTTGGGATGTGCCGTTTCGAACGCCGCTGATAGTGCCTCGACCCCATATATCGGGCTACCAGAACGCCGTGGTCACCGGGCCTGCCGACACTGAGATCCATTGCGACGAATATGGTCGCGTCAAAGTGCAGATGGCCTGGGACCGCGACGGTGAACACGACGAGCACTCCAGTTGCTGGCTGCGGGTCGCCAGCGGCTGGGCGCATGACCGTTATGGTGCGGTGCTGATCCCGAGGGTGGGCATGGAGGTGCTGGTGGGCTTCGTCAACGGCGACGTTGATATGCCGCTGGTGATGGGCTGCCTGCCCAACGCGGCAAACCTGCTGCCGCTGGATCTACCGGCGGACCAGGCCCGCAGCGTCTTTCGCAGCCAAAGCACTCCGGGCGGTGGCGGTTACAACGAGCTGCGCATCGACGATCGTAAGGGCGCCGAGGAGATTTACCTGCGCGCTCAGCGCGATTGGACCGAGCATGTGTTGCATGACCAGCACGTACAGGTGGATAACCAGCGTCGGCTCAAGGTGGGTGGCGAGTCGCACCATGAGCTGTTGGGGGAAGAGCAGCGCATCACCCATGGCAATCGCCTGACTGAACTCAAGCAGGATGATCATCTGGTCGTCGGTGGCTCGCAGCAGGTGCGTGCCGGGCGGACCATCCAGATCGGCGCCGGGCAAAGTGTGGTCATTGATGCGGGCGCCAGCGTGACGATCCAGGCTGGGGGGCAGTCGATCACGCTGTCGGCCGCCGGGATTTTCAGCAGTGTGCCGATCCAGATTGGCTGTGCGCCTGCTGCCGTGCCGACGCCGCTGATACCGGGTATTACCGAAAAATTGTCAGCGGTTATCCCGGCACCGCTCAGCCGCGTACAGATTGCGAGCCTTAAGCGCAGTGCGCCGTTTTGCGAAGAATGTGAGCGCTGCAAGAACGACCAATGTGATATCCCCGGACACCCTAAACCTTAAAAGGAATTTACCCCGATGCTTCAGTCCATGGTTCCCAGCGCCTGGCTTGCACAGTGGCCGCTACAGCCCGAGGAACACCTCTACGCGGTGCTGGGCAGCGCCAGCGAAGCCAGGCCGCTTAAGGCGTGGCAAACCCTGGCACCGGAGAAACTGCTGCAATCAACCTGGGCAGGCACGGCTTATGCCGATTGGGAGGGTGTTATGCCTTATGTGGGCATTGTTGAGCCGGGCAGTGCCTTCCTGGGTTGGGTCGCCAGCGCCGAGGCAACGGACTGGGGTTGGCTCGCGGTCTCGTCCAGCCCGCCAGAGGCGGTGGCTGCGCACCTGCAAGGCTTGACCAAAGTGCTGTTGCCGGATGAGCAGGCAGTGTTTTTACGCTTTTGGGATGGCGCTCAATGGCTGCCCATTTTGCAGAAGCTGGGCGACGAGGCGGGACGCGTGTTGCCGGTGTTTCAGCGCTACCTGATCAATGGCCAGCCGCTGGCCATCAGCACCGGCCCGGCCACTGCGGCCAAGGCCAGCCCATGGTGGCAAGTGCCGGCATCGCTGCTTGAACACTTGGCAGAGCAATCGCCGCAGTTGCTGATCGGCAACCTGCTGCAATGGCTCGAAGAACAACGCCCGGACCTCTACACCGCGTTTACGCCTGCGACCTTGCGGCACAAGGTCGCCTACTGTTCGCGCAGACCTGATATCAGTGTTCAAGCGCTGGCGGATTATCTTGCTTCAGAGTTGAGTTGAAGCCAGGGCCTGCTGCAAGTCCTCGATCAGGTCTTCAATCGCCTCGATGCCGACCGACAGGCGAATCATCTCCGGCTTTACGCCGGCCTTGGCCTGTTCCTGCTCGTTCATCTGCCGGTGAGTGGTGGACGCGGGGTGGCAGGCCAGGGATTTGGCATCGCCAATATTCACCAACCGCTTGAAGATTTGCAGGGCATCGTAGAAGCGCACGCCCGCGTCATAGCCGCCCTTCAAGCCGAATGACAGGATCGCCGAGGGTTTGCCCTGCATGTATTTCTGCGCCAGGGCGTGGTGCGGGTGGTCCGGCAGCCCGGCGTAGCTGACCCATTCCACCTCGGCGTGGCCTTGCAGGAATTGCGCAACCTTCAGCGCGTTTTCGGTATGGCGCTCCATGCGCAAGGCCAGGGTTTCCAGGCCTTGCAGCAACAAGAACGCATTCATGGGCGCCAGCGCCGCACCGGTGTTGCGTAATGGCACGGTGCGGGCGCGGGCGATGAAGGCGGCCGGGCCGAACTTTTCCGTGTAGACCACGCCGTGATAGGCCGGCTCCGGTTGGTTGAGGCCGGGGAATTTTTGCGGGTTTTGGGTCCAGGGGAAGGTGCCGCTGTCGACGATCACGCCGCCCAGGGAGTTGCCATGGCCGCCCACGTATTTGGTGACCGAATGCACCACGATGTCGGCGCCGAACTGTATCGGCTTGCACAGGATCGGCGTGGCCACGGTGTTATCCACCATCAGCGGTACGCCGCGCGCATGGGCGACATCGGCCAGGGCTTGAATGTCGATGATATTGCCTGCCGGGTTGCCGATGCTTTCGCAGTAGACCAGCTTAGTGTTGTCGTCGATCAGTTCGGCGATGGCTTGGGCAGAATCGTCGCGGGCGAAGCGCACGTCGACGCCAAAGCTTGGCAGCAGGTGGGCGAACAGGGTGTAGGTGCCGCCGTAAAGCTGCGGCGTGGTGACGATATTGTCGCCCGCTCGGGTCAGGGTCTGGATCGCATAGTGAATCGCCGCGCTGCCGGCCGACACGGCCAGGGCGGCGATACCGCCTTCGAGGGCAGCGATGCGCTGCTCCAGCACGTCGTTGGTGGGGTTCATGATGCGTGTGTAGATGTTGCCTGGCACGTCCAGGTTGAACAGGTCGGCGCCATGCTGGGCGTTATCGAACTCGAAGGCGACGTTCTGGTAGATCGGCACGGCGACGGCCTTGGTGGTCGGGTCCGACTTGAAGCCGTGGTGCAATGCAATGGTGGCGTCTTTCATGATGCGGGTTGACCTCCTTGGATTCCAGAGTTGCCCCCAAGGCAATGTGGGAGCTGGCTTGCCTGCGATAGCATCACCGCGGTGTAAGGGTAATACCGCGTCGCCTGCATCGCGGGCAAGCCCGCTCCCACAGGTGGGATTAGACTGTTTTCGGTGGTGTGCCTGCCTTTGTGACATAAGCCCCGCCCGACACGCAGCCCTGCACCTTTGCCGCCGTAGAAGGTAAACTTCGCCCCCTGCGCAGGAGCAACCATGAATTATCGTCACGCCTTTCACGCCGGCAACCACGCCGATGTCTTCAAACACCTGACCTTGACCCGCCTCATCGCCCTGATGTCGCGCAAGGAGCAGCCGTTCGCCTACCTCGACACCCACGCCGGGATTGGCCTGTACGACTTGCAGGGCGACCAGGCCAACCGCACCGGCGAATACCTGGAAGGCATTGCGCGGCTGTGGGGCGAAAGCGACCTGCCGCCCCTCACCGCCGACTACATGCGCGTGCTGCACGAGATGAACCCGGACGGCCAGTTGCGCTACTACCCCGGCTCGCCGGAGCTGGCGCGCCGCCTCACGCGGCCCCAGGACCGTGTATTGCTCAATGAGAAGCACCCGGAAGACGGCGTACTGCTCAAGGACAACATGAAGGGCGATCGCCGGGTCAAAGTGCACTTGGGCGAAGGCTGGCATGTGCCACGTGCCTTGCTGCCGGTGCCGGAAAAACGCGCGTTGATGCTGATCGATCCGCCGTTTGAACAACTCGATGAAATGCAGCGCTGCGCGGCGTCCCTCAAGGAAGCGGTCAGCCGCATGCGCCAGACGGTCGCGGCGATCTGGTACCCGGTAAAAGACCAGCGCATGTTGCGTCGTTTCTACCAGGACCTGGCCGGCACCGGCGCGCCGAAGTTGCTGCGCGTGGAATTGCTGGTGCATCCGTTGGACACGCCCAACACCCTGACCGGCTCAGGCCTGGCGATTGCCAACCCGCCGTGGGGCCTGGAGGAAGAGTTGCGTGAGCTGCTGCCGTGGCTGTCCAAAAAACTTGGCCAGACCCAGGGTGGGTGGCAGATGGATTGGCTTATCGCTGAGTAATTAGCTCTCAAGCCAAACACAAAACCAAATGTGGGAGCGGGCTTGCTCGCGAATGCGGTACATCAGTCACACATGTGTTGACTGACCCACCGGATTCGCGAGCAAGCCCGCTCCCACATTTTTTGATCTGCGCTGTGCTTAGATCGGGCAGGTCACGCCTGTACCGCCGATCCCGCAATAGCCTTGCGGGTTCTTCGCCAGGTACTGCTGGTGATACGCCTCGGCGAAATACACCGTCGGGGCTTCTTCGATTTCCGTGGTGATCACACCCAGGCCCGCCTTGGTCAATTCAGCCTGATAGGCATTGGCGCTGGCCTTGGCCGCCTCCAGATGCTCAGGTTTCACCGCGTAGATTACCGAACGGTATTGAGTGCCGATGTCGTTGCCCTGGCGCATGCCCTGGGTCGGGTTGTGCAATTCCCAGAACATTTTCAGCAGTTCTTCATAGCTGATTTTGTCTTGGTCAAACACTACCAGTACCACTTCGCTGTGGCCGGTGAGGCCCGAGCAGACTTCTTCGTAGGTCGGGTTCGGCGTGTAGCCGCCGGCGTAACCGACCACGGTGCTGACCACGCCGTCGCGCTGCCAGAACCGCCGTTCGGCACCCCAGAAGCAACCGAGGCCGAAGATCGCGAACTCTACGTTGTCGACAAAGGGGCCCAGCAGTGGGTTGCCGTTGACGAAGTGAGTTTCCGGCAGGGTCATCGGCGTTTCACGGCCAGGCAAAGCTTGTTCTTGAGTCGGCAGCACGTTTTTGTTCACCAGAATTTCCGAGCGCAAGGCCATGATCAGTCCTCTCAGTCAGATTGAGTTATGTAATAAGACAGACAGCCAGTGTGCCCGAGTGTTACAGCGCTGTCAGGCGATTGGCCCGCGGGGGTAGCGTTTAAGCTTTTCCAGCAGCTCTGCGCCGGGGATCGGCCGGTCGAACAGGTAGCCCTGGCCCACATCGCAGCGGTGGCGGCGCAGGAACGCCAGCTGTTCGGCCGTCTCGATGCCCTCGGCCACCACCTTGAGCTTGAGGTTGTGGGCCATGGCGATAACCGCCGAGGTAATTTCCATGTCGTCCTGGTTGTCCGGGATTTCGTGGATAAAGCTGCGATCGATCTTGATGATGTCGATGGGGAATTTTTTCAGGTAGCTCAGCGACGAGTAGCCGGTGCCGAAGTCGTCCATGGCCAGGGTCAGGCCGAAGCTCTTCAACTGGTCCAGTTGCAGGCGCGTGTCTTCGGTGGCTTCCAGCAGCAAGCCCTCGGTCAGCTCCAGCTCCAGCAGGTTGGCCGGCAGTTGTTCTTCCTTGAGGATGGTGGCGATCGACGCCACCAGGTCCGGGTCGGAGAACTGCTTGGGCGACAGGTTGATCGCCACCTGCAAGTTACCCATGCCGCCTGCGCTCAACTGCTTGCTCATGCGACAAGCCTGACGCGCGATCCATTTGCCGATGGGGATGATCAACCCGGTTTCTTCAGCCACGCTGATGAACTGGTCGGGGCGGATCATGCCCTTTTCCGGGTGGTTCCAGCGCAGCAGCGCTTCCATGCCCAGCAAGCGGCCGCTGCGCAGGCACAGTTTGGGCTGGTAGAACACATCCAGCTCGTTTTGAGTCAGGGCGCGGCGCAGGTTGTTTTCCACGAACAGTTTGTAACTGGCCTCGGCATTCAACGCCTCGGTGAAGACCTGCACCTGATGTTTGCCGTTGGCCTTGGCCTTGTGCAGCGCCAAGCCGGCGTTACGCATCAGCGTCTGCGGGTCGCGGCCGTGCAGCGGCGCGCAGGCCAGGCCCACGGAGCCGGTGACGCTGATCAACTGGTTGTCGACGAACATCGGCTTGTCGAGGGTGGTCAGCAATTGGCTGGCCACCTGTTGGCCGGTCTCAAGGTCGGTGTCGTCCAGCAGCACCGCAAATTCGTTACTGGCAAAACGCGCCAGGCTGCCGCCGGCACTCAGGCTGTTGCGCAGGCGCCGGGCCAGGCTGATCAGCAGTTTGTCGCCGGTCTGGTGGCCGAGGCTGTCGTTGATCCGCTTGAAGTTGTCGATGTCCACCAGCAGCAGGCTGATCGGGCTGTCGCTGTCGCGGGCGAAGCGTTCATCAAGGTTGCGGATAAACGCCGGGCGGTTGCCCAGGTTGGTCAGGTTGTCGGTGTAGGCCAGGCGCTCGATCCGCTGTTGCGCGAGCTTGGTCTGGGTGATGTCTTCGTAGATGCCGATGTAGTGGGTCAACTCACGGTTGTCGCCATACACCTTGGAGATCGACAGCTGGCCCCAATAGGGTTCCAGGTTTTTGCGCCGGCTCTTGAACTCGCCTTGCCAGCTATTGCTCTTGGCCAGGCTCGACGGCGCGTCGAACAGCAGTTCGCTGAGGTTTTCCAGGGCCGGCAGCTGCGCCAGGCGATGGCCGTGGACTTCTTCGGCGCTGTACTGGGTGATCGCGGTAAAGCTTGGGTTGACGTACTCCACCACGCCGTCGCAATTGACCAGCAAAAAGGCGTTGGCGCTTTGCTCGACTGCACGCTGGAACAGGTGCAGGGCGCTGGTGGCGGTGCGGCGGTTGTGGTTGTTGATCACTTGTGCGAACTGGTCTGCCAGCTCGCCGGCAAAGGCAATTTCATCCGACTGCCAGGCACGCGAACTGCCACTTTGTTCCAGGCACAACACACCGACTACCTGGCCATCCACGCGGATGCTGGCGTCGAGCATGGCGTGGACATCCTTGGCGCGCAGGCTCTCGGCCATTTCCCGGGTGCGCGGGTCGCGCATCGCGTGGGTGGCGTCGATGGCGCGGCTTGAATGCAGGGCTTCGAGGTAATCCGGGAAGCCGCTGGCGTCAATCGCTTCGGGCAAGTGGTGCTGCTGGTCGTCGCGGTGGTAGGCCGAGATCGGCACCAGGCGCTGGCCTTCGAGGTTCCAGATGCTGGCGCAGTCGATCTGGTAGATATCGCAGGCACTGCGGGTGATCAGCTCGGCGGCTTCTTGCAGCGAATTTGGCGTGGTGTAGCGCTGGCGCGCCAGCAGCAGGATCAGCTCCTGTTGGGCGCGTACCCGTTCAAGGTGTTGCAGCTGTTCCTGCTGGGCACGCTGGTTGAGTTCCAGGGCGATCTGCAGGCGACTGTTCTGGTTTTCCAGGTCGGCGGTCGGGGCGGCGGCGGGGATTTCGCTGAACAGTCCGTCGACCACCATCAGGTAGCCGCGCAACAGGTGGCGATTGTGTTGTTTATACGCCTCGCCCATTTCCAGCAGGCTCAAAGGTCCATCGTTGGTGTGCAGGGTGTAGCGCACCAGGTAATGCGGGCTATGGGCCAGTTGCTGCTGGATGGTGTCGTGCAGTTGATAGCGCGCCTGGGGTTCCATCAGGCTGGCGTAAGGGGTGCCGATCAAGGCACACAGTTCCACCGCCGGCAGGCCGAATTGGCGCTCGCAATTGGGGTCCAGATACAGCAGCGCCCAGCTTGCCTCATTAAGCCGCTCGAAACGCAGCATACCGAGGCGCGAAGGCACCGGTAATTGCGTCACTACCTCGGCCGCCATACGGGCGACATCGGGTTGGCTTTTCATGGGGGAAACTCGCTTGGGAAGATGCGCACGGCGCCGGGCTCACGCCCTCTTTACTGTCACCTGCGGCAAGGTTGCATCATGCAGCACGCACTGACAAGAGAGGATGAAGGCTAAGTGCTATATGTGTGTTATCGGCCGCGAAGGGGATTTCTGCAATCGGGGTGATGGAAGGTGTACAAACCTGTTTTGCGTGTTTAACAAACACCCAAAAAAAGCCCCGCCAAGTGGCGGGGTTGAGGTACGAGCGTGGCGCTCGGAAATCGGTGCTGCCAAGCCTTCCCTGTGAAGGGAAGGCCTGTTGAGGCTTACAGCAAGATGGTGCGGATGTCGTTGAGCAGCTGGCTCAGACGCTGCGTGAAGCGGGCAGCAGCAGCGCCGTTGATCACGCGGTGATCGTAGGACAACGACAGCGGCAGCATCAGCTTCGGTTGGAACGCTTTACCGTCCCACACAGGCTGGATAGTGGCCTTGGACACACCCAGGATCGCCACTTCCGGCGCGTTGACGATTGGCGTGAAGCCAGTGCCGCCAATGTGACCGAGGCTGGAGATGGTGAAGCACGCGCCTTGCATGTCGTCGGCGGTGAGCTTTTTGTCGCGGGCTTTGGCAGCCAGCGCAGCAGCTTCGGCGGCGAGTTGCAGCAGGCTCTTCTGATCAACGTTCTTGATCACAGGAACCAGCAGGCCGTCCGGGGTATCCACCGCGAAACCTACGTTCACGTACTTCTTGCGGATGATCGCCTTGCCGCTTGGTGCCAGCGAACTGTTGAAGTCCGGCAGCTCCTTGAGCAGGTGCGCGCACGCCTTGAGCAGCAGTGGCAGCACAGTCAGTTTCACGCCGGCTTTTTCGGCCACGGCTTTCTGCGCAACGCGGAAAGCTTCCAGGTCGGTGATATCGGCCTGGTCGAACTGAGTCACGTGCGGGATGTTCAACCAGCTGCGGTGCAGGCTCGACGCGCCGATTTGCATCAGGCGGGTCATCGGCACTTCTTCGGTCTCGCCGAAGCGGCTGAAGTCCACGACCGGAATCGGTGGAATGCCCGAGCCGCCCGTAGCAGCGCCGGCAGCCGGAGCTTCCTTGGCCTTCTGCATCATGGCCTTGACGTAAACCTGCACGTCTTCCTTGAGCACACGACCGTGCGGGCCAGTGGCCGACACAGCGTTGAGCTCAACACCGAACTCACGGGCCAGCTGACGCACGGCAGGGCCGGCGTGAACCTTGGCACCGCTTGGCGCAGGTGCGGCAGCCGCCGGAGCCGGTGCGGCCTCGGCTTTTGCAGCAGGTGCGGCAGGTGCAGCAGCGGCCGGAGCAGCTTCAGCCTTGGCAGCCGGAGCAGCAGCCGGTGCTGGCGCAGCAGCAGGTGCGGCGCCTTGTACTTTGAGCTTGAGGATGAAGTCACCGGTGCCGACTTCGTCTTCCAGCTTGACCGCAATGCTTTCCACAACGCCGGCAGCCGGCGAAGGGATTTCCATGGAGGCCTTGTCGGACTCCAGGGTGATCAGCGACTGGTCGGCTTCGACGGTATCGCCGACTTTTACCAGCAGCTCGATGATCTTGGCCTTGCCCGACGAGCCGATGTCCGGAACATGAATGTCCTGAACAGTGGCGGCGGCAGGTGCGGCAGCCGGAGCTGGAGCAGCCTCGGCAGCAGCGGCAGGTTTTTCAGCAGCAGGTGCGGGTGCAGCAGCGGCAGCCGGGGCTGGCGCAGGGGCCGCATCAGCGGCACCTTCGATTTCCAGTTCCAGCAGTTCGTCGCCTTCTTTCAGGCGGTCGCCCAGCTTCACTTTCAGGCTCTTGACCACGCCGGCCTTGGGAGCAGGGATTTCCATGCTCGCCTTGTCCGACTCCAGGGTCAGGATGCTCTGGTCGGCTTCGACGGTGTCGCCGACCTTCACAAACAGCTCGATTACTTCACCTTCACCGCTGCCGATGTCAGGTACGCGAATGAGTTCGCTCACAAAAAATCTCCTCAGCAGTCCAGTGGGTTGCGTTTTTCCGGGTTGATGCCGAACTTGACGATAGCGTCAGCCACCACCTTAGGTTCGATCTCACCACGGTCAGCCAAGGCTTCCAGGGCTGCCAACACCACGAAGTGACGGTCAACTTCGAAGAAGTGACGCAGCTTCTTGCGGCTGTCACTGCGGCCGAAACCGTCGGTGCCCAGGACTTTGAATTCCTTGGACGGGACCCACTGGCGAATCTGTTCAGCAAACAGCTTCATGTAGTCGGTAGAGGCAATGACTGGACCTTTACGGCCGGCCAGGCACTCTTCGACGTAGCTCTTGGCTGGTTTCTGACCTGGGTGCAGGCGGTTGTTGCGCTCCACCGCCAGGCCGTCGCGACGCAGTTCGTTGAAGCTGGTAACGCTCCACACGTCAGCGCCGACGTTGAACTCTTCACGCAGGATCTTCGCCGCTTCACGCACTTCACGCAGGATGGTGCCGGAGCCCATCAGTTGCACGTGGTGCGCCGCTTCCTTGGTGTCTTCTTCGAGCAGGTACATGCCCTTGATGATGCCTTCCTCAACACCGGCCGGCATGGCAGGTTGCTGGTAGGACTCGTTCATCACGGTGATGTAGTAGAAAACGTCCTGCTGCTCTTCGGTCATCTTCTTCATGCCGTCCTGGATGATCACCGCCAGCTCATAGCCGTAGGTTGGATCAAAGGTGCGGCAGTTCGGGATGGTGGCAGCCAGGATGTGGCTGTGACCGTCTTCGTGTTGCAGGCCTTCGCCGTTCAGCGTGGTCCGGCCGGCAGTACCACCGATCAGGAAGCCACGGGTACGGCTGTCGCCTGCTGCCCACGCCAGGTCGCCGATACGCTGGAAGCCGAACATCGAGTAGAAGATGTAGAACGGCAGCATCGGCTGGTTGTGGCTGGAGTACGAAGTACCGGCAGCGATGAAGGAGCTCATGGCGCCCGCTTCGTTGATGCCTTCTTCGAGGATCTGGCCCTTCTTGTCTTCCTTGTAGAACATCACCTGGTCTTTATCGACTGGCTCGTAGAGCTGGCCGACGGAGGAGTAGATGCCCAACTGACGGAACATGCCTTCCATACCGAAGGTACGGGCTTCGTCCGGGATGATCGGGACGATACGCGAACCGATTTCCTTGTCCTTGACCAACTGCGCCAGGATGCGCACGAAGGCCATGGTGGTGGAGATTTCACGGTCGCCCGAGCCGTCCAGGATAGCCTTGAGGGTATCGAGTGGCGGTGTAGGAATGTCGAAAGACTTGGCGCGGCGCTGTGGCACGAAACCGCCCAGTGCAGTGCGACGCTCGCTGAGGTAGCGGGCTTCGGCGCTGTTTGGCTCCGGCTTGAAGAACGGCAGGTTCTCCAGCTCTTCGTCCTTGACCGGGATGTCGAAGCGATCACGGAACAGCTTCAGGCTTTCAACATCAACTTTCTTGGTGTTGTGCGCGGTGTTCTTCGCTTCGCCGGCACCAGTGCCATAACCTTTGATGGTCTTGGCCAGGATGACGGTCGGTTGTTCTTTGTGGTTGACCGCTTCGTGGTACGCCGCGTAGACCTTGTACGGGTCGTGGCCGCCACGGTTGAGTTTCCAGATCTCGTCGTCGGACAGGTCTGCAACCATCGCCTTGAGTTCTGGCGAGTTGAAGAAGTGTTCACGTACGAACGCGCCGTCTTTGGCTTTGTAGTTCTGGTACTCGCCGTCGATGACTTCGTCCATGCGACGTTGCAGGATACCGTCGACGTCTTTGGCCAGCAGTGGGTCCCAGAAACGGCCCCAGATGACTTTGGTCACGTTCCACTGAGCACCGCGGAACACGCCTTCGAGTTCCTGGATGATCTTGCCGTTGCCGCGAACCGGGCCGTCGAGGCGCTGCAGGTTGCAGTTGATGACGAAGATCAGGTTGTCGAGCTTCTCGCGGCCAGCCAGGGAGATGGCGCCCAGGGATTCCGGCTCGTCACACTCGCCGTCGCCCAGGAAGCACCAGACCTTCTGCTTGCCTTCAGGGATGAAGCCACGGGCTTCCAGGTACTTCATGAAACGTGCCTGGTAGATCGCCTGGATCGGGCCAAGGCCCATGGATACTGTCGGGAACTGCCAGAAATCAGGCATCAGCCAAGGGTGCGGGTACGACGACAGGCCGTTACCGTCCACTTCCTGGCGGAAGTTGTTCATGTGTTCTTCGGTGATGCGGCCTTCCATGAACGCACGGGCGTAGACGCCTGGCGAGGTGTGGCCCTGGAAGTAGATCAGGTCGCCGCCGTGTTCGTCGGTCGGGGCCTGGAAGAAGTAGTTGAAGCCTATGTCATACAGGGTTGCGCTGGAGGCGAAGCTGGAGATGTGACCGCCCAGGTCAGAATCTTTCAAGTTCGTGCGCATTACCATCGCCATGGCGTTCCAACGTACCAGCGAGCGAATGCGGCGTTCCATGAACAGGTCGCCAGGCATGCGTGCTTCGTGGGTAACGGGGATGGTGTTGCGGTATGGCGTGGTGATGGCGTAAGGCAATTGCGAGCCGCTGCGGGTCGCGAGTTCGCCCATACGGGTCATCAAATAGTGAGCACGGTCTTCGCCTTCTTTGTCGAGAACCGATTCCAGGGCGTCCAGCCATTCCTGGGTTTCGACGGGATCGAGGTCTTGCATGGCTTGCTCCAGGGCGGAAAGGCTACCAGAATCGGTTGCCTGAAGTTTGCGACTGGCCTTGTGGGCAGACGACATAAATTCTTGGATGGCCGAAGGTTGCTTCGGCGTCCTGTAGTTTTACTACAAATCGTCGGCCATTTCAGCCTTTCGAATGTATATACGAGTAGTAAAACTACACAAGACTGAGCGTATGGCTCGGTCTGGCTGGTGAGCATAATCGTTATTGTTGATCATTTGCGAACAAGAAAAGGTGAAAGTTTGATGTTGGCTGCCAAGATGAAATTAATTTCAGCTATTTCTAACCTTTGTTCGACAGTCCTTCACCAAGCGTGGTTCTTGCCTTCACAACAACCCACCTTTTGCGCGCCGATCAAGGATAGACCATGAGCCTTCCAACGCTGGCCGAACTGCCGGCCATTCTCTTGCCTTTTGCCCAGCGGGCCGAGCAGTCATTTCGTGACGCAGTGGCCGCGCTGGACGCCGATCATGGACTTTCTGCGTGGACGCCGCAACGGTGGGCCGACTTTGCCCGGGTGTGCGCCGCCAGTGATTTCGTCATTGAACAGAGCCTTCGTGACCCTTTGATGTTGCTTGAGCTGGTGGCCTGGGGCGAGCTGGACCGAGGCTTTGCGCCCGGTGAGCTGTGCAGCCAGATCGCCGGTGCCGTGCAACAGGCCGAAACAGAAGATGAGTTGGGCCGGGTGCTGCGCCGCCAACGCACGCGCCAGCAAGTGCGCATTATCTGGCGCGACCTGACCCGACAGGCGGACCTGGTGCAAACCTGCCGTGACCTCTCCGACATGGCCGACGCCAGCATCGACCAGGCCTACCAGTGGCTGTACCAACGCCACTGCGTGCAGTTCGGCACGCCCACCGGCCGGCGCAGCGGCGAAGCCCAGCACATGGTCATCCTCGGCATGGGCAAGCTCGGCGCGGTGGAGTTAAACCTTTCGTCGGACATCGACTTGATCTTCGCCTACCCCGAAGGCGGCGAAACGGTGGGCGTGAAGCGCGCGCTGGACAATCAGGAGTTTTTCATTCGCCTTGGTCAAAAATTGATCAAGGCGCTCGACCCGATGACGGTCGATGGTTTTGTCTTCCGTGTCGACATGCGCCTGCGGCCCTATGGCTCGGCCGGTGCGTTGCTGCTCAGCTTTAATGCGCTGGAGCAGTACTACCAGGATCAAGGCCGCGACTGGGAACGCTACGCCATGATCAAGGCGCGCGTGGTGGCCGGCGACCAGGTGGCCGGTGCGCAATTGCTGGATATGCTGCGCCCGTTCGTCTACCGCCGTTACCTGGATTTTTCTGCGATTGAAGCGCTGCGCACCATGAAGCAGCTGATCCAGCAGGAAGTGCGGCGCAAGGGCATGGCCGAGAACATCAAGCTGGGCTCGGGCGGCATCCGCGAAGTAGAATTTATCGCCCAGGCGTTCCAGTTGATCCATGGCGGCCGCGACCTGAGTTTGCAACAGCGGCCGTTGCTCATGGTGCTCGGCACGCTTGAAGGCCAGGGCTACTTGCCGCCTGCAGTGATCGCCGAGCTGCGCAATGGCTATGAATTCCTGCGCTATACCGAGCACGCGATCCAGGCGATTGCCGACCGTCAGACGCAAATGCTGCCGGACAGCCCGGAAGATCAGGCGCGCATCGCCTTTATGCTGGGCTTTGCCGACTGGGCCGCGTTCCATGAGCGGCTGATGTATTGGCGTGGCCGTGTGGACTGGCACTTCCGTCAGGTGATTGCTGATCCTGACGAAGAAGAAGGTGAAGAAAGCGAGCTGGTGGTGGGCGGGGAGTGGTTGCCGTTGTGGGAAGAGTCCCAGGACGAAGACGCCGCTTGCCGCCAGCTGGCCGAGGGCGGTTTTACCGACGCGCCCAAAGCCCTCAAAGCCCTGGCTGGCCTACGCGGCAGCCCGCAGTTGCGCGCCATGCAGCGCCTTGGTCGCGAGCGGCTCGACGCCTTTATCCCGCGCCTGCTGGCCCAGGCCGTCGAGCACGCTAACCCGGATCTGGTACTCGAACGCGTGCTACCGTTGGTGGAAGCCGTGGCGCGACGTTCTGCTTACCTGGTGCTGTTGACCGAAAACCCCGACGCCCTGCGCCGCTTGTTGACGCTGTGCGCCGCCAGCCCGTGGATTGCCGAGCAAATCACGCGTTTCCCGCTGCTGCTCGACGAGTTGCTCAATGAAGGCCGCCTGTTCAAGCCACCGTTGGCGCCGGAACTCGCCGCTGAGCTGCGTGAGCGCCTCACACGCATTCCCGAGGATGACCTTGAGCAACAGATGGAAGCCTTGCGGCACTTCAAACTGGCCCACCGCCTGCGTGTAGCCGCCTCGGAAATCGCCGGCAGCCTGCCATTGATGAAGGTCAGCGACTATTTGACCTGGCTGGCCGAAGCTATCCTCGAACAAGTGCTGGCCCTGGCCTGGCGCCAGACGGTCGCCCGCCATGGCTCGCCACAGCGCGTGGACGGCAGTCTGTGCGACCCAGGGTTCATTATTGTGGGTTACGGCAAAGTCGGCGGCATTGAGCTGGGGCATGGCTCGGACCTTGATCTGGTGTTCATCCACGACGGCGACCCGCAGGCCGAGACCGACGGCGCCAAACCCATCGACGGCGCGCAGTTCTTCACGCGCCTGGGCCAGCGCATCATTCACTTGCTCACCACCCAGACCAACTCCGGGCAGTTGTATGAAGTGGATATGCGCCTGCGACCTTCCGGCGCCTCCGGGTTGTTGGTCAGTTCGCTTGGGGCGTTTGAGCGCTACCAGGAAAATGAAGCCTGGACCTGGGAGCATCAGGCGCTGATCCGCGCGCGGGTGCTGGTGGGCAGCCAGGATGTGGGCCATGCGTTTGAACACGTCCGGGCTAAAGTGCTGGGGCGCGAACGTGACTTGGCGAAGCTGCGCCAGGAGGTCAGCGAGATGCGCGCCAAGATGCGCGACAACCTGGGCACCAAGGCTACGGCTGCCGGCACGGCTGCGAATGCCTTCGAGCCGACGACCGTGTTCGACCTCAAGCAAGACGCGGGAGGTATCGTCGATATTGAATTTATGGTGCAATACGCGGCTTTGGCGTGGTCTGCGCAACATCCATCGTTGCTGCGCTATACCGACAATATCCGCATTCTGGAAGGCTTGGAGCAGGTCGGGCTGATGCCCGCCGCCGATGCCCATCTGCTGCGTGAGGTGTATAAGGCCTACCGTTCCGCCGCGCACCGCCAAGCCTTGCAAAACGAGGCCGGCACGGTTGCCGGGGATCAGTTCGCCGACGAGCGGCGCCAGGTGAAGCGCATCTGGAATGAACTGGGGTTAAGCTGATTAATTAAGTGGCTCCAATTTAATGTGGAAATCGGCTTTATGTGGGAGCCGGGCTTGCCCGCGATGCAGGCGCCTCGGTACTTCAGCCATACCGAAGCGATGCCAACGCAGGCACGCCAGCTCCCACACAAAGCGCGATCTACAATCATTGTCGATGCGGGGAGGCATAAGCCTCCCCGCATCGTTTGTGGAAACTACATGAATATTCTGATCGTTGGGCCTAGTTGGGTCGGTGACATGGTGATGGCGCAGACACTGTTCCAGTGCCTCAAGCAACGCCATCCCGACTGCCAAATCGACGTGCTCGCCCCTGAGTGGAGCCGGCCGATCCTTGAGCGCATGCCCGAGGTGCGCGCGGCCTTGAGCTTCCCGCTCGGCCACGGCGCCCTCGAATTGGCGACGCGTCGGCGTATCGGCAAATCCATGGTCGGCCAGTACGACCAGGCGATTTTGCTGCCCAACTCGCTCAAGTCGGCGCTGGTGCCGTACTTTGCCGGCATCCCTGAACGTACCGGCTGGCGCGGCGAATTTCGCTACGTGTTGCTCAATGACGTGCGCACCCTCGACAAGGCGCGCTACCCGCTGATGATCGAACGCTTCATGGCGCTGGCCTACGAGCCCGGCGCCGAGTTGCCCACGCCGTACCCGCGCCCCAGCCTGCAGATCGATCCGGTGAGCCGTGACGCGGCGCTGGCCAAGTTCGGCCTGGCACTTGACCGTCCCGTGCTGGCGCTGTGCCCCGGCGCCGAGTTTGGCGAGTCCAAACGCTGGCCGTCGGAGCATTACGCCAAAGTCGCCGAGATGAAGATTCGCGAAGGCTGGCAGGTGTGGCTGTTTGGTTCGAAGAAGGACCACCCGGTGGGCGAAGACATTCGCCAGCGCCTGATCCCCGGCCTGCGTGAAGAAGCGGTGAACCTCAGTGGCGATACGTCGCTGGCCGAGGCTATCGATTTACTCTCCTGCGCCGATTCGGTGGTGTCCAACGACTCCGGCCTGATGCACGTGGCCGCCGCGCTGAACCGCCCATTGGTGGCGGTGTATGGCTCGACGTCGCCCGGTTTTACCCCGCCTTTGGCCGACAAGGTTGAAGTGGTGCGTCTGGGCCTGGATTGCAGCCCGTGCTTTGAGCGTACCTGCCGTTTTGGCCATTACAACTGCATGCGCCAGTTGCTGCCGCAGCCGGTCAACGAAGCCTTGCAGCGGTTGCAGGGTTCTGTGGTTGAGGTCCATTAGTTTGCGCGTATTGGTAGTCAAGACCTCATCCCTGGGCGATGTGATCCATGCGTTGCCAGCACTGACCGACGCGGCGCGGGCGATCCCTGGCATCCGCTTTGACTGGGTGGTGGAAGAAGGCTTTGCCGAGATTCCCACCTGGCACCCGGCCGTGGACAAAGTGATCCCGGTGGCGATTCGTCGCTGGCGTAAAAACATCTGGCAAACCATCAAGAGCGGTGAGTGGCGGCGCTTCAAGCAAAGCGTGCAGTCGACCAAATACGATTTGGTGATCGATGCCCAAGGGCTGCTCAAAAGCGCCTGGCTGACGCGTTATGTACGCGCGCCGGTGGCCGGTTTCGATAAAAACTCTGCCCGTGAGCCCATGGCTGCGCGTTTCTACTCGCGCCGGTTGGCCGTGGCCCGTGGGCAGCATGCGGTAGAACGCTTGCGCCAGCTGTTCGCCGTGGCGTTGGGTTATGACTTGCCCAAAGGCCTGGGCGACTACGGCCTCAGCGTCGACAAGTTGCTCGGCCTGCCGCCGAAAAAACCCTTTGTACTGCTGCTGCACGGCACCACCTGGGACACCAAGCACTGGCCCGAAGCCTACTGGCGTGAGCTGGCCGAACGCATGGGCCGCCTGGGCGTGGACGTGAAATTGCCATGGGGCAATGCCGCCGAAAAAGCCCGCGCCGAGCGTTTGGCCCAAGGCCTGCAAAACGCCGAAGTGCTGCCCAAGCTCAACCTGGCCGGCGTCGCCCGGGTACTGGCCGGTGCCCGCGCCTGTGTGGCGGTGGACACGGGCCTGGGGCATTTGGCCGCCGCGTTGGACGTGCCGACCATCTCCCTGTTCGGCCCCACCAACCCGGGCCTGACCGGCGCCTACGGCAAGGGCCAGATTCACTTGGCCAGCGACTTCCCGTGCGCGCCGTGCCTGCAAAAAACCTGTACCTATCAACCGACGGCCGACGACCTGCGTCGGTTCGACATCAAGCGCGAGTCGCCCCTGTGCTTCACGCGCTTGAACCCTGAGCGTGTGGCAAGCCGACTGAGCACGTTGTTATTGGCTGAGGAGCTGCACTGATGCAACTGGCTTTTGTTTTGTACAAATACTTCCCCTTCGGTGGCCTGCAGCGCGACTTCATGCGCATCGCCCTGGAGTGCCAGCAGCGCGGGCATAAGATTCGGGTCTACACGCTGATCTGGGAAGGCGACATTCCGCCCGGCTTTGAAGTGCTGGTGGCGCCGGTCAAGGCGTTCTTCAACCATCGGCGCAACGAGAAGCTGTTGGCCTGGATGGACGCCGACCTGGCCAAGCGCCCGGTCGACCGCTTGATCGGCTTCAACAAAATGCCCGGCCTGGATGTGTACTACGCCGCCGACGGCTGCTTTGAAGACAAGGCGCAAAACCTGCGCCACTCGCTGTACAAGAGCTTTGGCCGTTACAAGCACTTTGCCGAGTACGAGCGTGCGGTGTTCGCCAAGGACGCCAAGACCGAAGTGTTGATGATCTCCGAAGTGCAGCAACCGCTGTTCATCAAGCATTACGACACGCCGCTGGAGCGCTTCCATCTGTTGCCGCCGGGCATTGCCCAGGACCGTCGCGCGCCGCCGAATGCGGCTGAAATTCGCGAAGGTTTCCGCAAGGAATTCAACCTGCGCGACGACGAGTTGCTGCTGGTGCAAATCGGTTCCGGCTTCAAGACCAAGGGCGTCGACCGCAGCCTCAAGGCCGTGGCCGCGCTACCGGCCGAGCTTAAAAAACGCACGCGCCTGTTTGTAATTGGCCAGGACGACCCCAAAGTATTTCAATTGCAGAGCGCCACGTTAGGGCTGGGCGATAATGTGCAGTTCCTCAAGGGCCGCAGCGATATCCCGCGCTTCCTGCTGGGTGCCGACCTGTTGATCCACCCGGCGTACAACGAAAATACCGGTACCGTGTTGCTCGAAGCCCTGGTGGCCGGGCTGCCGGTGCTGGTTTCGGCGGTGTGTGGGTATGCCCACTACATTGCTGAAGCCGACAGCGGGTTGGTGCTGGATGAGCCGTTTGAACAAGCGCAGCTCAACCAGTACCTGTCCCGAATGCTTACCGACACTGCACAGCGCGCGGCCTGGGGCCGCAATGGGTTGGCCTTCGCCGAGACGGCCGACCTCTACAGCATGCCGCAGCACGCGGCAGATGTGATTCTGGCGGAGCCGAAACGATGAAGTTGATTCTTGCCGAACCGTTCAAGACGTTGTGGGCCGGGCGTGATGCCTTTGCCGAAGTCGAGAAACTGCAAGGCCAGGTATTTCGTGAACTGGCGGCGCGTCGCACCTTGCGTACCGAGGTGGAGGGCCGCCCGTATTTCGTGAAAATCCACCGTGGCATCGGTTGGGGCGAGATCTTCAAGAACCTGATCACCGCCAAGTTGCCGGTGCTCGGTGCCGGCCTGGAATGGTCGGCCATCCACCGTCTGCAGGAACTGGGTGTGCCGACCATGACCGGCGTGGCTTTCGGTGAAAAAGGCAGCAACCCGGCGGACCAGCACTCGTTCATCATCACCGAAGAACTGGCCCCGACCATCAGCCTGGAAGACCTGACCGTCAACTGGGTGGCCGAGCCGCCGGCACCGGCATTGCGTCATGCGCTCACCGCCGAACTGGCGCGCATGGTCGGCGACATGCACCGTGGCGGCGTCAACCACCGCGACTGCTACCTGTGCCACTTCCTGCTGGATACGGCCCAGCCGATCGATGCGCGCTCCATCAAGCTCTCGGTAATCGACCTGCACCGTGCCCAATTGCGCGCGCACTTGCCGCTGCGCTGGCGCGACAAGGACTTGTCCGCGCTGTACTACTCGGCGCTGGACATCGGCCTGACTCAGCGCGACAAGTTGCGCTTCCTCAAAGGCTACTTCCGCCAGCCGCTGCGCCAGATCCTGGCCGAGCAGTCGGCGTCCCTGAGCCTGTTGCAGCGCAAGGCCGACAAGCTGTATGCGCGCAAGCAACGCTTGGGGGATGCGATCTGATGGCGGGTTGGAACCTGGAACCTGCTTACGCCGCCCTGGCGGATGACTTTGGCAGCCTGGAGGCGGTGTTTGCCTTGCAGGGTGAGCGACTGACGCGCGACCCCTTGTCGGAAGTGATTCGGGTGGAGCGTGGTGGGGTCAATTACTACGTCAAACGCTACGTCGGTGCCGGTAAGGGCCTGCGCCGTTACTTGGGCAAACCTCGGGTGAAATCCGAGTGGCAGAACCTCAAGCGCTTCGCCAAGTGGGGGATTCCCACCGCCGACGTGGTGGCCTGGGGCCTGGAACGCAAGGGTCTGGCCTATGCGCGTGGGGCGATGATCACCCGCGAGCTGCCCAAGACCGAAGATTTGTCGGTGCTGGCCGATCGTAACGATCCGTGCTTGAAAGACCCCCAGTGGGTCAACGTGATCAGCCGCCAGCTCGCCGAATACACGCGCACGATGCACGAGCACCGCTTTACCCATAACGACTTGAAGTGGCGCAACCTGCTGGTTGACGATAACCGCACGCTGTACCTGATCGATTGCCCCAACGGCGATTTCTGGCGCGGTTTCTGGCTCAAGTACCGTATTACCAAGGACCTGGCCTGTCTGGACAAGGTTGCCAAGTATCACTTGTCGGCCACCCAGCGCCTGCGTTTCTACATGCAATACCGCCAACGCACGCACCTGACGGCTTCGGACAAACAGCGAATCCGCCATGTGGTGAAGTTTTTCGAGGGGCGCGAATGACTGATTTCCTGGCGGCCGATGATCGCGCATTGCTTGCGCGCCACGGCCTGGCTGACTTCGATGCGCTGTGGGCCAGGCAACTGGACGCGGTGGATGAACCCAATACCAGCGACGGCGGCTGGAGCAGCGTGTTTCGCCTGGAGCTTGAAGGCCAGGGTTACTACCTCAAGCGCCAGAGCAACTACCTGACGCGCACGCTCACCAAGCCGTTTGGCGAGCCGACGTTTGCCCGCGAGTTCCGTAATATCAGCCGCTACCGCAAGCTGGGCATTCCAGCGTTGCAGGCGGCGTTTTTCGGTGAGCGCAAGGTGGCCGGCGAGCATCGCGCGATGCTGCTGACCCGAGCCCTGGACGGCTGGAATGACCTGGACTCATTGCTCGAACAATGGCCGCAACTGAGTGACGCCCAGCAGCGCGCGATCCTGCTGGCCTGTGGTCAGCTGGCGCGCCACCTGCACAGCGTCGGGCAAGTACATGGCTGTTTTTACCCCAAGCATATTTTCCTGCAACCGCTCGGAGACGGTTATGCCGCGCAGTTGATCGACCTGGAGAAAACCCGCCCGCTGTTGTTCGGCCGGCGTGATCGGGTCAAGGATCTGGAGCCATTGCTGCGCCGTGCGCCGCAGTGGTCGGATGCGCAAGTGCGGCAACTGCTGGCAGCATATCTGGATCAGCCTGAAGGCAGCACGCTGGTGGGCGCCTGGTTCGAGCGCCTGACGGCCCGGCGCAGCCACAAGGAGAAGCGCTGATGCGCTTGTCCGAACTGAAAAAAGCCGGCCGCACGCCCGAGCTGCCGCTGACCCTCGAGCTGGCCGATGCCGCAGGTGCCGGCCAGCTGCAACTGCTTAACCTGTTGCGCGTGTTGCCGGGCGAACGCTACGTGGGCGCCGCCGTCTGGCGCGGTCGCCCGGTGTTGGCCAAATTGCTGGTGGGCAGCAAGGCCGCGCGGCATTTTCAGCGCGAACTCAGCGGCGTGCGCCTGCTGGCCGAACAGGGCCTGACCACGCCACAGTTGCTGGCCGATGGCTTGCAGGAAGGCGAGGGCGGCTGGCTGCTGTTTGATTTTATCGAAGGCGCCGAAAGCCTCGCCGATGCCTGGCAAGCGGTCGAAGGTTTGCCGCCATTGGCGGATGAACAAACCGCTGTGCTCGCCGAGGCGTTGGGCGCGATTGCGCAGATGCACGCCAAAGGCTTGTGGCAGGAAGACCTGCACCTGGACAACCTGCTGCGCCAGGACGGCAAGCTGTACCTGATCGACGGTGCCGGGATTCGAGTTGAGGTGGCGGGCAAGCCGCTGTCGCGTAACCGGGTGCTGGAAAACCTTGGCGTGTTCTTCGCCCAGTTGCCGAAAAACCTCGAGCCGTTCACCGAAGAATTGCTGGTGTACTACCTGCTGAGCAACGGCGAACATGCCTTGCCGCTGCAAGCCCTGGAAAAACAGATACGCAAGGTCAGCGCCTGGCGCTTGAAAGACTTTTTGAACAAGGTCGGCCGTGAATGCACGCTGTTCAGCGTGGTGCGTGGCGCCTTTGCCTTGCGTGCGATTCGTCGTGAGGAAGAGGCGGCGATGCTGCCGGTGCTGGAGCAGGCCGACGCGCTGCTCGATCAAGGCCATTTGTATAAAACCGGTGGTGCGGCCACGGTTGCCAAGGTCGAAGCGGGCGGTCGGCCGCTGGTTATCAAGCGCTATAACATCAAGGGGTTTGCCCATTGGCTCAAGCGCTTCTGGCGCCCCAGCCGGGCCTGGCATTCGTGGCGCGAGGGCAACCGCCTGGCGTTCCTCGGCATCGCCACGCCCAAGCCGCTGGCGGTGTTGGAAAAACGCTTTTTGTGGCTGCGCAGCCGGGCTTACCTGGTGACTGAATACCTGCCGGGGCCGGACATCATCGGGCGTTTTGCGCCCTATGTTGAGAAGGGCGATGCGCCCGAGCATGAACTGCTGGCCCTGGATCATTTGTTCGCCGAGCTGATCCGCGAGCGCATCAGCCATGGTGATTTCAAGGGCCATAACCTGTTCTGGGCCGAGGATCGCTGGGCGCTGATCGACCTGGACGCCATGTGTCAGCACAGCTCGGCCGCGAGTTTCGCGCCGGCGTTCGCCAAGGACCGCGCGCGGTTTATGCGTAACTGGCCTGAGAGCAGTGCGCTGTACCAACTGATCGATGCGCGTTTGCCCAAACAGGTGCAATGATCATTCCCACGCTCAGCGTGGGAATGCCGCCCCGGACGCTCTGCGTCCCGCTCCTCAAGCCCCGTGCGAGGTGACGCGGAGCGTCACGGGATGCATTCCCACGCGGAGCGTGGGAACGATCATCAGAACTGATACTCAGCCCCGGCCCCCGCATACCACGACCTTCCCGGCGCGGCTTCGTAGTAGCGGAAGTTGCCGTCGCCAACAATCACCGAACCCACATACTGGCGATCCAGCAAGTTATCCAGGCGCACCGTCTGGTGAAAGGTCCAGTGCTCCACCTTCTGTTCGAAGCGTGCCCGCCAGTTGAACACGCTGTAGCCCGGCGCGGCGCGTTGCTGGTTGGTGTCTTCGACATAGACCTTGCTGCGGTACAGGCCTTCGAGGGCGGTGCTGACCCAGTCGCGGGGCTTCCAGTTCAGCTCGGCGAAGAGCGTGGTTTGCGGTACGCCGGGCAGGTAGTTGCCCTTCTCGATAGCCTTGCCGCTGTTGGTAAAGTCGCTGTCGTAGGTCGCTTGCAGGCGGGTGTAGGCGAGGGTGGTGCTCCACTGTTCGCTGAGCTGGCTTTCCAGGCCCAGCTCGAAACCTCGGCGCAGGGTTTTGCCGGCGTTCTGGTAGGTGGTGCGACCACCACTGGATTGCTGCACGACCAACTCGTCGTCAGTCGTGATCTGGAATAGCGCAGCATTTAGGCGCTTATCCTGGCCAAGCTTGGCTTTCAGGCCGACTTCATACTGCTTGCTGACCGACGGCTTGAGCGCAAAGTTAAAGCCGTTGGCAGTACTCGAATAGGCCGACTCGGCCTGGGTCGGGGTTTCGAAGCCTTTGCCCGCGCTCACATAGCCATGCAGGTCCGGCGTGAAGGCGTACATCACGCTGACCGAAGGCGTGTTCTTCTGGTAGGTCTTGCTGCCGCTGTCATTGCCGTCGCGGGTGAAGTGGTCGTCCACGTCCATCTTCATGCTGCTGTGGCGCAGGCCGGCCTGTAGCGTCCAGTCGCCCAGCAGCCAATTGGCTTGCACGAACGGGTCGAGGCTGGTGGCGGTGTCGATTTCGTCGCGGCCCAGGGCGCCTTTGACACCGTGTACGCCGTCCAGGGTGTTGGAATAACCTTGGCGGTCATCCTGGCTGCGGTCGTAATCGAGGCCGGTGATCAGGGTCAACTCGCCGGGGGCACTGGTGATGGGCTGCAGCCAGTGGACCGAGCCGCCGTAGAACTTGCGGTCGAACGCGACTACGCCGCCGCGAGCGTTTGCCGGGTTGGGCGCGCCACTGGCGAATGAGGCCGGAATCGACAGGTACTGAATCACGCTCCTGCGCCCGGTGTATGCATTCACCTGAAGCGTCGCATCGCCAATGTAGCGCTCGTAATTCATGCCCAGCTGCTGATGATCGATGCTTTTTCGCGTGTTGTACTGCAACGCAGCCGGCGCTACCGAGCGCGGATCGGCTTTGTAGGCTTCCCAGGTCTGCCCCAAAGGATCCTGCGTGCCGTTTTGCTCCAGGCTGCTGTAGATCAGCGCCAACTTGCTGTCGTCATCCGGCTGCAAGTTGAGCTTGGCAAAGGTCTGGTCGCGCCGTGCGCTGCTGTGGTCGCGATAACCATCGGTGTCCATGCGCGAAGCGTCGAGCACAAAACCTGCGCCGTTCGCCGCGCCTTCGGCGGTGAGATGGTTTTTGCTCATGCCGTCGCTGCCCACCAGGGTTTCGGCGCCGATGCGCGGCGGGCCTTCGCCATCGCGGGAAAACATCTGGATCACGCCGCCGGCATTACTGCCATACAAGGTGGCGGCCGGGCCGCGCAGCACTTCAATGCGCTCGGCGGTGTCGAGGTTGAAGGTGGCCGCCTGGCCCTGGCCGTCCGGGGTGCTGGCTGGGATGCCGTCGGCGATCAGCTTGAGACCGCGCACGCCAAACGCCGAGCGCGCGCCGAAGCCGCGCGAGGAGATCTGCAGGTCCTGGGCATAGTTCTGGCGGTTCTGTACCACCAGGCCCGGTACGCGGGACAGGGCTTCGGAGGCGTTGATGCCGAGCTGGCCGTCGCTGATTTGCTCATGGCTGATGCTGTCGACTGAATAGGGCAAGTCGAACGTCGGGCTGGCGCTGCGCGAGCCGGTGACCACGCTGGGGTCAAGGGTCAGGGCTGTGTCTTCAGCCAGGGCTGAGTCACACACAGCGAACAGGCCGGGCAGCAGGAGGGTAAAGCAGGCGAGGGTTTTCATCAGTCAGCCGGAATCCGTGGCGCTTAAAGCTGTAAACGCGCAAAAGAGGCGAGAGTTTAACGAGTTGGTTAGTGCTGTTGCTCGGGAAATTTCCCACGAAACACTGGGAAATTGCGAGCGGAGGGTTCATGGCGCCTGATGCTAGCGTGGCTGACGACTATTCGAGGGATTGGCCATGAGCACAAAACTGGCGGCTGCACTGGGGGTGTTTTCATTGGCGTTAAGTGGGTGCGCAAGCGTGAACACGGTGTTTCGCGATGACCTGTCAGCGACCCGTGAGCTGCGTAAACAAAAGACCTACTGCGAGTCCATTCCCCGCGCCTATAGCGGCCTGGCGTTCAACTTCTGCCTGCTCAACGCGCCCCCGGATTTCACGGGCGTACTGGTACCGTTGGTACTGGTGGATATGACGGCCTCGGGTATTGTTGATACCGTGGTGCTGCCCTACACGATCTACCAGCAGAGCACGCTGGGCAATATGGGCATTTACTGGCGGTCTGGTCGCTCGTAGCAACAGCGGGTATCAGTGCGCCGGCCTGGCCCGGTTTCAGTCTTTCAGGCAAAGGGAGTTGTGGATGAATCGCGGAATCGAAGTACTGCTTGTCGCCGCCGTGTTGGTGCTTTCGGGGTGTGGAACGATCAATACCGTATTCCGCCCCGACGCCGTGGCCAGCAAGAGCCTCAAGGATTCGCGCAGCCACTGTGGCAGTGTGCCGCGTATCTACAGCGGTGTGATGTACGGGTTTTGTTATTTGAACAGCGAGCCCAAACCCGAAAAGAGCGCAGAGGACCCAACCTTTGGGCAGCGCGAAAGCAGTATTTTCCCCATCATTGCCATCGAGGCAATCGCCTCGGGCTTGGCGGACACGCTGGTGCTGCCTTATACCGTCTACCGCCAAAGCCAAGACGGCAGCATCGAGATCTACCAGTAACCCGCTTGCCGGTTGCCGCTAACAGCTTCCCTCTGCTTTTAAGTTATAATCCCGCCCTTTAGCTGTTTCTCGCTCAGGCGGGAGGCACACTTTTTTCAGGCGCAACCCGCCTGCATGCAGACTAAAAGAGGCTAGACCCCAGTGGCATTGACGATTCTTGGCCTGTCCGGCGCCCTTAGCCATGATCCTTCCGCAGCCCTGTATATCGACGGCAAGCTGATCGCGGCCGCCGAAGAAGAGCGCTTCGTACGCGACAAACATGCAAAGAACCGCATGCCCTACGAATCGGCGAAGTTCTGCCTGGAACAAGCCGGCATCAAGCCTTCCGACGTTGACGTGGTGGCGATCCCGTTCGCCCCGATCAGCCTGTTCGGCGAGGCGCGCTGGCACTACGCCAAGCGTTACTGGTACGCCCCGGACCGCGCCCTTGACGCGATCCTGATGGGCAACCGTCGCTACAAGCGCTACCGCAACAAGATCGTCTGGTGCCTGGAGCAACTGGGCTTCGATCCGAAGAAAATCAAGATCGAACCGGTTGAACACCACCTGGCCCACGCCTCCAGCGCTTACCACTGCTCGGGTTTCCAGGAAAAAACCGCGATCCTGGGCATCGACGGCAAAGGTGAGTACGCCACCACGTTCTTCGGCTACGGCGAAAACGGCAAGATCCACAAGATCAAGGAATTCTACGACCCGGACTCCCTGGGCGGTCTGTACGGCGCGATCACCGAGTTCCTCGGTTTCGAGATGCTCGACGGCGAGTTCAAGGTCATGGGCATGGCGCCGTATGGCGACGCCAGCAAATACGATTTCTCGCGCCTGGCCTCGTTTGAAAACGGCGAGTTGGTGATCAACACCGACTACGCCAACGTCATCGGCCTGCGTCGTTATAAAGAGAAGGGCAAGGGTTTCTACTTCTCGCCAAAACTGATCGAGTGGCTGGGTCCCAAGCGCGAAGGCGACATCGCCGACGAGCCGTACATCCACTACGCGGCCAGCATGCAGGCGCTGTTCGAGAAACTGGCCTTGCAGATGATCGACCACTACCTGGGCGACATCCTCAAGGACACCGGCAAGCTGGCGTTCGCCGGTGGTTGCGCGCTGAACGTCAAGCTGAACCAGAAGATCATTGCCCGCGATGACGTTAAAGAGCTGTTCGTGCAGCCGGCGTCCGGCGATGCCGGCACTGCGGTTGGCGCGGCGGCTTATGTGTCCCACGCCCGTGGTGTGCCGGTGGAGAAGATGGAACACGTCTATCTCGGCCCGTCCTACAGCAACGAAGACGTGATTGCCGCGTGCGCCAAGCACGAAAGCAAGCCGGTGTGGCGCAAGATCGAAAACATGCCCAAGCGCATCGCCAAGATCATGGTCGACGGCAACCCGGTGGCCTGGTTCCAGGGCCGCATGGAATTTGGCCCGCGTGCATTGGGCGGTCGTTCGATCATCGGTTGCCCAAGCGCGACCGGCGTGGCTGACCGCATCAACCACCAGATCAAGTTCCGCGAGCGCTGGAGGCCTTTCTGCCCGTCGATGCTCGACACCGTGGCCCCACTGATGATCAAGGTCGATCACCCGGCGCCGTTCATGACCTTCACCTTTGAAGTGTCCGAAGAGTGGAAAACCCGCGTGCCGGAAGTGGTCCATGAGGATGGCACCTCCCGCGCCCAGGTGCTCAAGCGCGAATACAACCCGCGTTACTACGACATGATGAAAGAGCTGGAAGTATTGACCGGCAACGGCGTGTCGCTGAACACCTCGCTCAACCGCCGTGGCGAAGCGATGATCTGCTCGCCGAAAGACGCGCTGGACATGTTCTTCGGCTCCGACCTGCAATACCTGATCATGGAAGACATCCTGGTCGTCAAAGACGGCGTGGACCCTTATGACTCGGTCGGCTGAACGCCACGTCCTGCAGTTCTGCCACGGCTATGACGGGCCGTTCCTGGACTGCGCGCGGCAGTACGCCAGCCTGTTCGCAGGCACAGGCTACAAGGTGACCACGGTGTTCCTCACCGGGGTCGCCGACCCCGATGTCGCCGCCGGTTGCGCTTCTGATGAAGTGCTGTTCATGGAGTTCAGTTCCAAGGCCATTCGTGGCCTCAAGCTGGGCGCCATCCGTGAACTGCGCAAGATCGCCGCGTCACGCAACTTCAGCTTGTGCATTGCCCACCGGTTCAAGCCGATCTACATCGCCTTGCTCGGTACGCGCCTGCCAGTGATCGGTGTGCATCATGCTTTTGGTGATTATCAGCGCCGCAGCCGCAAGCTGTTTGCCTCGATTTTCAGCAAGCGCCTGAGCCTGCTCGGCGTATCTGACGCGGTGCGTGACGATATGCGCCGCTGTCTGCCAGCCTGGCCCGCGGCACGCATTCAGACCTTGTATAACCGCATCGATGTTCAGGCCATGCAAGCGTTGCAGGTGCCGGCCGATGAGGCGCGCGATGCCTTGGGGCTGTCGCCGGATGAGTGGGTGGTCGGCAACGTCGGCCGCCTGCACCCGGACAAGGACCAAGCCACCTTGCTCAAAGGCTTTGCCTTGGCCTTGCCGCATTTGCCGGCGCAGAGCCGGTTGGCGATCCTCGGCACCGGGCGCCTGGAGAAAGACCTCAAGTCGCTGGCGCGCGAGCTGGGCATTGCCGAGCACGTACTGTTCCTCGGCCAGGTGCCGGATGCGCGCCGGTATTTCCGTGCGTTCGACGTCTTTGCCCTGAGCTCCGACCATGAGCCGTTCGGCATGGTGCTGCTGGAGGCCATGGCCGCCGGCGTGCCGCTGCTCGCCACGTCGTGTGGCGGCGCGCGGGAAGTGGTTGAAGGCGTGGGCATCCTGTTTCCGTTTGGCGATGCCGACCACTTGGGGCAGGGCCTTCGGCACTTGGCCGCGATGGACCGTCAGCAACACCAGCAGTGCGCCGAGATGATGCTTGAGCGCCTGCACCAGCAGTTTTCGGATCAGGCGGTGCGCGAGACTTTTTGGCAGTTGCCTGCTGTCACCGAACTGACCGCGAGGGCTTGATGCTCAATCGATTCCAAGGCTTTCGCGAGCGTGGCTGGTCGGTGGTTGACGCGCCGACCTACAGCGACGCCTGGCAACGTTTTGGCGGCAGTGTCGCCACCCATCCGCAGGTGGTCGAGCGTCTGGCCGGGCTGGCCGAGATTCCAGTGCGCTATCTGGCCTGGGAGCAGGGCGGCGAGCTTAAAGCCTGCATTGCAACTTGGGGGCGCGACCTGGCGTTGTCCAAGGACGTGCTCAAGCGCAACGGCAAAAAAGGCTTGTTCGACCTCGGCAACGCCGAGTTGATCCTGCCGGCCGCCACCGATGCCCAGGCGCCGCTGCGCCATCGCGCGCGTTACCTGTCGGGCCTGAATGAAGGCGGTTTTACCGGTATCAAGCTGCAGGCCGAACAGTTGGCCATGGCGCGTACCCCCGAAGAGTTGTCGAAAAAATTTCGCTACAACCAGCGCCGCGAATTGCGCCTGCTGGAAGAGGCGGGCGGTGTGGTGCGGCCGGTGCAGGACTTCACCAGCGCCGAGCTGGCGGCTATCTACTGCGACCTGTTCCAGCGCCGCTGGGGCTTTGCCGCCACTGGTGCCGCGCATATGGCGCAGGTGATCGAGCTGTTGCGTGAGTGGCTGATCGGTTCGGTGATTTTTCTTAACGAGGCGCCGATTGCCGTGCAATTGGTGTATCGCGTTGAAGCGCCGCAGTGGATCAGCGTCGAGTACATCAATGGCGGCGTAGACCCCGAAACCCGCGCGTTCAGCCCCGGTAGTGTGCTGAGCTTCCTCAATACGCAAAGTGCCTGGGAGCAGGCGCGGGAAGTCGGCAAGCCCTTGCGCTTCTCGTTCGGCCGCGCGGACCGCGAGTACAAGGACCGTTGGTGCAACCCCGTGCCGGTGTTTACGGTATGAGTGCCTCGACAAGTCGCAAGCAGGCGCTGCTCAAGCGCCATCGCCGCAATAAGCGCATCGTGCTGCTGGTCAGCCTGCTGGTACTGATTGCAGTGGGTTTACTGGTGGCCTGGTGGTTGCCGCTGCTGCTGGCGGTACTGGCTTGGGTGGCCCATGAAGCCTGGTTTGCCGACCATCTGTTTTACTCGCCCAAGGACGACTATCAGTATCAATTTGCCGCCGATACCGAGCAGCCCAAGGTGTCTTTGGATGCGGGCCGGCTGGTGCTGGGCCAGGCGCTGGAGCTGGCGGGTGATGAGACCTTGATCCTCGCGCTGCGCCTTAAGAGCAACCTGCTGGGGCGTTTTATCGACCCGTATGTCGCATTGCCGGGCGGTGACCGCCAAGTGTTCGAGCGCGGCGTCAACGGCCTGCGCTACCTCAACCTCACCGGCCAGGCGCAAGCCTTGCTGGCGGGGCAGTTGCTGTTGCGTGGCCGGTTTTGCCGGGTACAGGGTGAGCCTGTGCTGTCGGTGTTCCGCCAGCCGGATGTGCGTCAGCAGCGGGTAATGGTGATTGCGCCGCATGCCGACGATGCCGAACTGGCTGCCTTTGGCCTGTACCGCCAGGCAGCACAGCCCTGGATCGTGACGCTGACCGCCGGTGAGATCGAAGCCGAGCATTATCAGCACATGGGCCTGGGCAAGCCTGAAGCGGCGCGCCTCAAGGGCCGGTTGCGTGCCTGGGACAGTATCGCCGTGCCGCGCTGGGCTGGCGTGCCGCAGGAGCATTGCGTTCAGCTCGGGTATTTTTGCCTGCAGTTGGCGGCGATGAAAGCCGAGCCTGCGCGTGCCATTGCGTCGCGGGAAGCCGAGTTGAGCGATATTCGCCTGTTCCGCCAATTCAACCCGTTCCCGCTGCCCGCCGATGCCGATGGCCAGCCGACCTGGAACAACCTGCTGGCGGACCTGCGTGCCGTGCTGTTGATGGCGCGACCTGAGGTCATCGTGTTGCCGCATCCGGTGATCGATCCACACCCTGACCATATCTGCGCTCAGCAAGCTGTATTGGAAGCCTTGCAGGGCCTGGAATGGCAGCCGACCACCTTGCTCGGCTACGCCAACCACCTGCATGACAACGACCGCTGGCCGATGGGGGATTCGGGCAATAGTGTCGCTTTGCCGCCATGCTTCGATTCTGCTTACATTTTGCAACCATATTGCCTGCCGGTATCGGAGGAGCGGCAGTGTGAAAAGGCCATGTCGCTGGGCATGATGCATGATTTGCAGCCGCGGATGCCGTTCAAACGGCGGGTGCGGCGGGTCATACAGCGTCTGCTGGCGGGCAGAGCCGTCTCGCCGTGGGGTGAGAACGAGTTTTTCCGCAAGGCCATTCGGCGCCATGAACTCTTTTGGTTCATCAAGCACAAGTAACGTTAAGCAACGTGGTGGCGCGCAGCGCGCCCCAGTACAAAATGACAGTGAGTCCCCCGTGAGCAATCCGTGCCCCCGCATCCTTTTTATTATTCCTTACTTTGGCCGCTGGCCATTCTGGATGCCGTTTTTCCTCGAAAGCTGCCGCCACAACGCCGACGTCGACTGGTTGCTGTTCAGCGACTGCCCGATGCCGGCCAATGTGCCGAGCAATGTCCGCATCGAAAGCATTACCTTTGCCGATTACTGCGCGTTGGTCTCCCGGCGGCTGTACATCAACTTTGCGCCCCAGGCGCCGTACAAACTGTGTGACATCAAGCCGGCGCTGGGGCATATCCACGCTGACCGCCTCACCGGCTACGATTTCTGGGCGTTTGGCGATCTGGACCTGATCTACGGCAACCTGCGCGAGTATTTCACCGCCGAGCGGTTGGCCAGTTATGACTTGTTTTCAACCCATGAGCGGCGGGTAGCCGGGCATTTGTGCCTGATGCGTAACACCCCCAGGAAGCGGCATGCGTTCATGCAGATCAAGGATTGGGAGGCACGTTTCACCGATCAGGCGCATCATGCGCTGGATGAAGGCGCCTTCAGCCGGATTTTCCTGTGGCGCAAGAATTTCCCCAAGCCGCTGTTCGAGTTGGTCGGCAAGTTCAACCCATGGCGTCGGCGCAGTGAGTTCACCGAGGCGTTCAGTACGCCCGGTGGTGTGATCAAATGGCACGACGGCAGTGATCGCTTCCCGCATCAATGGTTCTGGAACAAGGGTCGGCTGACCAATGACAGGGATGGTGAGCGGGAATTTCCGTATTTCCATTTTGTCTGCTGGAAACGCAATCAATGGCCGTTGCTACCGGAGCCTGACGCCGAGTACGTCGAGACGCTGGCGGCTGAAACAACCTGGGTGGTTGATGCCACAGGTTTCCATCGAGGAGAGTTATGAGTCGGCGTTTCAAGGTCCTGCAACTGCAGCCTGACTACAATGTTAAATCCCATGACTTCGCCGACCTGGCCGAGCAGATCGTCAAGGCATTGCCTGCCGAGCGCTACGAGGTCACCGCCGCGTTCCTGCGTGGCCAGCCTGCGCCTGGGGAGCCGGTCAGCCGGGCTGCCAAGTCGGTCTACTTCGAGTTTTCCGACAAGTCGCTCAAAGGCTTGCGGCTGCGCGCCATGTGGCAACTGTATAAGTTCTGCCGCCGCGAACAGTTCGACGTGGTGGTGTGCAACCGCTTCAAGCCGGTCAACATGATGTTGCAGCTCAACCGCTGGTTGAAGATCCCGTTGTGCATCGGCATCTCCCACGGTTTTGGCGAGTATGACCGTCTCTACCGCCGCAAGCAGGCGCAGCGCTGGATCGATGCGCACTGGCGTTTTGTCGGCGTGTCGCCGGCGGTCAAGCAGTACCTGCTCGATTGCCAGTGCGGGTTTACCGACCAGAATACCTACGCGATTACCAACGCCATCGACATCGAGCAGGCCGAAGGCTTGCAGCATTCACGCACGCGTGCGCGCGAGTTGCTGGGCATCGACCCTGCGGTACGGTTGATCGGCGCCTTGGGCCGGCTGGTGCCGGTCAAAGGCCACACCTATTTGCTGCAGGCGTTTGCGGCGCTGAAAGATAAATACCCCACCGCGCAGTTGGCCATCATTGGCGCCGGGCGCGAAGAGGCCAACCTGGCCACGCAAATCCAGAGCCTTGGCCTGGGCGGACGCGTGCACCTGTTGGGCTTCAAGGAAAACGCACTGCAATACGTGCGTGCCTTTGACATTTGGGCAATGCCTTCGCTGGCAGAAGGCTTGGGCCTGGCGCTGCTGGAAGGCATGAGCGGGCGCCTGCCGGTGATTGCCTCCAGCGTGCCGGCCATGCTGCCGTTGATCGAAGGCGCCGGCGGCCTGGCGGTGGAGCCGGCCAACGTACCCCAACTGACCCAGGCGCTGGACACTTACCTGGCGCTGCCTGACGAGGCACTCGCACAAAAAGGCGAGCAGGCCTACCAGTACCTTCAGGCGCAACATGACATTGAGGTGTTCCGCCAGGAATACCTGGAGCTGATTGATTCAGGGTTGGCTCAAGCACGCGGGAAGAATGTATGAACCAGAGTCAGCCCTTGGTCACGGTGATCATTGCGTCGTATAACCATGCTCCCTACATTGAGGAAAGTATCCTCAGTGTGTTGAACCAGACCTATCCCAATATCGAACTGCTGGTGGTGGACGATGGCTCGACTGACGACAGTGTCGAGCGCATCCGCCGTCTGCAGGAGCATCACAAGTTCGACTTTCGTGTGCAGCAGAACCAGGGGCTGACCAACACCCTCAATGGCGCGATTGCGCGGTCTCAGGGGCCACTGATCGTGCCGTTCGGTTCGGACGACATCATGATGCCCGAGCGCATTGCGACCCAGGTGGCCTATATGGATGGCAAGCCTGAGGTGGGTATCTGCGCGGGCAATATCGAGCTGATCGACTCCCAGGGCGAGTTGTTCCCGGAGAAACGCCAGCGCCGTGACGTGCCGTTTCGACGCCTGGATTTCGACGACATGTTCCTGGAGCGCAAACCTTACCCGCCGGCGCCTACGCTGATGATCCGGCGCGAGGCGCTGGAAAAGGTCGGTGGGTTTGACCCGCAGATTCGCCTGGAAGACTTGCTGATCGAGTTGAAGATTACCCACGCCGGGTACTTCATCGATGGTTTGAACGTGGTGATGGCGCGCTACCGCAAGCACGCGACCAATTCGTACAAGAATCATCGATTCATGATCGATAACATCCTGCGCTCATACGCGTTGTTCAGTGATCACCCGCTGTATGACGAGGTGCGTTACAAATTCCTCAGCTCCATGTTCCTCAAGACCTCCAACCGCAACCGTGCGTTGGCGCGAGAGCTGCTGGCGCAGATCCCGTTTCGGGCCTGGAACAAGAAGACGTGGCGCGGCTTGGCCCGCCTGTATTTTTCCCCGCTGGAAAAAGACTGATACCAACGTCAGATCATTACACTTTGTGGGAGCGGGCTTGCTCGCGAATACGGTGGATCAGTCGACATCTTCGGTGACTGACACTGCGCATTCGCGAGCAAGCCCGCTCCCACCTTAGGGATCTGGTCGGCTGTCAGGCCGCCGGGCGCGCGAGTGTGAGTACCTGCTCGCGGATCTTGAGCGTGGCTTGAGGCGAAGCCACCAAGGCATAGCCCTTGGCCAATTGCTCGAAGTGCGCTTCGAACAACCAATTGCGATCCTGTGCATAGCGTTGCATATGCTTGAGGTTGCGCTGGCGCAGCGTGTTGCGCAGCGCTGACGGATAGACGCGCATATCCGCCACGTCGATCAGGCCGAACTCTCCGTCTTCCAGCAGCAATACATTGCCCAGGTGCAGGGAGCGGAAGTAGACGCCGCGTTCATGCAGTTGAGCCATAAACCGCCCAAACCGTTCGATCAAGGATTCGCGCAGGCTGCTGTCCAGGCTTTGCAAGGCCTGACGCAAGGTCAGCCCCGGCAGTGGCTGGTAACGCACGGCTGTACTGCCGTCGCGCAGGCTGTACAGGTCAAGGATCGGCGGCGACGCAATGCCCAGCGCCTGCAGGTGTTCGCTGTTGTTGGCGAAACGCTCCGAGTACGGATTGAACGTGCCCGAGGTGTACCAGCGGCGCGCCCTGAACAGCTTGAGGAAGCTGCCATCGCCCAGGCGCAGGACTTTAGGCCCCAGGCCGTCTTCCTCGACAATATGCGCGCCTTCGCACAGGGCTTTGAAAACCTGTGGCTTGGGCGTGCTCACCACCAGGCGCAGCAGGCTGTGGCGGCGCTTGGCGATGCTCAGGCCGGCGATCAGTGCGAGGGGAATCCACAGCAGGAACCAGTGCTCCTTGGGCCGCGACAGGATGCCACCGCCTTCGGTCAGGCCCGCGCCGATGCCGTAGGCCAGCAGCGAGGATGTCAGGATAAACAGCGGCTGGGCGCGCTCTTTGAGGCCGGTGTACAACCCCCGGCCGAGCATGAACATCCACGGGATAAAGCCGATGATGCCAATGTAATAAAGCACGCCCAAGGCAAAGCTGTGGGGTTCGCGAAGCGGCTCGAAATCGTAGTTGGCAGGCTTTACGTACAGTTCGGAGTCGTAGCTGTGGCCGATCCATGGGTGATCCGCGATGCGGTCCAGGATAATGCGCCAGATTTCAAAGCGAAATGAGCTGCCGCGTTCGGTGATCAGTTGCGGGTAAAACAGCAACAGCCCGGCGGCGGCGAGCACCAGGGCGGCCACCATCAGCGCCGAGCGCCGGTTGCGGCTCAGCAGGCCCATCCAGAGTACGGCCATAACCAGCGCGACCAAAGGGGTTCTGGAGCCGGTGGCCAGAATTGCCAGGGTCATGATCATCAAGGCGGGCACGCTAAGCCACAGCACGCGCAGGCGTTTGGTGGTGACACACAGGTACAGCCAATACACGCAAAAGAAGCCGAACAGGTGGGAGCTGAGCAGTGGGTTGTCCAGGGCGCCCAAGCCACCAATCATGCGCATGCTCGGCTCGAAGCCTTTGGCAAACGCGATCAGGTTGCCCAGGGTAACG